>NZ_CP026363.1:1155000-1455000 GCF_004117055.1 Brevibacillus agri
AGGAGGATAGGGTGAGCGGCCTACTGGATGGCCGTCCAAGCAGTAAGCCTGGTGTGTAGGCAAATCCGCACACCGCTAAGGGCAAGCTGTGATGGCGAGGGAAATTTTAGTACCGAAGTCCCTGATTTCACACTGCCAAGAAAAGCGTCTAGCGAGGAACAAGGTGCCCGTACCGCAAACCGACACAGGTAGGCGAGGAGAGAATCCTAAGGTGCGCGGGATAACTCTTGCTAAGGAACTCGGCAAAATGGCCCCGTAACTTCGGGAGAAGGGGCGCCCCGGTAGGGTGAGGGTCCCCGCCCAACGTGAGCGTAAGCTTGCGTTGGGTGGGCTGAGCCCGAGGGGGCCGCAGTGAAAAGGCCCAAGCGACTGTTTAGCAAAAACACAGGTCTCTGCGAAGCCGCAAGGCGAAGTATAGGGGCTGACGCCTGCCCGGTGCTGGAAGGTTAAGGGGATGAGTTAGCGCAAGCGAAGCTTTGAACCGAAGCCCCAGTAAACGGCGGCCGTAACTATAACGGTCCTAAGGTAGCGAAATTCCTTGTCGGGTAAGTTCCGACCCGCACGAAAGGCGTAACGACTTGGGCGCTGTCTCGGCAAGAGACCCGGTGAAATCATAATACCTGTGAAGATGCAGGTTACCCGCGACAAGACGGAAAGACCCCATGGAGCTTTACTGTAGCCTGGTATTGGAACTTTGTGCATCATGTACAGGATAGGTGGGAAGCTGAGAAGCAGGGGCGCCAGCCTCTGTGGAGCTGTCGGTGGGATACCACCCTTGATGTACGGAGTTTCTAACTCGTCGCCCTCATCGGGCGAGAGGACCATGCCAGGTGGGCAGTTTGACTGGGGCGGTCGCCTCCTAAAAGGTAACGGAGGCGCCCAAAGGTTCCCTCAGAATGGTCGGAAATCATTCGTAGAGTGTAAAGGCAGAAGGGAGCTTGACTGCGAGACCTACAAGTCGAGCAGGGACGAAAGTCGGGCTTAGTGATCCGGTGGTTCCGCATGGAAGGGCCATCGCTCAACGGATAAAAGCTACCCTGGGGATAACAGGCTTATCTCCCCCAAGAGTCCACATCGACGGGGAGGTTTGGCACCTCGATGTCGGCTCATCGCATCCTGGGGCTGAAGTAGGTCCCAAGGGTTGGGCTGTTCGCCCATTAAAGCGGTACGCGAGCTGGGTTCAGAACGTCGTGAGACAGTTCGGTCCCTATCTGTCGCGGGCGTAGGAAATTTGAAAGGAGCTGCCCTTAGTACGAGAGGACCGGGGTGGACATACCGCTGGTGCACCAGTTGTTTCGCCAGAAGCACGGCTGGGTAGCTATGTATGGAAGGGATAAGCGCTGAAAGCATCTAAGCGTGAAGCCCCCCTTAAGATGAGATTTCCCACAGCGTTAAGCTGGTAAGACCCCTCATAGACGATGAGGTTGATAGGTTCGGTGTGGAAGCGCGGCAACGCGTGGAGCTGACGAATACTAATCGGTCGAGGACTTATCCACACATTTCTTAGCAAACATGCGTATTCAGTTTTGAAGGAACAAACCTTCCACATTGGAGCTGTGGTGAAGTTGGAGTTCACGCCGGTCTGTCACACCGGAGGTCGCGGGTTCGAGTCCCGTCAGCTCCGCCATTTCTATCTAAGAAAAAGTCAGAAATGGCAATGGAATAGCATGGCTCGGTAGCTCAGTCGGTAGAGCAGAGGACTGAAAATCCTCGTGTCGGCGGTTCGATTCCGTCCCGAGCCACCATGTACGAGCCATTAGCTCAGTTGGTAGAGCATCTGACTTTTAATCAGAGGGTCGAAGGTTCGAGTCCTTCATGGCTCACCAGTTTTTACAAACAATTGAACAGGGAAAAGATGATACAATATGCGGACGTAGCTCAATTGGTAGAGCGTCGCCTTGCCAAGGCGAAGGTCGCGGGTTCGAGACCCGTCGTCCGCTCCATTACAGTTCGTAAACACCACTTGCTATGCGCCAGTGGTGTTTTCCTGCTTTTACAGATTTTCCGAACGAGAAAGCCCGCTACGGTGCGATAGCACCCCCTAAGAAATTGCGTGAAGAGTTTCCACATCTTCGGCATTTGCCGAGTTTGTGGACACGCTCATACTTCGTTTCTACCGCAAGTGAAACGATAAAGCGATATGTCGAACAACAGAAAACAAGGGGGTGAAAATCATGTCGCAGACCATCACAGTCAAAGTGAAATTGCTTCCAACAAAAGAACAGGCTTCTATTTTGCGTGAGATGAGTCAAACGTACCTCTCCACTATCAATACTCTCGTTTCCGAAATGGTTGCTGAAAAGAAAAGCACAAAGAAGTCGAGTAAGGATATTTCTGCTTCTTTGCCAAGTGCCGTTAAAAATCAAGCTATCAAGGACGCGAAAAGTGTGTTTAAGAAAGCGAAGAAAAGCAAATTCACTACTGTTCCTGTTTTGAAGAAACCTGTCTGCATTTGGAACAATCAAAACTATTCGTTTGATTTCACGCACATTTCCATGCCGATTATGATTGACGGCAAGGTAACTAAAACACCTATCCGTGCTTTGTTAGTTGATAAAGACAACCGTAACTTTGCTTTGCTAAAACACAAATTAGGTACGCTTCGAATCACACAGAAAGCAAATAAATGGATTGCCCAAATTTCTGTCACCATACCTACTATGGAAGGAACAGGAGTAAAAGTCATGGGGGTTGATTTGGGTTTAAAAGTTCCTGCCGTTGCTGTAACAGATGATGAAAAGGTACGTTTCTTTGGGAATGGCAGACAAAATAAGTACATGAAGCGTAAGTTCCGTTCTGAACGCAAAGCATTAGGCAAAAAGAAAAAGGTAAATGCGATTCGTAGTTCAAAAGATAAAGAACAACGTTGGATGAAAGACCAAGACCATAAGGTTAGTCGTGCTATCGTAAATTTTGCAAAAGACAATAAAATTTCTGTCATTCGCTTGGAACAACTGGCGAATATTAGACAGACGGCAAGAACAAGCCGTAAAAACGAAAAGAATCTGCATACTTGGTCATTTTATCGCCTGTCTCAGTTCATTGAATATAAAGCGAATTTAGTTGGTATTAGAGTTGAGCATGTGAATCCTGCATACACAAGTCAGACATGCCCTAAATGCTCTGAGAAGAATAAGGCACAAGACCGTAAGTATAAATGCAAATGTGGATTCGAAAAACATCGTGATTTAGTCGGTGCTATGAACATTCGATATGCACCTGTGATTGATGGTAACAGTCAATCAGCCTAAGATGCTATATGCACTGTCTTAGGAGGGGCAATGAGATGCCCTCATCTTGAAGGCTGTTCAAAACAGAAATGGACTGCGAACGCTTAGTCATTCAAGAATCCCACCCGTACACCGCAAGGTGGAAGGCTTGCGGCTTTAGCCGTGGGAGTCTCAACTGTAAAATACACACTTTAAAAGACGAGTCAGCTTGTAGGCTGGCACCGCTTCTGGTACGATACTTGAAGTGCTGCTCCTATGATGTTGGAGGTTTTATGAAACATAACAAAAGTATTTTGAAAAAAACAACTGTCGTCGACTTCAAGCAAGATGCCGCTTTTTTTGTCGACCGGGGAATGCGCTTTTTGAACCGGTACGACTATGAAAAAGCACTGCGGTCGTTTCGGCGCGCCGTTGAGATGGAGCCTGCCAATGTGGAATGCCATTGCCACCTGGCCAGTGCCCTCGCCGAAACCGGACAGTTTGAAGCATCGAATGAAGTCCTGTACGAGATTATAGAAAAATGGGACCCGTCCATGGTAGAAGTGTACTTCTATATGGCGAACAACTACGCCAATCTGGAAGACTACCAGATGGCAGAAGAAATGGCCGTCCGTTATCTGCAAGAGGCGGGCAACGGGCATTACCGCGAGGAAGCGGAAGAACTGCTCGATTACATTTACTTCGAGCTGGACTTGCCGCCGCGCCACTTCCAGCCGAGTGAAAACGAGGATGTGTACAGCAAGCATGAGCGTGCACGCCGCAGTCTGGAGGAAGGCCGCTTCCTGGAAGCGCTGGATATATTGAAAGAAATCGTGGAAGCCGACCCCGACTTTTTGCCGGCCTGGAACAACTTGTCGCTCGCCTATTACTATGTGGGCGATTTCCAAAAAGCGATGGAGACGATCGACAAGACGCTGGAGAAGGAGCACGGCAACTTGCATGCGCTGTGCAACCTCGCCGTTTTGCTCTCCCATCACAACCATACAGTAGAACTGCTGGCGTTGATGGACATGCTAAAAAAGGTCGTTCCGTTTCACCCGGAAAACACGTACAAGCTGGCAACGACCATGGGAGTGCTTGGACAGCATGACGAGGCGTACTTCCACTACCAGCGGATGCTGCGGGCGGGCCGTCCGCACGAAGCCTGCACCTACCACTATGCGGCGATCTCCGCGTACTTGAGCGGGCGAAAAGACCAGGCTTTGCGCTGGTGGCAAAAAGCCAAGCAGATGGACCCGGAATCCGGAATTGCCGACCAGTACATCCAGATGGTAAAAAACGAGCAAGAAGGGGAAACTATAAAGCCGATTCCGTACCAGTACAACCCGCCGCAACGCGACGTGTCCTGGGAAAAGGCGCCGTTTACCGGAGTAGAGGACTTCAAAAACGATCCGATGATTCGCGCATCGCTTTTGTGGGCCTTGCAGCATGGACGCGACGAAGTCAAATTTGCCGTTCTGCAAACTTTGTCGTTGATTGGCGATGATGAGGCTGAGCACGCTGTTCGCCAATTTTACTACCAGACCGACAATCCCCAACTGCAAAAGCTGGCTCTGCTGGCGCTGGCAGACATGGGAGCGGCCATGCCCGAGGATGCGCCCAAATCGGCTGTAAAAGGGCACCAAAGCAGTGCCGTTCAGGCTGAGATGAGCGTAGAAGAAGGGATTCACCGCTACCTGCTCGCAGAAGGACAGCAAGAGGCCGGAGAATGGTGCCTGCGCGTCTGGGAAAAGCATCAGAAATACGCACAAAGCCAAGTACAAGTGCGGAAAGCAGTTGCATGGATCGCTGCATTAGAATATGTATACGGAACAATAGGGAACAACAAAAAATCGCAAGCGTATCTGGCCGAGAAATACGGGATCTCCACGGCAACCGTAGCAAAATGCGTCAAAGTATTGTCGACACTTGATTTTAAATAGATTATTACATTATAATAATTTTAAATAAAAGAAGCGTGTCAGACGAGGAGGCAACAGATATGAGCGAGCAAAAAGTTTATGACGTTATCATCGCCGGAGCCGGCCCTGCTGGTATGACGGCTGCTGTATATACTTCCCGCGCCAACATGAGCACTCTGATGCTGGAGAGAGGTATTCCTGGCGGCCAGATGGCCAATACGGAGGAAATCGAAAACTATCCAGGCTTCACTTCCATTCTCGGTCCTGACCTCTCCACCAAAATGTTCGAGCATGCGCAGCAGTTCGGTGCAGAGTACGCCTACGGCGAGATCAAGGAAATTCGCGATGAAGAACCGTACAAACGCGTAATCACTGGGGACAAGGAATACTTGGCCAAAGCGGTAATCGTTGCAACAGGTGCCGAGCATCGCTTGCTCGGAGTACCAGGGGAAAAAGAGCTGTCCGGCCGTGGCGTTTCCTACTGCGCTGTGTGCGATGGCGCTTTCTTCCGCAACAAAGAGCTGGTTGTCGTAGGCGGCGGCGACTCCGCGGTAGAGGAAGCCGTTTTCCTTACCCGCTTCGCTTCCAAAGTGACGATCGTCCACCGTCGCGATCAGTTCCGCGCGCAAAAAATCTTGCAAAAACGCGCTTTTGAAAACGAAAAGATCGAAGTGATCTGGGATTCCGCTGTAAAAGAAATTCGCGGAGAAGGCAAAGTGCAGTCCGTCCTCCTGGAAAACACCAAGACTGGCGAGCAGCGAGAGTTTGCGACAGACGGCGTGTTCATCTACGTAGGTATGGACCCGTTGACTGAAAGCGTGCGTTCGTTGGGCATTACCAATGACGCAGGGTACATCCTCACCGACGAAAAAATGCAAACCAAAGTAAAAGGCGTGTTCGCAGCCGGTGACGTTCGGGAAAAAATGCTGCGCCAGGTCGTGACAGCAACCGGAGACGGTTCCATTGCGGCCCAATCGGCTCAACACTACGTGGAAGAGCTGAACGAAAAGCTAAAGGAACAAAATGTCACAATCTCTTAACGTGCTTGTAACATGAGTGAAATAATTCAAGGGTAAGATAAAGACAATGAATTGACCCCCTTATCTATATAAACATTGTTGCGTGGCTGGCATTTCAGTCGCGCATCTTTTTTTGTCCAAAAACAGCTTGTTCGCGAGCGGAAACGAAAGCTGGGAAAAGTGGGGAAGCGCCCAAAAAGGTGCGAATAGGGGCGCGAGTATGGTATGCTATTGTCAGAATCGTAGGAGGCGAGTTGCGTGACGGAATTGGGAAACGACAAGGCCATTAATCTCCTGATTATTACCGGAATGTCAGGTGCGGGAAAAACAGTTGCTGTACAAAGCTTGGAGGACCTGGGTTATTTTTGCGTTGACAACCTGCCCCCAGTACTGATTCCCAAATTTGCCGAGTTGGTCAAACAGTCTGGCGGGAGTATTGAGCGTGTCGCTTTGGTGATCGACTTGCGTGGACGGGAGTTTTTCGAAAGTCTCTCCGTGACGATCGAGAGCCTGGATCAGATGGAGGGATTGTCGTATCACATCCTCTACCTCGATGCGAACGACCAAACGCTGGTTTCCCGTTACAAGGAAACTCGTCGCAGACATCCGCTTTCACCGAACGGTTCCCCTCTGGAAGGAATTCATGCTGAGCGCCGTCTGTTGCAGGAAATGAAGGGCTGGGCGCATCAGATTATCGATACGAGTCAAATGAAGCCAGCGCAGCTTCGGGAAAAAATCATCAACCAATACGCACAACAAGGATCACCCCTTACGATCAATGTATTGTCGTTTGGCTTTAAATACGGTACGCCGATTGACGCGGACTTGATGTTTGATGTCCGGTTTTTGCCGAATCCGCATTATGTAGACGAGTTGCGGCCCAAGACCGGATGCGATCCAGAGGTGGCTGATTACGTGATGAAGCACAAGGAAACCAAAGAGTTCATCGAGAAGCTGACGGACTTTTTGGCGTACACCTTGCCTCATTACCAGCGCGAAGGCAAAAGCCAGCTTGTGATCGGAATCGGCTGTACGGGCGGAAAACACCGCTCGGTCGCGATTGCAGAGCATCTGGGCCAGACCTTCGGAAAAGATTTTACCATCCGCGTCAGTCATCGAGACATGGAAAAGAACAAGTGAGCATAGGATGGCAGGAAGAAAAACGTTAGGTCATCCGCAAGAGAACGCCACCTGTTTATTTGTATCAGAAATAATGAGGTGACATATGCCTACTAAGGGAATGGGGAGGCTGCAGTCAAGGCCATTACGAATTGTCGTCATTGGCGGAGGAACGGGTCTGTCCGTCCTTTTGCGCGGTTTGAAGCATGAGCCGGTGCATATTACAGCGATTGTAACCGTAGCAGACGATGGGGGAAGCTCGGGACGTCTGCGCGAGGAAATGGATATGCTGCCGCCCGGAGATATTCGCAATGTGCTGACTGCTTTGGCCGATACGGAGCCGTTGATGGAAAAAGTCATGCAGTACCGTTTTTCCTCAGGCACGGGATTAGCAGGGCATAATTTGGGAAATCTATTACTTGCCGCAATGAACGAAATCACGGGAGATTTTGTCACCGCAGTCAAAACATTGAGCGGAGTTTTGGCGGTGCGTGGAGATGTGCTGCCTGCGTCCACGCAATCCATTCGTCTGAAAGCCGAAATGACGGATGGCTCAATCGTGATCGGAGAATCCCAAATACCGCTGACAGGCAAGGAAATCAGACGGGTTTTCCTTGATCCGGCAGACGCTGTGCCGCTGAGCGAGGCGCTTTTGGCCATTGCTGAGGCGGATGCCATTTTGATTGGACCGGGCAGTTTGTACACGAGCATACTGCCCAATTTGCTGGTGCGCGGTCTGTTTGCTGCGATCAAGCGCTCAACGGCCCCGAAGATTTATATTTGCAACGTAATGACACAGCCAGGAGAGACGGACGGTTTCACCGCCTCGAAGCATGTGCAGGTCATGTACGATCATGTAAAAGAATCATTTCTGGATACGATCATTGTCAATTCAGCCGAGCTGCCGAACCACGTGTTGGAAAAATACGCGGAGAAAGGAGCGGCTCCTGTCCCCTGTGACCTGAAAAAGCTGCGTCAGCTCGGCTTGCATATTGTCGCAAAGCCGTTGGTTACATTTGAGGATGGTTACCTGCGTCACGATGCGCATGCCGTGAGCAAGCAAGTCGTTTCACTCGTCAAGCGCAGACGGAGGGTGCTGAAGATAGAGAAGGAGTAGTGAGGTTCGATGTCATTCGCCGCGCATACCAAAAAAGAACTGACCATGATGGAGGGCGCCGACTGCTGTAGCAAGGCCGAATTGTCTGCCTTGATCCGTATGAACGGGAGCTTGCAGTTCGGAGCAGGACGCCTGGTGCTGGATGTGACGACGGAAAATGCGGCGATTGCCAGAAGGATTTACACCTTGATTAAAAAGCTGTTTCAGACGCACTGCGAGCTGCTCGTTCGCAAAAAGATGCGGCTGAAAAAGAACAACGTCTACATCGTGCGAATACCTAACCAGGCCAATGAAATTTTGCAAGACCTGGCGATCATGGACAGCAGCCTGTCGTTCGTACCCGGGATCGCTCCCGAGATTGTGAAAAAGTCGTGCTGCCGGGCTGCCTACCTGCGCGGTGCTTTTCTGGCAGGCGGTTCGGTCAACCATCCGGAGGCATCCAGCTATCATCTGGAGATATTCACCTCCTATCAGGATTTTTGCGAAGCATTGACCAAGATCGCCAATCGGTATAAACTAAATGCCAAGTGCATCGAGCGGAAAAAGGGGTACGTCCTCTACATTAAAGAAGGCGAGAAAATCACGGAGTTTTTGAGCCTGATCGGAGCACACCAGGCTCTGTTGTATTTTGAGGACGTCCGGATCGTAAAGGACATGCGCAACTCTGTGAACCGTTTGCACAATTGCGAGATTGCCAACATCAACAAAACGGTAAACGCTGCCACAAGACAAATGGAAAACATTCAGCTCATCGACCAGGAAATCGGGCTGGAGAACTTGCCCAGACGTCTGCGTGAGGTAGCCGAACTTCGTGTGGCACACCCCGACATCAATTTGAAAGAACTGGGGGAAATGGTCCCAAGCGGAGTTGTCAGCAAATCGGGAATTAATCACCGCTTGCGAAAAATTAACGAAATCGCTGACAAAATACGTGAAAAACAAAATCTTTCGTTGTAGATGCATGATATACTAAAGGATAATAGTCTACAAGGTTAGGAGGTCCATTCATGGTTCAACAGCAGGTTGTGGTTCAGTTGAAGACCGGTTTGCAGGCTCGTCCGGCTGCCTTTTTCGTACAAGAGGCCAACCGTTTTGTATCGGAAGTATTCGTAGAAAAAGGCAACAAAAAGGTCAACGCGAAAAGCATCATGGGTATCATGAGCCTCGCCATCAGCTCGGGAACGGAGATTACCATCTTGGCAGAAGGGCCGGATGCCTCCCAGGCAGTTTTGAGCCTTTCCAATCTGGTAAGCAAAGAAGAGTAGAAAACGATGGACGAAAGACACTGTCCCTTAATCGGGGGTGTCTTTTTTTGCGTCCATGCATCATTTTGCGTGGCGCAGGGTATTGCTAAACAATGTAGAGCGCAATAAAGGAGGAATGACTCATGAGCAATCGTGACACGTGTCGGGATAGCTGCAACGAAGGTCGGGATGCATACGACATGGACATCGACCGGATGATAAATGAAGGACTTGGCGGCGGAATCGTTTCCGATCAGAACGGCTTGATCGAGGAAACGAGCGTGGATACGATGACAGGGGCAAGCTCCGCGCAGCAAGCCTTAGACGACGAGCGATAAGAGGGAAGAACCTATGGATCTGACAAGAGCGCAGGCTATTCTTTATTCTCCTGAAAAAATCAAGGTAGAATACCAAGGCGAGTCGGTGTGGATCGATGCAGTCGACGAGAAGACGTCTACCGCGCGCATTCATCAGGAAAGAAACCCCGGCAACAGCTTGACTGTGTACGTCAGTCAGTTGGAAGAAGTCTAAGTCTACCCTCGCAAACGAAACAAAAGCGTAGCTGGCAAGCCGAGCGCGGGACGTCCTGGCGTTTTCACGGCTGCTTTGTCAGCGAATGATAAGGGCGTGCCGACAGGGGACCACCGAGGCACATACAGCGCCCTATAAAAAAACACTCGTGCCAACAATTCGATGGGCACGAGTGTTTTTTGACGCAGACGTTACTTTTTCGAAGAAGGCTCGGAAGTAATGACTTTGTCGATCAATCCGTACTCTACTGCTTCTTGGGCAGAGAGGAAGTTGTCGCGATCCGTATCCTTCTGGATGCGCTCCAGCGGCTGTCCTGTACGCTCAGCCAGGATGGTGTTCAGGTGGTCGCGCATTTTCAAAATGCGTTTCGCCGCGATTTCGATATCGCTTGCCTGACCTTGTGCACCGCCCAATGGCTGGTGAATCATCACTTCGCTGTTTGGCAGCGCATAGCGTTTGCCTTTTGTTCCGGCAGCGAGCAGGAAAGCGCCCATCGAAGCGGCCATTCCGATACAAATGGTGGAGACGTCTGGCTTGATGAAGTGCATCGTATCGTAAATCGCCATTCCGGCAGTGATGGAACCGCCAGGACTGTTTATGTACAGATGAATGTCTTTCTCCGGATCTTCCGCCTGAAGGAACAACAGTTGGGCCACCACAATGTTGGCTACCGTGTCATTGATGGGGGTTCCCAGAAAGATGATGCGGTCTTTGAGCAGGCGCGAATAAATATCGTAAGCACGTTCACCGCGGTTGGTCTGTTCAATGACAGTTGGAATCAAATTCATGTGCATCTCGTCTTCCTCCTCTCTTTGTAAGATTATCATACACAAAAGGTCAATGAAGGTCAAACACATAAGTGCACGCCCTCACTACCATGTTTGCCATTTTGCCTCTCCCTAAACCTATGGCAAAAGGAAAGCATTCATTCTTCTTCCGCGTCGTCTGCTTCCGTCAGGTCGACAGCCAGCTTGAGCGTCGCCTTCATCTTTTTCCCCTTGATGATCGTATATTCCTCCACCTGCTTGGCCGAAAGCTGATTGATGGCCTCTGCCAGCTCCTGCTGATTTTTGTACGGCTGGATGGTCAGCAAACATTCTTCATCGCTGGCTTCCTGGTAAATCAGAAAAAAACGATCGCTCGCCATGAAAGCTTCCTCCGTTCAAGCAAAGTTATCCACAGTTTTATCAACAGGTTGTGCACAAAAACATTTGTTCGCGGGATAGCACGCCTGATTTCCATAGTTTTGGCATATTTGGCGTCTCGTTAACATAGGAAAAGTATGGAATGAAAAAGAGGAAAAAGCAGATATGTGTCGAAAATGATAAAATTGGAATTCATTTCATAAAAATCGAGGGGTGTTTAGTATGCTTCGCAAGTTTTCCACATTGATGCTTACAGCCGCTTTGCTGACAGGAAGTGTTGCAGCGACTGCTGCTTTTGCCCAACAGGCACCTGCACAGCAACAACTGAAAATCAAAGTTGAGCTGAATGGCAAAGAGCTGCCGTTTCCTCAAGACATCGTAACTGAAAACGGAGTGGCTTATGTAAACGCAAGTACGTTGGCATTGGCACTCGGAGGCGCAGCAGCATGGGATACCATGACCAAATCGCTTCTGGTTTCCAAAGATAACAAGTACGGCCTGCGCATGTATGAAAACAGCACGTTTGCTTACAAAAACGGCAAGGAAATCCGCGTGCCGAACCCGCCGCGTGCAACTACCGGAGCTGTGCTGGTACCATTGGTGTACATCGCACAAGAGCTGGGTGCCAAAGTGACTTACGATGCGAAAACACTCACCTACAAGCTGACAACCGAGATCAATTCGTAACCTTTTGGATGATTCCTCCGTTGTGATTGCCTTCGCGCTTCTCGTATAATAGAGAAAAAGCAGGCGCAATCGAGAGGGGACTTACACTCATGCAAGGAACCACGTTTGCCAGTGTAGCGATGCTGGTTGGCTTTGTAGTATTGGCCATATACGTTACGTGCAAAGCGTATTCCCAAAAATACAAAGAGTAATAATATTTTTCCATAAAAACGACCACTCTTGCGGGATGTGGTTGTTTTTATTTAATTTTCTGAAAATATACTGCACGGAAATATAAACCAAGGTAATAAAACAGGAGAAATATTATCATTTCTATTGCAAATTTTCTAAAATATCCTACAATGAAAGAGTGCATCATAGTTTGTTCGTAAATAAAGAGGGGGATGTTTTGCTATGAAAAAACAGAAATCACTGTCAATTCTGGCTGCTACGGTAGCACTGGGGACATTGCTTGCAGGTTGCGGCGGCGGTCAATCCAGCGCCCCACAATCGAACAGCGGAGGCGGAAGCACCAGTGGCGGCGGAGCAGGGGAGAAGCTGGTTATCGCCGTAGTCGGTCCGATGTCCGGCCAATATTCCGATTATGGAAGCACAGCCAAAGCAGGTGCGGAATACGCCCTGAAGGAAAAGCAGGAGGCGTTCAAGGCGCTCGGCTTTGACGTACAGCTTTCCGCACAAGACGACCAGGCTGACCCGAAACAAGGGGTAGCCGTCGCCCAAATGTTGATTTCCAACCCTGATGTGGTAGGTGTCGTCGGCCACGCAACAACTGGTGCCTCGATTACTGCCGCTGCCCAATACGATCAAGAAAAGCTCGTGATGGTATCTCCATCCGCAACAGGTTCTGACCTGACTGAGCAAGGCAAAAAGATCGTACACCGCATCTGTGCGCGTGATGACCAGCAAGGCTCCAAGGCAGCCATCTACGCGAAAAACCAGCTCGGTGTAAAATCGGCGTTCATCATGCACGACAAGGCTGCTTACGGCCAAGGTCTTGCGGAAGAAGTGAAAAAGCAGTTTGAAGCAGACGGCGTGCAAATCGTCGGCTTCGAAGGCGTAACCGCAGGCGAGAAAGATTACAGCGCGGTCATCAACCAGATCGTGTCGAAAAATCCGGAAATGATCTACTTCGGCGGCTACTACTCCGATGCTGGTATCATCGTCAAGCAGGCGCGCGAAAAAGGCTTCAAAGGCATCTTCATGGGTGGAGACGGCTACGACTCCGCTGACCTGGTGAAAATCGCCGGCGCTGAAAATGCGAACAACGTCGTCTTCACCTCGACTGTCGGTGACGTAGGCGCTACAGAAGAAGGCAAGAAATGGATCGAAGACTTCGAAAAATCGACTGGCAACAAAGTGGGGATCTTCACATCTTTCGGTTATGATTCCATGGGCGTAATGCTCAACGGTCTGGAAGAAGCGATCAAAGCGAACGGCGGCAAAAAGCCAACCCGTGAGCAAGTGCTGGAAGCCGTGCACAAAACAAAAGACTACAAAGGCAAATTCGTAAACGTGACCTTCAACGACAAAGGCGACAACGAGTTCGCGTCCGTCTACGTGTACAAATACGAAGACGGGAAAAAAGTTTACATCGGCGAAGCGAAGTAATCGGTCGGTAGGAACGAGCCGTTTGGGACATACTACGTTTGGCACGAAGACCAGCTAGAAGGAGGCATTCGCATGTCAAACAATCGCAATACGAAAAACGGCGGCAATCAAGGGCACAGCAGCAAGACCCAGGATACCCAGAAGCAAAAGTCCGAACGAGATCGCAACCTGAACAAGCAAGACCCGCAATAAGCGAAAAGCAAAAAGCCCACCCAAGCGAGCTTGACGCTCCTGGGTGGGCTTTTGCGATCTTACCAGATTCCTTGCTTGCTCGGCAGCCGTTTTTCCGGGTGGCCGTAGCCTTGGTGCTTGCGGCTTCTCAGATTTTTCGCCTGCGATTCGCGAATTTTGGCGACGAACTCGCTCGTGCTCATTTTGGTAAAGTCCATAGGGCACCTCCATCTTCCACGCTGTTTGGCTTGACGCCTTTTTAGGATGGCCCTTTTTGCTCGTGCGCAATCGGGAGCGTAATTTTTACAGTCGTGCCCTCATTGCGTTTGCTGGCGATTTCCAGGTGGCCTCCGTGGTCTTTGATGATTTTGCTGCTAATCATCAGGCCCAGGCCGGTTCCGTTTTCCTTTGTAGTGAAAAAAGGATCGCCCAGCTTCGGAATCAGCTCTTCCGGTATTCCGCAGCCGTTGTCCGCGATCGTAATCAGTACCTCCTGATCGGCCTTTGCGCTGGTGGCTAGCATGATCTCGCCGTGTCCGTCAATCGCTTCGAGCGCATTTTTGACGATGTTGATAAACACTTGCTTCAACTGGTTTTCTTCGCCGGAAATAACGGGGGCATACTCAAAAGACGTGTGAATCGGAATGTTTTTCAGGTTCGATTCCGATGCCAGCAAGGTCAAGACGTTTTCCAGCAAGGAGACGAGGGAAAGCGACTTGATCTGGACGTTGTGCGGCTTGGAAAGCACGAGCAGCTCGCTGACGATGAAGTTGATCCGGTCCAGCTCCGAGAGCATGATGTCCGCGTACATTTGTTGCTCGCTCAGCGTCGGCTTCAAAAGCTGGATAAAGCCTTTCAGCGAAGTGAGCGGATTGCGAATCTCGTGCGCGATGCCCGCGGCCAGCTCGCCGATCACCGAGAGCTTCTCGGCCTGGCGGAGCAGCAGCTCGTTGTTGCGGCGCTCAGTAATGTCGCGGGACACGATGATAAAGCCGTCGCACTCGCCGCAGTCGGTCAAAATCGGCGCGCCTTTTGCCTCCAGAACGATCCAGTCGCCATGCGCGCTCCGGTAGCGAAATTCGCAGGTGCGAGGCTCCAGCGTCCGGACCAGATCGTGAAATTGCTCGCGGACACGCTCGACGTCTTCCGGGTGAACGCATTGGAAGCACATTGGCCCGGCGTGCTGGCTCGTCCCTGTGACCCGCTCATAGGAAGGCGAGAGGTGCACGATCTCGCCATGCTTGTCGGTAATCAAAATCAAATCGTCGGTATGCTCGGCAATGATTTTGCTTTCCTTTTTGATGCGGGACAAAGCCGCCTCGGAAACTTTGCGTTCCGTGACGTTGCGGGACACAAACATGATGTTTTTGACGGTCCCGTCTTCCTGGACCATGGGAATGCCGCGCGTCTCGAAGGAGATCCACGCGCCGTTTTTATGCCGGGAACGAAGCTCGAGGAAGACGGGCTGTTTGGTTTGGAAAATTTCCCGCTGTTTGGCCAGGAGCAGAGGGAAGTCTTCGGGATGAGTGATTTCCAGGCTGCCCGGAGAGACGAGCTCGGCAGGCGAGTAGCCGAGCTGCTGCTCGATGGATGGAGAGACGTATATCCGCTGCAGCGTCTCGTCGAAAATCGTCACAAGGTCCTGGGTATGGTCAATCAACAGCCGATACTTGGTTTCGGTCTGGCGCAGCGCTTTTTCGATCCGCTTGCGGTCGGAGATATCGCGCGTGACGCAGGAGGCCGCGATAATGGTGCCATTTTCGTCCCGGATGGGGGTTGCGGACAGCGTAACTTCTACGAGTGTCCCGTCTTTGCGCTTTCGCACCGTCTCGTAGTTGGTCAAATGAACGCCCATGCTCCTGACGGCGTCAAACAGTTGTCTCGTTTCGTTGACGAGCTCGTCCGGGATAAAACAGTACGGAGAAGCGTCAAGCTCCTCCAGCGACCACCCGTAATATTGCTCAAACGCTTGATTGACCAGCACGATGCGGTTGTCCATGTTGCTGATGGAGATGGCATCTGTCGTATAGTGAAAAAACGCTTTCAAAATCTGGTCGGGAAAGAGGAGACTCGTCATCTGGCGCGGAACATGCTTCTTTTTCCACGTAAACGTGGGCTTTAGCTGATCTGTCATAAATATCCTGCCTTGCGGTTCAATTATTTGGATAGTCGTGTCGAGATAGTATTCGTGTTGTTGACGGTGTTTTCCTATCGCCAAAATTAGAATATAGTGGGATTGGCTGGTAATTTATCGTTGGTAAACGGTTGAAGGTTCAAAAGCGCCGAAAAAATAGGCTATAATGTAGGGAGCAAAAACTGGCGGGGGTGTATGCATGAGCACGGGGTTTATCATCGTTCTTGTCCTGACGTTTGTTCTTATCATCGGGGCCACGATTTTGGTTACGAATAAAGCTTATTCCCGGAAACCGGAGCAGATTGATCCGCTGCCGGGGAAAGACGCGGCGAGCAAAGAGCTGGATCAGTAGAGCGGAAAAAATCAAGCCTGCGGCGAGGATGGCGCTGCGCAGGCTTTTTTGGCGCGAAAAACAGGGCTGTAAACAGAAAAAAGACTGGAATGCATCCAGTCTTTTTCGTATGGTACGCCTGAAGGGAATCGAACCCCCGCACATGGTTCCGGAGACCATTGCTCTATCCACTGAGCTACAGGCGTGCAATATAATGGTTGACACTAATTAATTATAAGTCATCCACGGGGAAAAATGCAAACGAAAAACGAGATTTTGTGTGATTTTTTTTCATGAGTGTGAACAGGAAGCAATCTCAATTTTTTGTGTACGCTCTTCAAAAATTGGCAGGAAAATTGCAAGAGAGAACGAATATAATGAAAATTAAAGAGACATTCGCAAGAAGCAGTGGGAAGGGGGCGAGCTTCATGAACATGGGATTGGGTTTGTATCAGGAACAGACGCTGAAACTTGTGATGACGCCGGAGTTGCGTCAGGCCATTACTATATTGCAATACTCTGCTGTTGATCTGATCTCCTATTTGCAGGATCAGGCCAACGAAAATCCTGTATTTGACCTGGAAGTGGCAGCGGAAGTGGCTACGGCAAAAGCAGAAAAGCCGGCGCCGGAAATCGACTGGAAGGAAATCGTCGGAAACCGCGCGACAGGCGATTATTCTCCGGCAAAAAATGAAAGCACTTACAACCCGCTGGATTACGTGCAGCAAGGCAACGAAAACTTGTATGAGCATCTGGAGCGGCAGCTTGGCTATGTAAAAGGCTTCTCGCCTCTGCAAAAGCGAATCGCACTGTTTTTGATCGGAAATTTGGACGAAAAAGGCTATCTGGAAATTACGCTGGAGGAAGCGAGCCGCAATCTCGGGGTAGACGTGCCGGAGATTGAGGATGTGCTGTCGGTGTTGCAGCATTTTGATCCGGTAGGCGTGGCGGCGCGTAGTCTGGAGGAATGTTTGCTCTTGCAGTTGGAGCACCTGGCCCTCGACGACGAAAAGATCGTCCTGGTCGTGCGCAACCATCTGCAAGACCTCGCCGACAACCGCTACCAGCGCATTGCCGACAAAGTGGGCTGCACGCCGCAGGAAGTGCAGACGATGGCGGATTTGGTCCGCACGCTGAATCCAAGGCCCGGCGCCCAGTTTTCCCAGGCGGAGACGAGATACGTCATCCCGGACGTGACGGTGGAAAAGGTCGGGAGCGAGTACGTCGTGCTCGTCAACGATGTGGCGGCGCCGCGTTTGAAAATCAACAGCTTTTATGAGAAAATGCTTAGTCAGCAAAAAAGCCAGGAAGAGGCGAAGCAGTTTATCCACGACAAGCTTAACGCTGCGATGTGGCTGGCGAAAAGCCTGGAACAGCGCCGTCTGACGCTGATGCGCGTCACCCAGGCGATCGTGGACATGCAGCGCGACTTTTTCGACCGCGGCATCCATTACTTGAAGCCGATGACGCAAAAGGAGATCGCCGAGCGGGTCGGCTTGCACGAATCGACGATCAGCCGTGCGACCAGCAACAAATACGTGCAGACTCCGCGGGGCATTTTTGAGCTGAAATACTTCTTTACTTCCGCCCTCACCACTTCCAGCGGGTCTGCGACATCCTCGGAGAGCGTCAAACGCAGAATCAAGGCGTTGATTGAGCAGGAGGATCGCAAGGCGCCGCTGTCTGACCAGAAGCTGGGGGAAATGCTGCTTGCGGAAGGAATCGAAATTTCTCGCCGCACGGTCGCCAAGTACCGCGAAGAAATGCTGATCCCGTCCTCTGCAAAACGAAAGAGGTTTTAAACGACAATGAACAACAAGCAGCTTGAGGTCGTCCTGTACGGACGGAAAAAATGCCATTTGTGCGACGATGTGGAGCTTGCCATCCGCAGTCTGGCGGAAGAGTTTCCGTTGCAACTGCACATCGTGGACATTGAGAGCGACGCACAGCTTCACGAAGAAATGATGCTGGTGATTCCGGTAGTGGCGATCGACGGAGAAGTAGTGTTCCGTTCGATTACGCATGTAGTGACGATCGAGGAGCTGCGGGCTGAGTTTCGGAAGCGCCAGTTGACCAGTTGAATGGAAGAAAAGCTCCCCCTGCCAAGATTGGGCTAGGGGGAGCTTGCATGTTTTTCGCCGATATGCTACATTCAAGGTGAAGCAAGTGATCTTTTTTTTGCACCAATCGGGACAAAAAATGTATATACAGGGACAAAAAACGTCCCGATCAATTTTACAGCCAAGGATGTAAGCACATGCGACGATTACTGGAACTGCAGCAAAAGCTGCTGCCTGATCTGACTCAGGTCTTGCGCGAGAGGTATATGCTGCTCCGGTCGATCTACCACTTGCAGCCGATCGGACGCAGAGGGCTTGCGCAAGCGATGAATACGACAGAGCGTATTTTGCGGGCGGAAGTCGAGCTGTTGAAGGAGACAGGGCTGTTGACGGTTACCGCCGCAGGGATGCACCTGAGCGGAGAGGGGCAGCAGGTGCTGGATGACATGGAGCCGCTCGTAGGCGAACTGTTTGGCCTTACAGACTTGGCAGAAGGTCTGCAAAAGAAGCTCGGCATCCCGGAAGTGATCGTGGTGCAGGGCGACGCAGACCAGTCGCCGTGGGTCAAGGATGAGCTGGGGCGCGTAGGAGCGAGAGTGCTGAAGCAGGTCGTTCAGGAGGGAGATATTGTCGCCGTGACAGGCGGCACCTCCATCGCAAGCGTAGCCAACCACTTGACGCCTTCCGCTTCGTTCAAAAATGTGCAGTTTGTGCCCGCACGCGGCGGCCTGGGCGAGAGAGTGGAGCTGCAAGCCAACTCGCTTGCCGCTGCCATGGCTGCAAAGACTGGCGCTACTTACCGGCTGCTTCACGTGCCGGATCGCCTGCATCCGGAAGCCTTGCAGACGCTGCTCAAGGAGCCGCAGGTGCAAGATGTGCTCTCGCTTTTGCGGGATACGCGCATCGTGCTGCACGGCATCGGCGACGCCCTCGCAATGGCTCGCCGCCGCAATTATTCGGAAGAGGAGCTCGCTGATTTGGCAGAAGCCGGGGCGGTGTCTGAGTCCTTCGGCTACTACTTTAATGAAGCGGGCGAAATCGTCCACCGGATGCCGACGATCGGGCTGCAACTGGAGGAAGTGCACAAAGCTGAAACGGTACTCTCCATAGCGGGGGGCGAAAGCAAGGCAAAAGCGATTCTTTCCTTTGCCAAACAATCGTGTCAGAATGTACTCATTACGGATGAAGGGGCTGCAAGAGCCTTGTTGTCCGCACGATTGTAACGGAAGGAAGCTGATCGTATGTCTATGGCGCAGGTTATGCCCATCCTGGCGATGATTGCAGGAATTGTGTTCAGTTTGTCACTCGGTTTTCCGATTGCGCTGGGGATTGTTTTTGCGATCCTGGTCACACTGGTTAGTGTGAGCAAACTGGGCTATTCCTTGAAGCAGCAATTCTCGTTTGGCTGGGAAGGCGTCAAGAAGACGAAGCCGGTTCTCATGATCCTCTTCTTGGTGGGCGTGTTGATTCCGCTTTTGATGATGGGAGGAACCATACCCGCGATCATTTACTACGGGTTGTCCATCGTCAACGTCGACTATTTGTTTGTTCTCTCCTTTTTGCTGACAGGAGCGGTCAGTTATCTGCTGGGGACCTCTGTTGGCACCTTGAGTACCATCGGCCTGTCGCTGATGGGGATTGCCCATGCGGCAGGCATTTCGCCAGCGATTGTCGGTGGCGCGTTGATCTCCGGAGCGATGGTGGGAGAGCGGTTTTCGCCGATTTCCAGCAGCCGGCTGCTCGTCCTGTCCAATGTCGGAATGACAGAAGAACAGGACAGGCGAACCAGGCGTCCTGCCATGCTCGCGACAGGCATATGCGCCGTGCTGTTTCTCCTCATGGATCTGTTTCGCACACAGACCGGTTCCGGCGAGATGATTTCGTTGTATCAAGGGCTGTTGTCCAGCCACTTTTCGCTAAATGGGTTGCTCATGCTGCCGCTGATTGTCCTGATCGGGTCTTTCGCCCTGCGAGTAAAGGCCGTGACCGCGCTTTTGTACGGAATCGTGGTCAGCGCCGTCATGGTGGGCATTCACGGACAGCTTGACGCCAAGACGTTTTTTTCCGCCATGCTGTACGGATACGAGCTGCACTCGGGCACACCGCTCGATCAGCTTGTGCACGGCGGCGGGATGGTTGCCATTTTGAACGTTCTGCTGCTGATTGTCCTGGCAGGCTTTTTGAACGGCATTTTGAACCAGGCCAACATACTTACTCCGATTGTCGACAAATTGATGGGCAATACGAAAAATCCGACCGTACTGGTAGCAAAAGCGGCAGCGTTGTCACTTTTGGTCGTCATTATCAGTTGCAACCAGACCATTCCGATTCTGGTGCTTGGCTCGACGCTTCTCGAACGGTTCTCGCAATGGACCGGCGGACGCGAGCTGCTGGGCAAAACGATGCTGGACTCCACGGTTGTCATGCCTGTGCTGATCCCGTGGAACGGCCTGTCGATGGTGATGGCTTTGACGCTCGGCGTTCCTACTGTACAGACGTTGCCCTTCGTGTTTTTCAGCATTGTATTGCCGATTGTCACGATTCTCTCCACCCGAGGCTTTTCGCCGGAAGGTGGGTTTATAGCCACAAAGAATAAAGCTAGCTAACGAGCAGGAGGTTTTTTCTCATGGTAAAAGTAGGGATTAACGGTTTTGGACGAATTGGTCGCAACGTGTTCCGCGCAGCACTCAGCAATCCGAATGTAGAAATCGTAGCCGTAAACGATTTGACTGACGCGCAAACGCTCGCTCATCTGCTCAAATACGATTCCGTGCACGGTGTGCTGGACCTGCCTGTAGAAGCGGGCGAAAACACGCTGATCGTGGGCGGAAAAGAAATCAAGGTTCTCGCTGAGCGCGATCCTGCCCAACTGAAATGGGCCGACTACGGAGTAGAGATCGTCGTTGAGTCTACAGGCCGATTCACCAAGCGCGAAGATGCGGCGAAGCACCTGGAGGGCGGAGCGAAAAAAGTCATCATTTCTGCTCCTGCTACGAATGAAGACATTACGATCGTCATGGGCGTAAACGAGGACAAATACGATCCGGCGAAGCACACCGTCATCTCCAACGCGTCCTGCACAACCAACTGCCTGGCGCCGTTTGCCAAAGTGCTGAACGACAAGTTCGGAATCGTGCGCGGTCTGATGACCACCGTGCATTCCTACACCAACGACCAGCAAATTCTCGACCTGCCGCACAAAGACTTGCGCCGTGCCCGCGCTGCTGCGGAAAACATTATCCCTACCTCCACAGGGGCAGCAAAAGCAGTGGCACTCGTGCTGCCTGAGCTGAAAGGCAAGCTGAACGGCTTCGCGATGCGCGTACCGACTCCAAACGTGTCGGTTGTCGACCTGGTAGCCGAGCTGAAAACCGATGTTACGGTAGAAGAGATCAACAACGCGCTGAAGGAAGCGGCAGAGGGTCCGATGAAAAACATCCTGGGCTACTCCGAAGCTCCGCTCGTCTCTTCCGACTACAACGGCAACCCGGCGTCCTCCACAATCGATGCGCTGTCCACGATGGTCCTGGAAGGAAACATGGTGAAAGTCGTTTCCTGGTACGATAACGAGTGGGGTTATTCCAATCGTGTCGTAGACTTGTGTCATTTTGTTGCACAGCGCGGCTTGTAACACGTAAAATAGAACTGTTGTGAAAAAGGGAGAGCAATCTCCCTTTTCCCATATGTTTTTTCCGAATAAAAAGCCAATGATTTGGGAGGATCGTTCATGAACAAGAAATCTATCCGCGATGTTGAGCTGGCAGGCAAGCGCGTATTTTGCCGTGTCGACTTTAACGTGCCGATGCAGGACGGGAAAATTACCGATGATACTCGCATTCGCGCTGCTGTGCCAACTATCCGTTTCCTGATGGAAAAAGGGGCCAAAGTAATTCTGGCAAGCCATTTTGGCCGTCCGAAGGGGCAAGTAGTGGAAGAGATGCGTCTTACTCCTGTCGCTTCCCACCTGTCTTCGCTTTTGGACAAGGAAGTGCGCAAGCTGGATGATTCCATAGGGGCAGACGTAGAAGCGGCAGTCGGGCGCATGGAAAACGGAGACGTGATCCTGCTCGAAAACGTGCGCTTCCATGCGGGAGAAGAAAAGAACGATCCGGAACTGGCAAAACGCTTTGCGGCGCTGGCCGATCTGTTTGTCAATGACGCTTTTGGGGCAGCACACCGGGCACACGCTTCCACAGCGGGAATTGCCCAATACATACCGGCTGTAGCGGGGCTGTTGATGGAAAAGGAAATTCGCTTCCTGGGCGGAGCCTTGTCCAAGCCAGAGCGTCCATTTACGGCAATCGTCGGCGGCGCAAAAGTAAAAGATAAAATTGCTGTGATTGAGAACTTGTTGACCAAGGTTGACCACTTGATTATCGGCGGCGGCATGGCAAATACATTCCTCAAGGCACAAGGCTATGGCATCGGCGCATCGCTGTGCGAGGATGACAAGCTCGATCTGGCTCGTAGCTTGATGGAGCAGGCAAAAGAGCGCGGCGTCGAGCTTTTGATGCCAGTCGACGTCGTTGTGGCAGACCGCTTTGCGGCTGACGCGGAGAAAAAAGTCGTTTCCATCGATGCGATTCCGGATGGCTGGATGGCGCTCGATATCGGGCCAAAAACAGTGGAACAATACCGTAGCGTGATTGTCGAGTCCAAAACGGTCGTTTGGAACGGACCGATGGGCGTGTTTGAAATGGACGCTTTTGCAGAAGGCACAATCGGCGTCGCCAAAGCGATGGAAGCGTGCGCGGGTACGACCATCATCGGCGGCGGAGACTCCGTGGCTGCGGTGGAAAAAGCGGGCGTAGCCGAGCAGATGACCCACATTTCTACAGGTGGCGGGGCGTCGCTGGAATTTATGGAAGGCAAGGAGCTGCCAGGCGTAGCTGTGCTGGCAGATCACGAATAAGAGCGAAGCGGGGGAGTTTGCATGCGGACACCAATTATCGCGGGGAACTGGAAGATGTTCAAGACGATTGCCGAGGCGAAGGCGTTTGCGGAAGAAGCCAAGGCTGGCAACAGCACTTCCGGGGTACAAAAAGTCATTTGCGCGCCATTTACAGCTTTGGCTGCCTTGAAAGAGGCGTTTGCCGGCACAGATATTGCCGTTGGCGCGCAAAACATGCATTTTGCCGAGCAGGGTGCATACACCGGGGAAATCAGCGCGGCGATGCTGAAGGAAATCGGCGTGGAGTACGTGATTCTCGGCCATTCCGAGCGTCGCCAATACTTCAATGAAACAGATGAGAGCGTGAATCAAAAAGTCGTAGCTGCGCTTGCGGCAGGTCTGGTGCCGATCGTGTGTGTCGGCGAAAGCCTGGAGCAGCGGGAAGCAGGCGAAACTGCTCAAGTTGTGCGCACGCAGACGGAAGGGGCGTTTGCGGGCCTGACAGCCGAGCAGGTGGGAAAAAGCATCATCGCCTACGAACCGATCTGGGCGATTGGCACAGGCAAGTCCTCGACTGCCGAGGATGCCAACGAGACGATTTCGTTGATCCGCAGCGTGGTCGCGGAGCGCTTCGGCCAGGCGACAGCGGAAGCCGTGCGTATTCAGTACGGCGGCAGCGTCAAGCCGGAAAACATCGCCAGCTACATGGCGCAGCCGGATATCGACGGTGCGCTGGTCGGCGGAGCGAGCCTGGCTGCGGACAGCTACTTGCAGCTTGTGGCAGGTGCGGCCAAGCGATAGGAGGAGGAGAAACAGATGGCACAAAGACCAAAGCCGGTAGCGCTGTTGATTCTGGATGGCTTTGCCTTGCGCAGCGAAACGTACGGCAACGCGGTAGCGCAAGCGAACAAACCGAACTTTGACCGTTTCTGGAACGAATACCCCCATGCGACGCTGGAAGCGAGTGGACTGGCTGTCGGATTGCCGGAAGGGCAAATGGGGAACTCCGAGGTAGGACATCTGAACATCGGTGCAGGCCGTGTCGTCTATCAAGATTTGACACGCATCACCAAGTCGATTCGCGAAGGCGCCTTTTTTGAAAACGAAACATTGGTAGCTGCCTTCGAGCACGCGAAGCAAAACAACAAGCAGCTCCACCTGTTCGGGCTTTTGTCCGACGGCGGCGTGCACAGCCATATCGAGCATTTGTACGCGATTTTGGAGCTGGCCAAGCGGCAAGATTTTGGCCGCGTCTACATTCACGGCTTTCTCGACGGCCGCGACGTATCGCCGGACAGCGCCGTTGGCTACATTGAGCAACTGCAAGCGAAGATTGCGGAAATCGGCGTAGGCAAAATCGCAACGGTGCAGGGCCGCTACTACGCGATGGACCGGGACAAACGCTGGGAGCGCATCGAAAAAGCGTATCGCGCCATGGTGTATGCGGATGCTCCCGCTTACCGCGATCCGATCCAGGCGGTCAAAGAGTCCTACGAAAAGTCGATCATGGACGAATTTGTCATGCCGACAGTGATTGTCGGCGACGACGACAAGCCGGTGGCGAAGATCGAAAGCGGCGACTCGATCATCTTTTACAACTTCCGTCCTGACCGGGCGATCCAAATTTCGCAAGCATTTACGAACGAGGACTTCCGCGGCTTTGATCGCGGCGAGGGACGCCCGCGCGATCTGCACTTTGTCTGCCTGACCCATTTTTCCGAGACGGTGAACGGATACGTGGCCTACAAGCCTTCCAACCTGGACAACACATTGGGAGAAGTGCTTTCGCAGCACGGATTGAAGCAACTGCGCATCGCCGAGACGGAGAAATATCCGCACGTGACTTTCTTCTTTAGCGGCGGGCGCGAGCAGGAGTTCCCAGGCGAGACCCGCATCCTGATTCCTTCGCCAAAAGTGGCAACCTACGACCTTCAGCCGGAAATGAGCGCTCCCGAGCTGACCGATGCGGTTGTCGCAGAGATTGAAGCGGAGAACTTCGACGCGATCATTCTCAACTTCGCCAACTGCGACATGGTCGGCCACTCCGGGAAAATGGAGCCGACGATCAAGGCCGTCGAAACCGTTGACGCATGCCTGGGCCGCGTGGTTGACGCGATTCTCGCCAAAGGCGGCGTGGCTGTCATCACAGCAGACCACGGCAATGCCGATCTGATGCTGGATGAGGAAGGGCGTCCGATCACCTCGCACAGCACGTATCCCGTGCCTGTGATTGTGACCAAAGCAGGAGAGAAGCTGCGAGAAGACGGTATTTTGGCCGATCTGGCTCCGACCTTGCTCGACCTGCTGGGAGCCGAGCAGCCAGTGGAAATGACAGGCAAATCGTTACTTGCAAAATAGCCCGCTCTAGGACACACTGATAGGTGACTAGATGCCATACAAATACTTGCGGGGCACCTCGCATACTAAAAGGAGATGGATCGAGAAATGGCAATGATTACTGACATTTATGCACGCGAAATTATGGACTCCCGCGGTAATCCAACCGTGGAAGTGGAAGTATATCTCGAAGACGGCTCGATGGGCCGTGCAGCAGTTCCATCCGGAGCGTCCACAGGTGCCTATGAAGCGGTTGAGCTTCGCGATGGCGACAAAGCCCGCTACCTGGGCAAAGGCGTACTGAAAGCCGTAGAAAACGTCAACGAAATCATTGCTCCTGAGCTGATCGGCATGGATGCTCTGGATCAAGTCGGCATCGACATGGCGATGATCCAGCTCGACGGCACGCACAACAAAGGCAAGCTGGGCGCAAACGCGATCCTCGGCGTCTCCATGGCGGTAGCACGCGCTGCTGCTGACTCCCTCGGAGTGCCTCTCTACAACTACTTGGGCGGCTTCAACGCAAGAACATTGCCAGTTCCGATGATGAACATCTTAAACGGCGGCAAGCACGCAGACAACACAGTAGACATCCAGGAATTTATGGTTATGCCAGTAGGCGCAGAGTCTTTCAAGGAAGCGCTGCGCATGGGCGCGGAAATTTTCCACTCCCTGAAAAAAGTGCTGCATGACAAAGGTCTGAGCACAGCAGTAGGCGATGAGGGCGGCTTCGCTCCAAACCTGAAGTCCAACGAAGAAGCGATCACGACCATTCTGGATGCGATCAAGGCTGCTGGCTACGAGCCGGGCAAAGACGTGTTCCTCGCGCTGGACGTAGCAGCGACCGAAATGTTCAAAGACGGCAAATACCACTTCGAAGGTGAAGGCGTTGTGAAAACAACCGAAGAAATGATCGCGTTCTACGAAGACCTGGTAAACAAATACCCGATCATCTCCATCGAAGACGGCTTGTCCGAAGACGACTGGGATGGCTGGAAAGCGCTGACTGACAAGCTGGGCAGCAAAGTACAGCTCGTGGGCGACGACCTGTTCGTGACCAACACCGAGCGTCTGGCGCGCGGTATCGAGTCTTCCACAGGCAACTCCATCCTGGTAAAAGTAAACCAGATCGGTACCCTGACAGAGACGTTTGAAGCGATCGAAATGGCGAAGCGCGCAGGCTACACAGCGGTTATTTCCCACCGCTCCGGCGAAACCGAAGACTCCACCATCTCCGATATCGCGGTAGCTACCAATGCGGGACAAATCAAGACAGGTGCGCCTTCCCGTACCGACCGCGTGGCGAAGTACAACCAATTGCTGCGCATCGAGGACGAACTGGCTGACACTTCCCGTTTTGGCGGACGCGCTGCATTTTACAACCTGAAAAAATAAGGCCATCGGCCAGCAAAAAGAAGCGGTACCTGCGCAGACGATGCGTAAGGGCCGCTTTTTTCATAGAGATAAGATTCTTATCCAGTATAAGTGCAACTAAGGCTGCGCCAAAGGCTCGACGCAGCCAAGTTTTCTCATGCGCAGAGAGATCGCTACTGTAGCCTGGGACAGTTTGGCGGCAGGCGAAAAGGGGTGCAGTCCAAAGCGAGCTTGCGAGGGGGAACGGGGATGGAAGCGGGGCGCGGCGCACACATCCGGCCTATGACCTCTAAGACGACAGGCGCCTCGACGAGAATCTCCAGGCAGAGGAAGACATCCAGCTCAACTGCACCCGTCTGCTGCAACAGCGCAGGATTCGGACGGCATTCCACAGCGGCGAGCCGGCATGTGATGTTTTCGTGGTCCAACGGCTGTGGCAGGCTGAGCGCTACTTCTTCCTCCAGGCAGAGCGGCGCGGGAAGCTCGAACAGCAAATCGCCATCGACGAAAAAAAGCACGCTGAGCGTTGCCTCGACAATGAAGCGGGCAATCGCGATCGGCACGCGCTGGCTGCCTGCCATGTGAACAGCTTGCCGGACGGGAGGCAGCAGGCGGCAGGAGACAGGCAAGCAGGAACAAGGGTGGTCAGGAGGCAGACATTGTACAGATAGCGGCAGCCCGGCACGCAGTCTGTCGTGCAGGGATGAGCGCAAAGGCGCGGGGACAGGGAGCCGGGCGCGGCAATAGCTCGTGACGAACACCCAATCGTACAGTTTTGGCAGGTGAATGTACTGTTCGCGTATCGTATATGGCAAGCTGGCTCTCTCCCTTCCGCATGGCAATGCGTGTCGTTTCTACATACTATGGGCGATGCGGGCAATAGGCATCTGCGGATGTTTTGCTTTTGACATAAAAAAGGACTGAGCCTGTGCGAGAGGTTCAGTCCTTGTGGAGCGGCTGCCGTTTTACGACATCGCGACTGCTTTTTCTTTTGTCTTCACGCTGCCAGAGCCAATCCGGCACTTGCTGTAAGGAATGCACATCGGCGTGCCGTACAGCGGGTCCAGTGTGATCTGGCAGTCCATATCAAACACGGTGCGCACGAGGTCGGTCGTCAGGATTTCTTCCGGCGCGCCCTCGGCCACGACTGTCTGGTTGTGCACGGCGACGATATGGTGCGCGTAGCGGCAAGCGAGATTCAAGTCGTGGAGGACCATGACGATGGTGCGTTGTTCCATTTCATTCAGCTCATACAACAGGTCCAATATTTCAATCTGGTGCGACATGTCCAGATACGTCGTCGGTTCGTCGAGCAGAATCGTTTCGGTCCCTTGCGCCAGTGTCATGGCGATCCAGGCCCGCTGGCGCTGACCTCCGGAGAGGCTGTCGACAGAGCGGTTGGCCAGCTCGGTAAGCTGGGTAGCGGCCAGTGCTTTTGCGACCATTTGCTCGTCTTCCTCTGACCATTGCTGCAGCCAGTTTTGATAAGGGTAGCGTCCCTGCTTGACCAGTTGCTGAATCGTCAAGCCTTCCGGGGCGGTTGGGCCTTGCGGGAGGATAGCCAGACGTTTTGCTACTTCCTTCGTAGACCGCTTGGCGATTGATTCACCCTCTAGCAAAATGGCTCCTTCCTTCGGCTTCAGCAGGCGAGCCAGCGAGCGCAGCAGTGTCGATTTGCCGCTGCCGTTGCTGCCGATGAAAACCGTGATTTTTCCACGCGGGATATTCAGGTTGAGTGCTTCGATGATGTTGCGTTCCCCGTAGGACAAGGTGAGGTTGCGGGTTTCCAAAGCTTGCATGAGGGCAGAACTCCTTTCGCTAGCGATTTCGGTTTTTGTACAGCAAATAGATGAAAAACGGAGCACCGATCGCAGAGGTGAAGACCCCGACAGGCACCTCGATCGGAGAAAAGGCCGTGCGCGCGATCAAATCGGCAGCGAGCACGATGATGGCGCCGAGAAACGCCGACAGCGGGAGCGCACCGCCAAAGGACGGGCCGATTAGCTGTTTGGCGATGTGCGGCGCGAGCAAAGCGACGAAGCTGATGTCTCCTCCGACGGACACGGCTGTTCCGGTCAACGCGGCGCAGATCATGAGCAGAAGGAAACGATCCCATTGCAGCGCGCTGCCCAGGCTCGTCGCGACATCGTCGCCGAGCTGCTGGATGTTGACTCTGCGGGCGAGAACGGCAGCGACTGCAATCAGGATGACGACCCACGGCAAGATCATGAACACATCGTTCCAGTCGACGCCGTAGATGCTTCCCGTCAACCAGAGCAAGGCTTTGTTTTGCAGCAAAAACGGGCTGAACATAATCAAAATGGTGACAAGCGCACCCGCAGCGATCTTGATTCCGACACCGATCATGACGAGACGCAGCGGCGTGACGCCTTTTTTCCACGACAGGGCGTACAGCAGAAACGTCGTCAGCATTGCTCCCAAAAAGGCAGTAGGAGGCAGCCATTTGATGCTCGCTGTTTCAAAGAGAAGCAAAAAGCCTACGGCGGCAACCGAAGCGCCTCCGGCTACGCCAAGCACGTCAGGCGAAGCGAGCGGGTTGCGAATAATCCCTTGCATGATCGCGCCCGCCGCTGCCAAAGCTGCTCCCACCAGGACGGCAATCAGGATGCGCGGAAGCCGGAATTGCTGGACAACCAACGCATTTTCTTCCGAACCGATTCCGAGCAGGACTTTGACGACATCCAGCGGCGCAATTTTCATCTCGCCCATTCCGAGACTGACGACTGCCACAGCCAGGGCAAGCAGCAGCGCGATGGTTGTATACAGCAGCGTTTTTTTATGTAGCTGAAAAGAAAACCGTTTGCCAAAGCGCAGAGGCAGGTATGGCTTCATTATTTATCCAGCCCCTTTCGTGCGACATAGATGAAGAACGGAACACCGATCAGGGCGGTCATGACGCCAATTGGCACTTCGGCAGGCATGGCGATAAAGCGTGCGCCGATATCGGCCAAAAGCAAAAGGATCGAACCGAGCAGTCCGCTGTACAACAGCACCCAATGCGTTTCGATTCCGACAAGATAACGGGCCAGATGCGGCGTGACCAGTCCGACGAAGCCGATCGGGCCAGCGACAGCTACTGCGCAGCCGGAGAGCAGGACGATCACGACACCGATTGAGAGCTTGACGAGCAAAGTGCGCTGGCCGAGACCTTTTGCCACATCGTCGCCCATGAGCAGCGTTTGAATGGGGCGGGCCAGCAGGAAAGCGGCGATCCAGGCGAAGATCATATATGGAAAGACTGTAGCCAAATACTCCAGCTTTCTTCCGCCGACAGAGCCAGCAAGCCAGAAAAGCACCTCGTCGGCAGCTTTTTCGTTGAGTACCATCATCGCGTGGCGGATGGAAGCAGCCAAGGCAGTAATCGCTGCCCCTGCAAGCACCAGCTTGACGGGAGTAAGGCCATCTCTGCCGAATGAGCCGAGCAGGTAGACGATGAACCCGGCTACGGCAGCTCCGAAAAAGGAAATCCACGTAAACTCCGTAAGCGAGCTGATTCCGACAAACGTAACGGCGAAAACGACAAAGAGAGAAGCGCCTGCGTTCAGTCCAAACAGCTCAACATCTGCCACAGGGTTTCTCGTCAGCGATTGCAGCAGGGTACCTGCAAGGCCGAGACAAAAGCCGACCGTCAGCGCATTCAGCACGCGCGGCACCCGAACTTCTTTAATGACAATATGTTCGTTTGTTCCGTTAAAATGGGTATAGGCGTCAATGGCTGTTTGCCAGCTCGTATCAATCACGCCAAACACAAGACTGGCATAGCTGAGGTAAACCAGCAGCAGAATGGCGATAGCCACTCCTAGAATTTTGCGAAAACGGCTTGCTAGTAAAGCATTCATGAGGGCTACATCCTTATCTATGCATGTTGTTCTGTAGGCATTTCGTACCCTGCCCTATAGTAAGTGTAGAGCCGGCCTGACTATGTGTCAATGATTTTGAGAGTCATTATCAATTTATACTTGACGATCACCCTCGCATGAAGGTAGGATAGTCAGTGTTATTGATTTACATTCTCAATTAGCCAAATAGGTAAGGGGGTCCTTGCACCATGTTTTCTCGTACATACCGTACGGCAGGCGGTAAAGTGTTCTTCGCCGTGCTGATGGCGCTTTTGCTGATTGTCACTGGTTGCGGCAATCAACAGGCGACTGAGCAAAAACCTGCAGAACAACAACAACCTGCTGAACAAGCTACAGGCAATTCCGCAGGTTCCGAGCAATCTTATACAGTCAAACACGCGATGGGCGAAACCATCATTAAAGGTACACCACAGCGCGTAGTCATGCTGACCAACCAAGGGACAGAAACCTTGATGGCACTTGGCGTGAAGCCAGTAGGTGCTGTTGGTGCCGCTCATGATCCGACTCAATTCTACGATTTCACCAAGTCCTTCCTGGAAGGCACCAAGTCTGTTGGTACAGAAGGTCAGCCAAACCTGGAAGCAATCGCTGCCCTGAAGCCTGATCTGATTCTCGGTATGAAATTCCGTCATGAAAAAATTTATCAACAACTGTCCGCAATCGCTCCGACCGTGTTCGTAGAAGAGCCACGCGGCGACTGGAAAGCAAACTTCAGCCTGTATGCAGAAGCGGTAAACAAAAAGGCGGAAGGCGAAAAAATCATCGCTGACTGGGAAAAACGTGTAGCCGAGTTCAAGGAAAAAGCAGGCGACAAGCTGAAAACGCAAGTATCCGTCGTGCGTTTCATGCCTGGTAAAGTTCGCATCTACTATAAAGACACCTTCACTGGCGCGATCTTCAAAGACCTGGGTCTGGCTCGTCCAGCTTCCCAAGACAAAGAAGAGTTTGCAGCAGAAGTAACCAAAGAGCGCATTCCAGAGATGGACGGCGACATCATGTTCTACTTCACGTATGAGACAGGAAAAGGCGAAGCGTCCAAGATCGAGCAAGAATGGACAAACGACCCTCTGTGGAAAAACCTGAACGTAGTAAAAGCAGGCAAAGCGTTCAAAGTGGATGATACGATCTGGAACACTTCCGGCGGTGTCATCGCGGCAAACAAAGTGCTGGATGAGCTGGAAGGCTACATCATCGGCAAATAAGCGCAGAGACAAAAAAGACAGGGGCGAGTTGCTCCTGTCTTTTTGCCTGTTTGCATGCGCTGCTGCGGTCTGTGAGGTTACCCTGCCATGTTGTTGACGGTGCCCCGCGGGTAGTAAATGTTCACGTGATCGATGTAGAGGCTCTCCGGTTTGCCCGCAGTTCCGGAAAAGACGATTTTCAGCTCGTAGTCCGGCGTGACCTTGTACGTGTAAATGGTTTGCCCGGCTGCGGTCGCGGTGCTTGTCGGCTTGCCCAATGCTTGCAAAACCTCTGCTTGCGTGATCGCTTGCAGGCGAGGGTCGTAGGAACGAATATCGACGACTTGCATGCCTTTGTTAAAGGCGAAGACCAGTCCGCGATTCTGGTACGTATTGTATGTGAGTCCGTTGACGTAGGAGACGACATCAGGCTTGCCGATTTGTTTTTCGATTTCGTCAAAGACGTCTTTTTCTACCCGATACTCGCTGCCGAGCGTCTGCCCGTTTTTGGCCAGCTCGCGCAAGTCTTGCAGCATGTCGATGTTGCTTCCGTACAGCATCAGGTTTTTGTTGCCTTGCGGGTAGTAGACGTTGTATCTCACGAGAACGAGGTTCGTGTCACCTGCGCTCTTCAAGCCCTGGAAGATGAACTTCACCTGGTATTTGCTCGTCACGTCGTAGGTGTAAATGGTCTGATTGCCAAATTCGCTGACGCGGTTCGGTTTGCCCCACGCTTTTTCCACTTCGGACAAATGGATTTGATGCAAGCGGGGATCGGTCGTGCGGATGTCGACAAGCTGCATGCCTTTGTTGTAGCCGAACACGACGCCGCGCTTCGTATAGGTGGAGTAGGTGAGTCCGTTGGCTTGATCGGTATAGTCTGGCTTGCCCCAGTCTTTTTCGACTTGGTCGAAGACGGTGTTTTCCACGGTGTACGGTGCGGTAAACCCTTTGCCTTTTTCCGCTTCCGTGCGGATCAGCGGCAGCAACTGCTCGGATTGTGGCGTGACAGGTGCAGGGTTTACGGCATTTCCTTTGCCGGCTTCAGGCCCTGGCGAAGCAGATGTCGAGCCGGGCGTCTGGTTGGTCGGATCTGGCAGTGCGCTCTGCTGATTGTTGCTGATGAGGGTTGCTCCCATCCAGATCGTCGCGGCAAGCACGGAGCAGATCGCCAAGCCTTTTCCCAGCCCGGAAAAGCGGCGGGCAGACACAACTGGTTCGGATTGAGTGCGCGAATGCGCGTCGGTGGAACGAATCGTAGACAAAATCGCTTGTTTTTTTCCTTCGGTCATTTTCATGTCAGGCAGTCCTTTCATTTCTTCTAAAAGTTGTTCATCTGTTTTAAATCGCATCGCCTACCATCCCCTTTCTTTCCTGCAAAAGCTGCTCTTTTACCGCCTTCATGGCCCGATGCATGGTGACGTTGACCTTGCTTTCCGACCAATCCAATATTTCAGCGGTTTCCTTGGAGGATAGTCCCTTGATCCCGCGAAGGATCAGTACCTCGCGATAGGTGGGCTTCATTTGCCGCAGCGCATGGTACAGCGCTTGCTGTTCGTCGTGCAAATGCAAAATCTCCTCTGGCGTCTTTTCTTCGGATTGAACTTTGGCGAGCCATTTGTCCGGCAGCCAGTTGCGAAATCGTTGTTTTCTGGCGAAGTCGATTGCCGTATGCCTGGCGATGGTGAGCAGCCATGTCTTCGGTTGCGATCTGCCTTCAAACGTTTCCAGTGACCGCAGCGCCTTGAGGAATACATCCTGGACGAGATCTTCCACGTCTTTGTTTCCGGTATAGTAGACGAGAAACTTGTAGATGTCGTCGCTATAGCGCAGAAACCATTGCTCAATGATGTTGTTTTTGTCCATAGCTGAACCACCTTTTTGCTTTCTACTTGTAATTTGACGACCAAGGTGCGCTTTCATTACAAAAGACGAAAAAAACTGCCGGAATTATGACCGACAGTTTCTGGAAATTCGTTTTTTTAGTTAGTGGTGAAGCATGGCGTCGCGGGTAAACCAGAGCCGATAGCTCAGCATGCTGATGAGGACAGCAGAGACAGCGGCAGAGGAACTGAAGCTGAGCATGATGAGAATTTGGTAGCGGACGGCTTCGACCGGGCTTGCGCCGGCGATAATCATGCCGGTCATCATTCCGGGAAGCTGAACGAGCCCGATTGTTTTCATCGTGTCAAACGTAGGGATCATGCTCGCTTTGACGGCGCGCTTCAATACCGCTTGAACGGCCTGGCGGGGAGTCGCACCCAGGCAGAGCAGCGTCTCGATCTCGCCACGGGAAGTTTCCACTTCGCGGTTCATATGGGAGAGGAACAAGCTGCAAACGATCATGGAGCTACCGATAATCATGCCGCTCATGGGAATGAGGTACTGGGGCGTAGGCGTGACCAGTCCGAGTGTTACCAGCAGTCCCATGGTGACCAGCTCCGTGATCGAAAGCGAAATCGCGATCCGCCAAAAAATGCCGCGCAGCTTTTTCCCTTTGCTGGCGGCGTTCCAGGAGGCGACCGCAATCATCATGGCGATAATCAAGAGGATGAACAGCAGGCTGTCCGCGTGGAAAACAAACTGCAGCACGTAGCCGATGACCAGCAACTGCAAGGTGGAACGGACCGTGCCGATGGCGATTTCTTTTTCCAGCCCAAGCCTTTGCCATAGAGAGAGGAGGAGGGCGATCAATACGAAGGCAAAGGCGATCCAGATGGATGTATAGGTCATGAGTGCACCTCTCTCGCTGTGTGCGCATGCGCGCTTTGCAAAAAGTCGCGGGCTTGTATCGTGGGCGGCGCGTGGAAAAAGGAGTGGCTGGGCAGGTCAGCCTGTAGTTGGTGCTCCGCCAGAAACCAGATGCGCTGACAACGGCTGCGGGCCTCCTCCAGATCATGCGTGACCCAGAGAATGGTCGTGCCTGACTGCTCATGCAAATCGACGAGCAACTGCTCCGTGGCCTGTTTGCTGGCCGTATCGAGCGAGGCCGTCACTTCGTCCAGCAAAAGGACGTCCGGCTGCAGTAGCAAGGTGCGGATAAGGGCAAGCCGTTGCTTTTCTCCGCCAGAAAGCTGGTCGGCCGGCTTTGACCAGTCGACCTGCTCCAAATGAAGCTGCTCGCACAGGGCGCGAGCGAGCTTTTCATCGAATGAGCGCTGATGCAGCACGCTTACGGTACGCAAATTGTCTTCCACTGTGCCCGGCAGCATGATCGCCTGCTGAGCGACGTAGCTCACTTTCATGCGCCAGGCGCCGCTCTCCCACTGGGTCATTTCTTTTTGCGCGAGCCGGACCGTACCGCTGTCTGGCGGCAAAAGACGACCGAGAATGCGCAGCAGCGTGCTTTTTCCCTGCCCCGATTTTCCAAGGATTCCGATAATGGCAGGTTCCGGGATGATCGCGTTCAGGTCGTGGAAAAGCCAGTGGCCGGAGGGCGAGAGGACTTTTTTGCCCAAAGCTTCAATCTCCATGACGGTACTCATGCAAAAATCCTCCCATCAACGGGAAAACACCGAAGAGGACGAGTCTCCGGTGTTTCTCCAATACAGGCTATCTATGTACTTATTTATGCTCCGACAGCCATTGTGCAACCGCTTGAATTTCCGGTTGTTTTTTCAGCATTCCTGGAGGCATGCCGCCTTTACCTTCTTTGATAATTTTGGCGATGTCTTCAGCGCTGAGAGTTGCCCCGACTTTAGTCAGGTTCGGACCAGCGATCCCCTCCAGATTTTGTCCATGACAGGAAGCACAGTTTTGCTTGAAAATAGCTTCAGCATCAATGTTGGCAGTAGGTGCACCGCCACCTTGCGCTTCTTCTCCATGTTTTGGTGGGAAAATAATCGATCCTACGAGTGCAATGAGAAAAACTAGAAACAAGATACCAAACGAAGTGAAAAAGGCCTTCGCGGAATCAATTACGTCGTTTTGATTCATGTCTTTTTTGTTGGACCCAGCCATTGACAAAGACCTCCCGAAGCAAATAATAAAGGTTCAACTGCAATTTTACGGCAAAATCTTGACAGTTGCAAGGCGACGGCCAAACAGACAAAGAAAGTACACAATTTGCCAATTTTGTGTAAACAATCTTTTCTAGTATTGTCGCTTATATTGTGCGTAAAACAGGCAAATATTATTTCACGGTAGTTTGGTTTATATATAATGGAAGGGATAGCGGGTTGCTGTTACCTGACAAGTATGATAAAGTGTTTATATTGGTTTTTTACCGCCTTGGAAATCCGTTTTGAGGTGAATGAAGATGGCATTGGCTGCGAAAATTTTACTTGTGATCGCAAGTATTGGCTTAATTATCGTCGTGTTGCTGCAATCTGGAAAAAGTGCCGGCCTTTCGGGAGCGATTGGTGGCGGTGCAGAGCAACTGATGGGCAAGCAAAAAGCCCGTGGGATTGACGCACTTTTAGGGAAACTGACCGTTGTGTTTGCGGTTGCTTTCATGATTTTTGCGATTTTGCTCGGATATTTCTTGAAAACAGGAGCGTAATAGACGAATAGCCGAAAGACAGCGAGTGCGACTTGCTGTCTTTTTCGCTATTCCGATTGCGATGTAGATGAACGGTGAATACTACATAGTAATGGATAAATGGAGGAGCGCGGTAGAGCCACGCGAAAAAAGGAGGTTTGTGAATGACAGATCAAGAAAAGATACTCGCGTTCATGCGGGAGCAAGCTTATCACCCTATGACGGTGAAGGAGCTGGAGGAAGCGTTTGAGCTCAAGGACTCGGCTTCCTTCAAGGAGCTGGTGAAAACGCTGAACGCACTGGAAGCGAGCGGCGAGGTAATTCGCACGCGTGCGAACCGATACGGCGTGCCGGAAAAAATGAACCTGGTGCGCGGGCGTCTGCAAAGCCATCCAAAAGGCTTCGGATTTATTATTCCGGAAACGCCTGACATGGAAGATATATACGTCCACGCCAACGACATGAATGGAGCGATTCACGGCGACACCGTGCTCGTGCGTGTCGAGAAGGAAGCGGGCGGCAATCGCCTGGAAGGGCGAATTATTCGCGTCGTCGAACGGGGCATGACCCAGGTTGTGGGGACGTTCAAGGATGAGACGTACTACGCGTTTGTGATTCCGGATGAGAAACGGATCGGCAAAGATATTTTTATCCCGAAAAACGCATATAACGGAGCGGTAGACGGCCACAAGGTCGTCGCCAACATCGTCCGCTACCCGGAAGGACGGGTCAATCCCGAGGGAGAGATCGTAGAAATTCTGGGGCATAAAAACGATCCGGGTGTGGACATTTTGTCCATCATCCGCAAGTTCAACCTGCCGGAAGCATTTCCGGAGGATGTGCTGGCCGAGGCAGAAGCGGCGCCGGACGAGATTTCGGAAGAGGAGATCAAGGGACGCCGCGACCTGCGCGACCGGATGATGGTCACCATCGACGGAGCAGACGCCAAGGACCTGGACGACGCCGTTTCGCTCGAAGTGCTGGAAAACGGCAATGTCAGGCTCGGTGTGCATATTGCCGACGTCAGCTATTACGTCCGCGAAAAATCGGCTCTGGATAACGAAGCGTATCGCCGGGGCACGAGCGTCTATCTGGTCGACCGCGTCATCCCGATGCTGCCGCACCGTTTGTCCAACGGGATATGCAGTCTGAATCCAAAGGTAGACCGACTGACGATCTCCTGCGACATGGAGATGGACCAAAACGCGCAACTCGTGAAGTACGATATTTTTCTCAGCGTGATTCGCACGAACGAACGCATGACGTATGCCGATGTGCGCAGCATCCTGGAAGACAAGGACGAAGCCTTGATCGAGAAGTACAGCGAGCTCGTCCCGATGTTCCAGGAGATGGAGAAGCTGGCGTTGAAGTTGCGTTCCAAACGGATGCAGCGCGGCGCAATCGACTTCGATTTCCGCGAAGCGAAAATTTACGTCAACGATGAGGGCACCCCGACAGACATCGGGTTCCGCACGCGCTCCATCGCGGAGCAGATCATTGAGGAATTTATGCTGGCGGCCAACGAAACAGTGGCCGAGCATTTCCACTGGATGAAGCAGCCGTTTATGTACCGGATTCACGAAGACCCGAACGCCGAAAAGCTGATGGCCTTCATGGAGTTCATCACCAACTTCGGCTACTCGATCCGCGGCAAGGGCAACTCCGTCCACCCGCGCGCCCTGCAGCAGCTTTTGGAAGAGGTAAAAGGCACGCCGGAAGAGATTATCATCAGCACGGTCATGCTACGTTCCATGAAGCAAGCGCGCTACGACGCGGAAAGTCTGGGTCACTACGGCTTGTCCACCGAGTTTTACACGCACTTTACGTCGCCGATTCGCCGCTACCCCGACCTCATCGTCCACCGCCGCATTCGCGAGTGGATCGAGCAGGGCAACAACCTGTCGGAGAAGCGCCTGGCGTACTGGGCCGAGCAGATGCCGATTATCGCCGAGCACGCCTCCCAGCGCGAGCGGCTGGCGGTAGATGCCGAGCGCGAGACAGACGACCTGAAAAAAGCCGAGTTCATGAAGGAGCGCGTCGGAGAGGAGTTCGAGGGCGTCATTTCCAGTGTGACCTCGTTCGGGCTGTTTGTGGAGCTGCCCAACACGATCGAGGGCCTGGTGCACATCAGCTTCCTGACCGACGACTACTATCATTACCACGAAAAAATGTACGCGCTGGTAGGCGAGCGGACGGGCAAGCAGTACCGCATCGGGGATGTAGTGCAGGTCCGCGTGGCGAACGTCAACGTGGATGAGCGCACCATCGACTTCGAGATCGTCGGCATGACCAAGGCAGCCGGATTCCGCGGCAGCCGCGAGCGCACGCCGCGCGTCATCGACGGCCGGGGCACAGGTCGCAAGCCGACTCGCGGCAAGCAGGATCGCTCCCGCGGTGGCCGTCCCGAGCGGCCAGATCGCCAAAAGGCCAAAAAGCACCCGGCGGAAATCCGCCAGAAGTACAAGGATCGCCGCAAAGGCGAAGGGAACAAAGCTTCGCGCGGCCCAGCTTCCGGTCCAGCAACTGGAAACAAAGACGTCCTGCCGATTGGGCAGGGTGGAGAAGAGGCCCAAGGGGAGCAGCAGAAGGGCTTCTGGGAAGATTTTGTCCGCTCCAAAAAGAAAAGCCGCAAGAATGTAGTCAGCCAGGCGAAACGGAAGCGGCGTTAATTAAACGGTTGTGTAAGGGGCTTTCCGTACAGGGGAGGCCCCGGCAAGCAGGCAGAGACGAGCTTGAACAGGGAGGAGACTTCCTGTTTGCGATCGGGGGGACGCGGCAAACACGGCAGTTACCCGGCAAATGTCTTGCCACAGCGGGCAAAATTTGCTAGACTAACTGTTACGAAACGCAGTACGTACAAGCGAGGTGATCTCCATGTCAAAAGATAAAGCCGGAACCAAGACAGTCGCCCAAAACCGAAAAGCGCGCCACGATTACCACATCGAGCAAGTATTCGAAGCAGGGATTGCCCTGACCGGTACGGAGATCAAGTCGGTGCGTGCCGCGCGTGTCCAGCTCAAGGACAGCTTCGCTCGCGTACAAAACGGCGAGCTGCTTCTGTACAACGTGCACATCAGCCCGTACGAGCAGGGCAACCGTTTCAACCACGAGCCGGAGCGTACCCGCAAGCTGTTGATGAGACGGCTGGAAATCCTCAAGCTGAACGGCCTGATTCGCGAAAGAGGCTACTCGCTGGTCCCGCTGAGCATTTATTTGAAAGGCGGCTGGGCCAAAGTCGAGCTCGCACTCGTCAAAGGGAAGAAGAACTACGACAAGCGCGAAGACCTCAAGAAAAAGGACGCTGCCCGCGAAGTCGAGCGCGCCCTGCGCGAACGCCAAAAGGCCTGAGCGCTGCCTAACTGGTTTGCTTTGGCAGGCCTGGCAGCAATCGACGTTGAGTTTTGCCTGCCGCTTGTGCTATATTAAATAGGCAGCAAGCAATACACCATTTTGTACACAACAGTCTAGGTGCGGATCAATGGCTCTTCACCTAGGCTTTTTCTCACCTTATACCATGGGGGCGTTCTGGATTCGACGGGGATGGTAGAGCATGAGAAGCGAGCCGGGGGGTTGCGGACCTCGTCACCAACGCAAACGCCATTAACTGGCAACAAACAACTTTCTCTCGCTGCTTAATAACCAGTGAGGCTCTCCCACTGCATCGGCCCGTGTGCCGTGGATAGGGCTCAACTTTAACGGGCTACGCCGGAGGCTTCCGCCTGGAGCCAAAGGAAGAAGACCAATCAGGCTAGGTGCCAGGTCAGCGCGTCACTCCGCGAATCTGTCACCGAAACTCTAAACGAGTGACTGCGCTCGGAGATGCTCATGTATCGCTGTTTTCGGACGGGGGTTCGAATCCCCCCGCCTCCACCAATACATACTTGATATGCCAAGGGATTTCGGTGTATTAGATAAGAAAAAGTAGCCGATTTGTAGCCGATAGGTTTTTTAATATAATTATTGAGTTACCCCAGTAGCCCTTATGACTACTGGGTTTTTGCTTGTTATTTAATGTTAGATCGTGTTATCTTGTATTAGTAGGCGAAAACTCCCCTCGTAAGTTTAAGGAGCGTGAATACAAATGGCAGGACACTATATAAAGCTTGAGAGTGGAAAGTATAGGGTAACGATGGACTATGGAATTATAAACGGTGAGAGAGTAAGAAAAAATAAAAACGTCTCTACCGAAGCAGAAGCAAAAAAACTACTTAATGAATTTGAGTATAATCAGCAAAGAAATTTACTTGTACAAAACAGCAAGATGACACTGGCTGAGTTCCTTGAACACTGGATGGACAATTATGTGAAATCATTAGCGTTGCATAAAAAATGAATCCATCTATTGTCAAATTATTCTGAATGACATTTTCAACTTCACAACCAAAAACGAGAACAGCCAAGCAAAAGGTAGCCACTATCCATTTGGTAGTTTTATACATTTATTACAACATCGACAACAACAAACAACACTTACTTCCTTTTCTGTCGCCCTCTGGATGTTCGTTTGGATTGGTAATCCATTCTGCCTATCCATTGTTCAAAGGTCTGCCAGAGAAACACTTTGAGCCATCTACTGATTTGCAGCAGACTGTGCTGACTGTTTCTTTCCAGCTTTACAAGAAGCAACAAGCAGTAAGCAATGAGAGCGAGAAAAACTTGATTCCAGACCGCATTTTCACTTGTTCCATAGAACGTCTTGATCTTTGCGTGTTGTTTCATCCATTTGAAAAACAGTTCTATTTGCCAGCGCCAACGGTAGATGTCGCTCAATTCTTCTGCTTCTAAGTCGAACCGATTGGTGATGATTCGAATACGATTTCCTTTCGAATCATGCGTTTCAATCAGTCGTAACACATTATCCACCCGTTTTTGTGGCGTTCCAAGAAGGATCATGGAGTCAGATAAAACGGAGCTTTCTGGTGGTACTTTGAAAGTATACAAATGACGAGTTTCCGCGTTATCCTTGAGACGTGAAGCAAAAAAGATGCCCTGATCGGTATACTCATCGAACTTTTCATAATCCACGTACCCTCGATCAAAGACGTACATGGCTCCGATCTCATCAATCAGCGACTCCATTTGGGTGCGGTCATTGGATTTGGCACAAGTTAGGGAAATCTTTTCAGGATAGACATCCTCCTGGCTTGCGAAAACGAGACGAAGATGAATTTTGATTCCTGCCTTTGTTTCGCGAAAGGTTGCCCACTTATACTTTTGCAAACATAATCCAATTGTAGTGGAATCAATGATCTTTATGTGTTTTCGAAGAGAGCAGGCTTTTCCAGAAACGCGTTGAATTTGCTGGACAAGGTCGACAAAAACTTCTTCAAGCAAAGCAGGTTCTACCCGATTGTTTTTTCGACTAAGCTGTGCGGGGCTGATCGATGACAGTCCTAATTCTTGCTGAAATTTCTTTGATAGAACATCGTCAGCAATGGCTCGAAGCCCTTCGCGTTGCTGAAGTTGGGCATGTAAAAATAGGAGAAGATACGCTTTTGTCGTCAGCTTCTTCACGTACTTGTCTTGATCCGTTTCGTCAATTCGTTGTTGAAGTTTCATAATATTGATGGGTGCAACCCATTTACCAAATGAAGAAAATAGGGTATTCTTGTCCATGAGCTATCCTTTGCGTTGGATTTGGACAGGAACTACCTGACCTTTCCAGTGTAAAGGATTTTTTTGTTCCCTAGACAACCAAATACCAAAGATTATGTGTATTTTGAATGATGGGAAAAGATTAATGCAACGCTAGTGATGTGAAATACAATTGTGAAGAAACCACTGCTTATGGCTATAGAAATATTATCAACAAACATCTTACTCCATTTATGGGAAATGTTGAATTACAAAAACTTCAGCCAGCACATATACAACAATACTACAAGCATTTGATGGATAATACGGGACTATCACCGAATACAGTCCATAAGCATCATGCAACTATCCGTAAAGCACTTGATTACGGCTTGAAACAGCAGTTAGTTTATAGAAATGTAGCTGATGCAGTATCGTTACCACGAAAGAAAAAATTTGAAGGAAAGTCCTATACAAGAGAGCAGTTAAGAATTTTGCTTGAGAAAGTAACGGATACCAAAATAGAACTTCCTGTATATCTTGCAGGATATTTGGGATTGAGACGTGAGGAAATATGTGGTTTGCGATGGAAGAATATTGACTTCACGCAACGAATCATCCATATAAATGAAGTTCGGGTTAGTGCGGGCAATAGAACCATAGTCAAAAGCCCAAAAACTGAGAAGAGTCAAAGGACATTGTATATAACCGATGAGTTATACGATATTTTAATTAAGAACAAAGCCAGATACGATGAATATAAAAAAATTCTCGGCAGTGAATTTGATGATACAGGGTATATTTATGCGAAGGAAAATGGAAAACCGTATAAGGTCAATTATATTACAGATCAATTCAGGGAATTCCTTGAAATTCATGATTTACCAAAAATTAGGTTACATGATCTGAGACACACTTTTGCCAGCATCTTATATGATGCAGGAGTTGATCTAAAGGCAATATCTGAAGCTCTCGGTCATTCGGACTTGGGAACAACAAACAAAATCTATGCACATAGATTTGACATAAACCATATGAAAACTGTCACTGCCATCAGTGAGGCATTAAAATAAAGAGAAACCTCCTGCAAGTCGTCTCGCAGGAGGTTTCTCTTTAAGAAGCAATGGTTTGTTGATTTATCCAGGCAATAAGTCCATCGTAAGGTATACGGATTTGTTTTCCTACTTTAATATGTGGAACGCCATTTTTGATCAGATCATACATGACGTTTCTCCCAACTCTTAAAATGCTTCTTGCCTCTTCAACTGTAAGTAAGTTCAAGTTTCTTTCCATAAATTCATGACCCTCTCTATTTTTGTATATTGATTTTTCTTTTGCTTTATGAGTCAAGTATAAGAAAAAAACAAGCTCTTGTAGTTAGAAAATCGGGTCTATCCGCTCTGAGGTTTAGTACAGTAAAGTAGTAAAGTGGCTTGGGATTTTATTTCACTTCTAAACTATGATATGGAATATTTCCATTAATCCATTTTAACAATGGTAGTTTCTTTGTGGTATCCATTATCTTGTAGTATGATCTGAGTAAGAACATATGTTTCTGTTATTGTAAGTTATCTACGATTGCAGAATGTAAGCATTGATAATAAACTATTGATATTGGGAAGGACAAGGTGGATAACATGAAAACTATAACTCACATTGATTGTTTTTCTGGTCCAGGTGGCATCTGTACAGGTTTTAGAGCTTCTGGGATAAAAACTGTATTAGCAATTGAAAAAGTTGAAAGCTGTGTTGAAACGTATACAGCTAATCACTCTGTACCAGTTATTCACAAAGACATTCGTGAGGTTACAGAACAAGATATTAGGCAGTTTGTAAAAGGAGAAGTGGATATACTGACTTCTGGTATGCCTTGTGAAACTTTTAGTACCGCAGGGTCAAAATCGAGAAGTTTTTACGATCATAGGCAATTTTTGTTTATGGAAGCAATTAGAATTGCAGAAATTGTTAATGCAAAAATGATATTATTTGAGAATGTACCTGCGATTACAACCAAAAAAATTGAAAAAAACGGCGAGAAATTAATTGTTCAGGAAATTTTTGAACAGCTTGAAAAGCATGGATACAAATATCATATTGATGTGATATTGAATTCAGCAGATTTTGGTGTTCCACAATATAGGGAACGATATTTTATTTTGGCAAGTAAGCTAAAAAAAGACTTGCATGTGCCAGCTCCATTGATGCAAGGTCATGTTACTGTAAAAGAAGCTTTGATAGATCTCCCAAGTGTTGAGGCAAATTCAAAGAAGGAAGCGAAAAACTATCTGAATATAGATTCGGCATACACCAGACTTATGAAGGATAATAATTTTTGGAAACTTGATCAACCCGTTACAGAAATCACTTACCATTTACCTCCGAATCATCGTGAAGGTACACTTAGACGGTTCTCAATGATAAATCAGGGGGAAGGTCTTAAAGATTTGTTTGATAAACTGTCGCCAGAGGAGATTGAAAAGCTTCAAGGCGAGCGGGTGTTGCCGAAAAAATGGTATATCCAGAGGAATAGAAGATTAAAAGCTGATCAGCCAAGCGTTACTGTAACATCTCATTGCCTCGATGAATTGTTACATCCATTTGAAAATCGCTCATTAACTGTTAGGGAAGTTGCACGCCTTCAGGGTTTTCCAGATAACTATGACTTCAGAGGCGGCCCTTTTATTTGCCCTCATATTTATGAAACGCAAGATAAATATGAACAAATAGGTGATGCTGTTCCTCCGCTGTTAGCATATCACTGGGGGAAAACTATCCAAGAAATCTTAAAGGAGAAGGCGAAGAATGATATCGAATCATGTGGATTATTGTATTCAGAAGTACAATGATATATTTTTAGCGGAAATAAAAGCTGGTAAAGATGAGAGTTTTGCACAAAAAAAGGCAATTAGGGATTCAACTATTGAAGCAATGAGGACTTTTCAGCATGTTGAGCCAGCGGAAATTTGGAAAGCTGTGTACACTGCACATATTCACAGAAAATCAGGAATTGTTGATACAGAAGTAATAAAACAAATTGTATCAGCCGAGAATAGTTGGAAAAAGTCAAGTGGACATGCATTTGAAGAAATGATTAAACTCTTAGGTAACTTGGTCTTAGAGGATAAAGGAATAACCATACATCTACAGAAAGAATTAAACCATTTAATCAGAGACAAGGAAATTCATAATGAGGTAAGAGATATTAGTTGGTTAAAAGAGCAGATAACATCAAGCGTATTTGACCTGTATATTTCTGTACTCAAAGATAACAAAAGATATGTTTTTGGTTGTATACAAAGTAAAACGAGCATCCGTGATAGAGTTACACGGGATAGAGAACCTTCGATGCATGCAATGGAAGCATTTTTTTGGTCAACAGCGATTGTGTTAGATGGAGATTTTTTGAAGCTACCAAAATTCAAAGCAATGGTCAACGGTGGAACAACGGAATATGTAAATAATGGTTGGCATGGAATGTATGTTTTTTCAGATCAATACACTGATGGAAGGATCTATCCGTTAGATATTGATCTTACAACCTTTGTTGAACATGCTCAAAAAGCCTCACATTATTGGTTGACACAAAGACAGTGGTTTAATAGTGAATGGAATGCAACTAATTAGCAAGTATCCTTTAAAAGCCTTCGTTGTATGGTATTATCCCCTCATGGTAGACAGTGAAAAAAGACCTCATGGTATGATGAGATCAACACTGTTGACCGGAGGGGATTTTCTTATGCCGCCACGTAAAGGGCAAAAACAGCAGCAATATGACGAAGCAACGAAGAGCGAAGCAGTACGTTTGCGGGTTGAGGAGCATTGGAGCTACCCAATGATAATGGAGAAATTAGGCATTAAAAGTAAGACGCAGATTCGGGAGTGGGTACAGAAACGGCAAAACGGTGAAACGTTTGAAGACTATAGAGGGCGATGGATCAAGAAGTATTTCAGCAGTCTAGAGGAAGAGAACAACTACTTGAAAGCGCAGGTCGAATACCTAAAAAAGCTCAATCCAAATCTACACGGGGAGGGAAGTTGGATAAGCAAACCCGGTTTAGGACGATCGAAGAAATGAGTCGCAAGTACGCTGTGGTCATGCTATGCGAAATAGCGGAGGTCTCCCGGGCGGGCTACTACAAGTGGAAGGCGACGGAGAAGGTTCGTAAGGTACGTGTGGAGCAGGATGCCGACCTAAAGGAACATATACTGGCAATTCACCGCATTCGCCCATACTTTGGGTATAAACGAATGCGCACGGCTCTACGCAAAGAGGGACTACAAGTAAATACGAAGAAAGTTCGCCGACTGATGCGAGAATTGGGCATCCGCTCAGTGATCCGCAAAAAGCGTCCATTTGCCGGCCGCAAGCCCTCCATCGTGTTCAACAATGTCCTTAATCGCCAGTTCGCTGCGGACGAGGCTAGAAAGAAATATGTAACCGATATTACCTATATTCGAGTCGTCGATGACTTCATTTATCTGTCCGTGGTCCTGGATCTGTATAATAACGAAACGGTTGCTTGGGAAGTGTCGGAGAGAAACGATCTTGATCTTGTGCTGTCTACGGTGAAGCAACTGGGTAATGGAGATGCGATCCTGCACTCCGACCAAGGATTCCAGTACACTACCAAGACATACGCAAATCTGTTGCAAGAACAAGGGCTAACCGGAAGCCATTCCAGACGGGGGAACTGCTTCGACAACGCTTGTGTTGAATCGTTTTTTTCACACCTGAAGACGGAAAAGTTGTATCTGGAGAAACCAAGAGATATAGCTCACGCTCGCAAACTGATCGCTGAATACATCGAATTCTACAATACAGAACGGTTCCAGAAAAAACTCGGCGACCTCTCCCCAGTCCAATACCGGGAATCGATCGCCGCTTAAGATAGCGTCTTTTTTTAGTGTCTACTTGACGGGGCTATGACCAGGCAGCTCAAGAAGAGCTGCTCTTTTCTTCGACGTGCTTCCAAAGATGGAAAAGAGCAAGCCATGTACGAAGTGGTGAAGACTGGTCGGCCCACTCAAGACAAAATGCCACTGTCCACGTGGCTTTTTGTCTGTAGGAAGCTACACACGCTCCACCGGAGAAGTCAGGCAAGTCGGGCCGCCCGTGCCTTTGTAGGAGATTTCTTCGCCTTCGTATTCGTACACGGTAGCGCCTGCTTTTTCCAGCCGCTCCTTCGTGACCGGATTGCCCGCCACGACCATGCACACGCGCGGGGCGAGCGCGAGGACGTTGCTGCCGAGGTTTTCGTATTCGCGATCGGGCACTTCGATCAGTTCGATGCCTCTGTCGACGAGCAGTTGGCGGAAAAACACAGGCATCAGCTTGGAGTAGACGACAGCGAGATCGTGGTCGACGAGGCTGATAATCGACATCAGATGCAGGCACTCGGCCGGGCCGCGGTCATATGGCAGCGGTACGACGATGACTTCTTCCGTGAAGTCCTTGACCATCTCCTTAATCTGGGCGATCGCCGCCTGATTGGTGCGGAAGCCAAGCCCGATCGCCAACGTTTTTTCATCCAGCCAGACGAGGTCGCCGCCGTCTGCCTGCGCATCGCCTGTCAGTTGTCCCAGGATCGGGATGTTGTTTGCTTGCAAAAACTCCTTGTACACTTCCGCTTCGCCTTGGCGCAGCTCTTTGCCGGATTTGAGGATGATCGCGCCTTTGGACGTGAACTTTACCGGATCATGGGCGTAGAGGGAGTCGAGCCCGGTTTTGTCCGATTGCGGGAGGTACAGCACGTTGGCTACGTGCTCGCGGAGGATCGCTTCGAATTTTTCGTACTCCTGCAAAGCTTTGTCCCAGTCAGGGCAGTCTGTATAGTGAAAAGTTTTCCAGGATGCGTCGAGATGGGCCTGGCTGATAAACGCTTCGCGGGGATGCTTGATGATGACGGTTTTCAGCTTTTTGACCATGGATTGGCTGCCTTGGAACATGGTTGCCTCCTTTTATTCCGCATTGTAGAATATTGTTCATATTTCGAAAATTTATTTTCAGTGTACACATTCTGATTTTGCACTGTCAATCGTTATTCCGGGCTTGCAGCGGCTATCGCGGGAAGTTTTTTGCGATTCACAAAATTACGGCAAATCATTTAAGATGAGGTAGACGAGACATGAGGAAAAAGGGGAAATGACTGTGATTCAATCGTTTGATCGGGCGATGGCGATTGCGACGGCACTTGCGTCGGACGAGCATAGAAAGTGGTGGACCATCAACGATTTGGCGAAAGAATGTCAGCTCCCGGTGAGTACGATCTACCGCTTGTTGTACACGCTGATGAAGCACGGGCTGGTGGAGCAGGATGCAGCTACCAAGCAGTACACACTGGGGATCAAATGGATGGAGTTCGGCCTGCGCGTGCTCGACCGGATTGATTACCGCAAAGTCATCAAGCCGATGATCGAGGAGCTTGCCAGAGAGGTGGAAGAAAGCGTTTACTTCAGCCAGCCGAGCGGCCTGGAGTCGATTGTGATCGATCGCGTGGACAGCCAGCACAACATTCGCATCTACGACCAGCTTGGTTTGCGCATCCCGATGCACATCGGCGCGGCAAACAAGGTTGTTTTGGCGCACATGCCGGCAGAAGAAGCGCGGCAAATCGTGTTGCAGCTCGTCGGCGAGGAGGAGACGCCCGCTTTCATGGAAAAGCTGGCCGAAATCCGCAAAGTCGGCTATGCCGTCAGCTTCGCGGAACGGACGGAAAATACGGCTTCGGTCGCGGCACCTGTTTTTGATTACACGCAAAAAGTAATCGGCGCTTTGAGCATCGGCATCGTCACCTTCGATTTGAAAGAAGAGCGGTTGAATTATTTGATCGAGCGCGTGAAGGACGTCGCCCGCAAAACGTCGCAGCGGCTGGGGAAGATGTAGCTTTGCGATGTCTATATGCTGGAAATTTTTCTGCTATATGAAAAATATGGTCGAAAGCTCCTGGCGAGACTGTCAGCCCGAATGATCGGGGGCAGTCTTTTTGGGGCCAGTGACGGTTTGTGCTTTACGGGCAAAGCTTTTCGCATAATTACTGCCAAAACTTTACATAGTAACAGGAGGAAACGGTTGGGGCAGGAGGCGTTTTTGCGTGGAACTGTTCAGTGAGAGCTTGATTGTAGTCGGGCGTGTATTTACGATTTTGCCGCTGCTGTTGATCGTGACGCTGTTCATGGGAAAGCGTTCGATTGGCGAGCTGCCTGTCTTTGATTTCATGATTATCATCACGCTAGGCTCCGTGACCGGGGCCGATATTGCCGAGCCGAATGTCCACCACATTCCCATTGCGGTAGCGATTGTGGCGCTTGGGGGGCTGCAACGCGTCGTGTCCCAGTGGTCGATTGTGTCCAGGCGCTTCGGCAAAATGGTCACGTTTGAGCCAACGGTCGTTTTTTTACAACGGAGAGTTTCTCGTCCCTCAACTGAAAAAGATACGCTATTCGCTCGATAACGTACTGCAAATGCTGCGGGAAAAAGACATTTTTGACCTGTCGGAGATTGAGATGGCGATCATCGAGGCCAATGGCCGGCTGACTGTCCTGAAAAAATCTGCGCAGCAGCCAGTGACGAGACAAGACCTGCAAATCCGGACTGCCTCGACGGGCCTCTCCCTGCCTGTGATCGTCGAAGGGAAAATATGTAAAGAGGCGCTGAAGTACCGCGAACGGGACGAAGGCTGGCTTTTGCAGGAGCTGAAAAAAAGCGGCGTCGCCATCGAGCAGGTTTTTCTCGCCACATTGAATCGGCAAAACGACTTGCTGTTTTTTGAGAAACATCCGGACAATCCGCAGCGGGTTCCGCCCGTTCAGCATTGAGAGGAAGGCAGACAGCATGCAGCGTACAGGCGCGCCAGGCTATCATTCAAGGAAGCGTGTATTTTGCCGATTTCATTTATTAAAAAATATTTTATCAATTAAAAATCATTTTAGAGGATAAGTGTGGTTGTCATCTCAATTAGGGAGGAATGACCATGCTTGTTTTCAAGGCGATGGAGCAATGCTCGGTGGCGGAGGCCGTTTTGGCCTACAACAGAGGGTTTTCCGGCTATTTTTTCGACCAGTCCAAAACGCCGGACACGCTTATCTGGAAAATGGGGAAGGAGGAACTTTCGCCTGCGCATTCGCTGGTTGCGTTTGTAATGGCGAGCCGGCCGGAATCGTGCTGAACGGGATATGGAACAGAGGCGGGCGAAAAATCGGCTGGAACGGAGGGACAGGGGTGGCGCCGAAGCACAGGCGCAGCGGAGTCGGGCAAGCGTTGATCGAAGCGACGTTGCAGATTTACCGCGAGCAGGGCGTGGAGCTTGCGGCGCTGGTCGCCATCTCGAGAACGTGCAGGCGGGCGGCTACGCGCTGTACAGGCGGATTTTTGATGAACAGGGAAGGCAAACGACTGCCTTGCTGTTTCAGTGTGAAGCCAGTCCCGGACGAGCAGACCGGGAGGCGATTGTCGCAAGCGCACTGGCCCATGTGTTTGCTCCGCTGGACCAGGAGCTTCATCGCCTCACCGTCAATTTGCCCGTCGCAAATGAGGCAACCACCCGAATTTTGCAAAGTGCGGGCTTTTCCACGCTGGCCGAGCAGGTTTTCATGACCAGGCCACTCGCCTAGCTGCTACTGCGGCTGATGGTACGGAAACGTAATCGTGAACTTGGTGCCGACCTTCGGCTTGCTCGACACGCTCACAGAACCGCCAAACGTGTGAATGACGTGATAGGAATAAGTCAGGCCGAGTCCGGTCCCGCTCGTTTTGGTAGAAAAATAGATCGTGCCAAGTCGTCTGATCTGGCCCTCGTCCATCCCGATGCCGTTGTCCTTGATGACGAGCAGGGCGTTGTTTTTTTCGATGAACAACGACAGGGAGACTTTCCCTTTGGCCGTCTCCGCGCATGCCTCGATGGCGTTTTTGATAAAGTTGACCAGCACCTGCTTGAACTCGTCGGGATTGGCCATGATCGTGACGGGCTTTTCATAAGCTTGCAGCTCCAACTCGACGTTGTTCATGTTGGCAAACGGCAGCATGACCTCGCGGACGACATGGAGCTGCTCGCATACGTCGATCAGCTCGGTGCGCTCCTTGAGCGGCTTGGACAGCGCCAGGTACTCCGTCAAAATCGCTTCCGTGCGCTGAATCTCGTCCATGCTGATGCGAATGTACTGATCGGTTTTCGCAATGTTTCCCGGGTCCTCCTGGATCAGGCGCAAAAATCCTTTGACGGCCGTGAGCGGGTTTCGCACCTCGTGCGCCAGTGAAGCGGCGACGTGGCTCATCGTCTCGATTTTTTCGTTTTGGGCATGGCGAATGAACAATTCCTTGTCTGATACGCATTTGCTAAATAACGACATCAACAGCCAGATGCCGACAAAATTTTGAACGGGAATCACAAGCACATGATAGGGAAGCTGATGGGATACATAGGTGGGAAAATTGAAATAGGTCAACCCCAAATCTATCAGGGAAAAAAGCGCACCCGTCAAAAGAGTAAACAGTGTTTTCCGATAACTGGCTTTGTAGCGTTGATATATCAGGAGGGAGATTGCAAACGTGGCGGCCATTACGAGCATGGCGACCCAGGTGCCTTCGCCGCCCAGATAAAAGCGGTACAGCGCTGATTCGATCAGCACGATCAAGGCGATTCGTACTCCGCCGTAGATCAGAGCGAAAAAGACGATGACGTGCCTGATGTCGAAAATGATTCCTTCGTTGACGCTCGAAGCGAAGGTCATCGCCAGAAACATGCAGACAGAGCTGGTTACGAGAATAAAGCAACGGCTATAGTTACGCATCCGGTCGCGGTAATAGATGTTGAACAAAACAAACGGTGTCAAGGCAAAAAACATTTGCAAGATTAGTTCTTTTAGTAGACTCATTAGACATCCCCATCGCAAATTTGCATGGCTTTTGCTTCAATCTACAAGGTTTCGACAAGACCTTACATAATTCCTCCAAAATTTGGACATCGAGTTGGGATTATTTTGGAGGACAAAAGCTTCAAAAACCTAGTTGACAGATGGGTAAAACAAGGATTATAGTCTGTATATATTAATACAAACGTTGCGAAAATAAAAACTACTCTTATCCAGAGAAGGCTGAGGGAATGGCCCTATGATGCCCGGCAACCTAGCTGGCAAGATCACCGTCTTGCGAGCCAAGGTGCTAACTCCAACAGGTAGCGATACCTGACAGATAAGAGGCGCGAATCTTGTCGATCAAGCCTCTTTCATCTGTTGAAAGAGGCTTTTCCTATTGGAAGGTCGTCGCCTCCTCAGCTTGAAGCTCAGCAGGAAGAAAGAAAAAGGGGGATTTTTCGATGAAAAAGAAACTGGGTCTTGTCACATCAATCGTACTGGCTGCGTCGCTGGCCTTGACCGCTTGCGGCGGGGGAGCGGACACCCAAAATCAGGCGGGAAGCGGCGCTTCCGGCGGCGAGAAGGCGAAGCGCATTGCCTTGATTATGCGCCAAAACGTCGGCACGTTTTCTGCCCAATACATTAACGGCGTGAAGCAGGAAGTCGAGAAAAACGGCGGCGAGCTGACCGTATTCAACGCAGATACCGATTTGTCGAAAATGGCCTCCAACCTCGATGCTGCGGTGAACCAAAATTTTGACGGCATCCTGATTGACCACGGTACGGCGGAAGCGCTGCAGCAAGGCACGCAAAAAGCGGTCGACAAAAAGATCCCGGTTGTGCTGTTCGACACCGATATCAAGCTGCCGGGCGTCCCTGTCGTCGAGCAAGATGACAACAAGCTGGCCGAGTTGAGCCTGGAAAAGCTGGCTGCCGATACGGGCGGCAAAGGCAACATCGTGAAAATTTGGGTAGCGGGCTTTGCGCCGATGGAAAAGCGCCAGGTAACGTATGAAGCATTCCTGAAAAAATACCCGGATATCAAGGAAATCGCCGCGTTTGGCTCGGCAACGAACAACACCGCGCTGGATACGCAAGCGCAGATGGAAGCGATTTTGAAAAAGTATCCGAACAAAGGCGACATTACAGCCGTATGGGCATCGTGGGATGAATTTGCCAAAGGGGCAACCCGTGCGATCCAGCAAGCAGGACGCACCGAGATCAAGGTGTACGGCATCGACCTGAGCGACGAAGACTTGCAACTGATCCAGGAGCCAAACTCTCCTTGGGTCGCGACAGCAGCGGTAGATCCGTCGAATATCGGACGCATTCACGCGCAGACCGTTTTCCAAAAAATGAAAGGCGAGCAAGTGCCAGACAGCGTGAAGCTGAATCCGGTGCTGGTCAAACAGGAAGACTTGCCAAAGGATAAAAAAGTAACGATGGGCGATCTGTCCCAATACGTACAAGAGTGGGGCAAGTAAGCAAATAGAGCTGGTTGGTTTGGCTATTCCCGTTGCTTTTGTCAACGGGAATCTTGTTTATTTAGGGGGTGCGAAAAGTGTCCAGCTTGCAGATGAAAGGGATTGTGAAGCAGTTTTCCGGCGTGCCTGCGTTGCGCTCCGTCGATTTTGAAGTCAAGGCTGGCGAGGTGCACGCGCTGCTCGGAGCGAACGGAGCGGGAAAAAGCACGCTGATGAAAATTCTTACAGGCGCGTATCAGCCGGATGGCGGCAGCATCGCGATTGACGGCAAGGACGTCTCGATCCAATCGCCGCAGGATGCGAAAGCGTTGGGCATCCAGTGCGTCTACCAGGAAGTCGATACGGCGCTGATCCCGTATTTGAGCGTGACGGAAAACATTTTGCTCGACCAGATCGTGTCCAAAAGCAGCAAGGGACTCATGAACTGGCAAGGGCTGCACAAGGAAGCGGAGAGCATTTTGCAAAGCTTCGGCTTTTCCATCCCTGTGCGCATGCTCGTCGAGGAATGTACGCTGTCCGAAAAGCAACTGATCTTGATTGCCCGCGCGACCGTGCAAAAAGCGAAGTACGTCATTTTTGACGAACCGACAGCCCCGTTGAGCACGAAGGAGAGCGAGCGGCTGTTTCTCATTATCGACCAGTTGAAAAAAGCAGGCGTCGGGATCATCTACATTTCCCATCGGCTGCCGGAAATTTTCGAAATCTGCGACCGGATCACGGTCATGCGCGACGGTCAACTGATTGCCACGAGCGAGACGGCCGCTACTACGATGGATGAAGTCATCGGGAACATGCTGGGCAAAAGCTTCGAGGAAGAGTTCCCGAAAGTGGAGCTGCCGATTGGCGAAGTGATCCTGGAAGCGGCCGGAGTGGCTGGCGGCAAGGTGCGCGGTGCGGATGTGAGCGTTCGCGAGGGCGAGATCGTAGGCGTCGTAGGACTTGTCGGGGCAGGGAAGACGGAGCTGGCCCGGCTGCTGTTCGGAGCGGATGCGGCCGAAGCTGGCGAGATCAGGCTGAAAGGCAAGGCGGTACGCCTGCGCTCGCCAAAGGAAGCCGTGGATGCAGGGATCGTCCTCGTCCCGGAGGAGCGGCGAAAAGAAGGCATTTTTGTCGAGGAGTCGGTGAAAAACAATTTGTCTGTCTCGACTTTGTGGAAATGGTCGCGCCTCGGGTTTGTCCGCAGGGGAGTCGAGGCGGGGCAAGCGCGGGAGCTGGTGCAGCGGCTGGGTGTGAAGACAGCGGACATCGGCCAGTTCGTCGGCCACCTCAGCGGGGGGAACCAGCAAAAGGTCGCAATCGGCAAATGGCTTGATACGGATGCGCAAATTTTCATGTTTGACGAACCGACCAAAGGCGTGGACATCGGCGCGAAAAGCGATATTTACCGCCTGATCGGAAAGCTGGCGGAGCAGCGCAAGGGCGTTTTGTACTTTTCCTGCGAGTTTGCGGAGGTGCTGGGCATCGCGGACCGGATTCTGGTCATGTTCGAAGGGAAAATCGTCCGGGAGCTGAGCCGGGCGGAAGCGACGCAGGAGCGGATTATGTATTATGCAAGCGGAGGTGAGTAACGTGGAAGGTAAAAAATTCAGCCTGTTTGATTTTATTTACAAATACGGAACGGTTGCGGTTATTGTTATCGTTATGCTGTTATTCAGTTTGACCAACCCGTATTTTTTTACGTATGACAACATTACGGACATTTTGCGCTCGATCTCGATCGTGACGTTTGTCGCCATCGGCGTTACGTTTTCCTTGATTGTCGGGGGCTTTGACCTGTCTGTCGGTTCGACGGTGTCGCTGACTACCGTCGTCTCGGCCTCGATGATGGTCTGGTACGAGCAGGGCGTGTTCGCCACACTGGTCGTTCCGATTGCGCTCAGCCTGATCGTCGGGCTGGTCAACGCGTTTCTGGTCGTCAAAATCCGGATTCCCGACCTGCTGGCGACGCTCGCGATGCTCTACATCGTCAACGGGCTGCACATGACGTATTCCAAAGGCTACTCGATCTACGCCAACATGCCGATGGAAGACGGTTCGATGGCTCCGGGGAAATTCCAGGAGTGGTTTTTGTGGCTTGGCCAAGGCAAAATTTTCTCGCTGCCTGTGCCAGTTATCCTGACCTTTTTGCTGGTCGCGGTCACGCACATCTACCTGACCTACACCAGACAAGGACGGATGCTGTACATGACGGGCGGCAATCTGGAAGCCGCGCGCTTGTCAGGCATTCCGGTCAATCGCTACCGCACGCTCGCCTACGTGTTATCCGCGCTGTTTGCCGGCTTGGGCGGGATGCTCTTGGCGGCGCGGATCGGGACAGGCCAGGTGAGCAGCGGCGGCTCGATGCTGATGGATGCAGTGGCAGCGGCGTTTGTCGGCTTCTCTGTATTCGGCGCGGGCAAGCCGAATGTGTTCGGGACGTTCGTCGGCGCAATCCTGATCGGGGTGCTGCTCAACGGCATGACGATGCTCAACCTGCCGTACTACGCCTACGATATTATCAAAGGGACGGTATTGGCGCTGGCGTTGGCTGTGACGTATTACCAGCTTCGGCGGAAAAGAAAAGCGTAGAGGTGTTTGCGTTCGCGCGTGCAAGGCAGGTCGTCAGGGAGAAGCTGGCGGCCTGTTTTTGTTGGGCAGAAGAAGAGTGGGTACGATTCTTATCAGTGTACGTGCAGCATGGCGAGGCTGCGAAGGCGGGGAAAGCAAGAGTTGTGCCTTTTTGGGACGGAGGTTTTTTTTCGATTGCTTGGCGACTTGGTGCAGTCAAGGTAGTTTAGGTTAGTTTAGGCGAGAATGTGGTTTTTATTGCGAGCCGTGGGATCAAGGCGGACTGGCTGCTTGGAAAACGGTTGATCGTCGCGGTAGTGGTGAGAGGAAACAGGAGAAAGCGCTACAGGTACTTGGGCCTCTAGCGGGGGAGCGGAGGCTGGGTAGGAGTCCCAAAGACCTTCGCTGCTTTCTCCTGTTTCCTCTACGAGCTGTTTCTGTCGTTCGGGGGTGATTTTGGGTTGTAGATCAGGAAGCAAAGTGCTTAAGACAAGGAAGCGGTTTTTCTAAAAGCATGCATGTTGTATCGTCAGGGAGGCTAGCATTAATAGCTCTCAAGAAAGACGACAATCCCACCGCAAGCTTTCTTTTTTGTAGTGTCTTTTTCCCCGGAGCCGGGCAGTGATACCCCCAGCAGGGAGCCCAAGAAGTTACAGCGATTTCGTCTCTTTTCTCGCCACACCAAAAGCGCCGATAAAGGAGCTTTAAAAACCCAACCAACCCCACAGCATCATGTTCGGCTCATCACGCCACTACACTGCAAACAATTTTTTATAGTTCCAATCCTTTTTGTAACAGATAAGAATGGATAAGACTCTTATCAAAGCATAAGTGCAGCAACATAACGAGACTTCGAACGAAACGATAGAGCAAGACTGATGCCCGCTAGGTACGTGAAGGCTTCGCCATTGGCTCGGCGCAGCCAAGTTTTCTCATGCAAGAAAATGGTAATAGTTTCACACAGAACATCCCTCCGCTATAATACCTCTGGGGGGATATAAGTGATTCATTATAAGACGTACATACGCGGTGAGGGTTATGAATGGGTGACCTTCGTCCACGGCGCGGGCGGCAGCTCATCCATCTGGTATAAACAGATCAAAGCTTACAAAGAACATTTTAATATTCTCCTCGTCGATTTGCGCGGTCATGGCAGGTCGAAGCAGCATCTGGGGAAGCGGCGGCCGAAATACACGTTCGAGGACGTGAGCCGCGACATTATCGAGGTGATGAAGCACGAGAACATCGCTTCCAGCCATTTTGTCGCGGTTTCGCTCGGGACGATCATCGTGCAGATCATAGCAGAGCTGGAGCCGCACAAAATACGCTCGATGGTTTTGGCGGGAGCCGTGACCCGGCTGAATTTGCGTTCGCAGGTGCTGATTGCGCTCGGCAATCTCGTCAAGCACATCGTGCCGTACATGTGGCTGTACAAACTGTTTGCCTGGGTCATCATGCCGCGGGCGCGCCATCGCGAATCCCGGTCGTTATTTGTCAGAGAAGCGCAAAAGCTTTGTCAAAAAGAGTTCAAGCGCTGGTTTTCGCTGACGCACGGCATCAATGCGTTTTTATGCAGCCTGCTGGCGAAGGAGCCTCCGATTCCGGCCCTGTTTGTGATGGGCGACGAAGACTACATGTTTTTGCCCGCGGTTCAAGCGTGTGTGAGTCAGAGACAGTATGCGCAGTTGCGCCTTTTGATGAACTGCGGCCACGTGGTCAATGTCGATCAGCCGGAAGAGTTTAACCGGATTTCGATCGGATTTATCCGCGAGCAGACGGGGGATGGACGGTACGAGGTAAGCCCCGCTTAGCTTGTGCGTTTGGCTGCCAGGCTTTGCGTTTGCGATTTGAACAGAAATGTGTTCCAATAAATGGAGCGGGTTCGGATTTGGTTTTGGCATACATTTTCAGCGAAGGAGGACACGGCATGTCGATTCAAAATGAACACGACTTGCTCGCTTTGCAGCGGATCGGGAGAATTGTGGCAGAAGCTAGAGAAGCGATGCTGAAGGCCGTCCGGGCGGGCATCACGACAAAAGAGCTGGATCGTATCGGCGGCGATATTTTGGCGAAGTACGGTGCGCGCTCGGCTCCACAGGTGACGTACGACTTCCCCGGGCAGACGTGCATCAGCGTGAATCACGTTGTGGCGCACGGGATTCCCGACGGAACCGTGTTGAAGGAAGGCGATGTCGTCAACGTCGACGTCTCCGCAGAGCTGGACGGTTATTTTGCCGATACAGGCGCTTCGGTTGTCGTGGGACAGGGAGAGCCTGTGAAGCAGGCGCTGTGCAAATGCGCAGAGGAATCGCTGTACAAGGCGCTGGATTCGGCCAAGGCTGGCTCCAAGTTGAGCCAGATCGGGCGCATCGTCCACAATGAAGCGAAGGCAAAAGGATTTACGGTCGTCAAAAATCTCACAGGCCACGGCATCGGCAAAAGCTTGCACGAGGAGCCGGCGCACGTCCTGAACTACTACGACAAATGGGACAAACGGCTGCTTACGGACGGGCTGGTGCTCGCTGTCGAAACGTTTATTTCCACTGGAACGGAGTATGTGAAGGATGGGGCAGACGGCTGGGCTTTGGTGACGCCGGACAGAAGCTACGTCGCCCAGTACGAGCACACCGTCGTCATAACGCGCGGCAAGCCGATTATTTTGACGGCTTAATCTTTTTTTTTTTCGCGTTTTTGCGCGCGGTGTTTTTGCGATCGTGAAAAAAGAGAGAGGCCCTATTGCGCTGATAGGGTCTTTTTGTTGTGCGAGAAAAGTTGCGAGAATGGGCAAGAATAACTTGCAGAACAGCCAAAGATTGTATATTCTCTATATAAGAATACATGTTCGTATTTACGGGAGGTCTTTTCCGATGAATCGATGTGGCTGGGTGAATCAGGACCCGTTGTATTTGGATTATCACGACCGGGAGTGGGGCGTGCCTGTCTACGATGACCGGCTGCTCTTTGAATATTTGAATCTGGAGGGCGCGCAGGCGGGGCTGAGCTGGTACACGATCCTGAAAAAGCGGGAGAACTACCGCCGGGCTTTTGACAACTTTGAAGCGGAAAAGATCGTGCAGTACGACGAGGAAAAGATCGAACAGCTTTTGCAGGATGAGGGCATCGTGCGGAACAAGCTGAAAATCAGAGGCGTCGTCAAAAACGCTCACGCCTATCTCAAAGTCGTGGAGGAGTTCGGCTCCTTTTCCAGCTACATCTGGTCGTTCGTCGGCGGCAAGCCGATCCACAACCACTTTCAGGAGCTTAGGGACGTACCTGCCTCCACCGAAATCAGCGACAAGATGAGCAAGGATTTGAAAAAGCGCGGCTTCACGTTTGTCGGTTCGACGATCTGCTACGCGTTCATGCAGGCAGTAGGCATGGTGAACGACCACGTGGCGACGTGCGATCTGTATCAAAAAGACTAATCAGGCTGGAACAGGGAGAGAGGGGGAAGCGACATGAACGCGAACGATCTGCTGATTCTGAATTTCGAGGAAGTCAGACGCCGAAGCATCAAAGTATGGCGGGCGATTCCAGACGACAGGCTGAACTGGAAGCCCGACGACAAAGCGTTTACCTGCGCACAAATGATTCGGCATGTCATCGAGGGCGAATTTTTGTATCACCAGATTTTGATTCAGCGAGGCAGCGCCGCTCTGTCTGCTCTCCCGAATCCGTATGAAACCAAGCCGTTCACGACCGTCGAGGAAGATTTGGCGTTTGCGCAGCCGTACCGGGAACAGTTTCTCGCCTTTGTCAAAGGGCTGGACAAAAGCGACCTGGAGAGCATTCGCATCGACCGCTCCGATGTCGGGTACGTCAGAACACTAGGGGACATGCTGCTGCGGATCGCCTATCACGAGTCCGTCCATACCGGCCAGCTTCTCGATTATATGAGAACGATGGGTGTCAAGCGGCCGAACATTTGGGACTGATCTGATGAACGCCCACGAGGAAATTCGATAAGAGCCAAGAGCCAGGACCTTTGCCAGATTGGGGAGGGGCTGGCTTTTGGTGTTTTTTGGTAAGGGGGGTGTTCTCGCTTTTGCCCAAACTTTCGCCCAGCCTCTCGCGCAAGTCTGTGCCCAGCCCTTAGCCTCGGCCTTGTTCGGCTTCTTGTCTAAACTTCGTGTAGCTTCTCGTCCAAACATTGTCCAGCCCTTAGCCCCGACTTTTTCAGCTTCTCGTCTCGGCCCTCACCGAGCTACTTGCCCCGGCCTTCGCCCAAGCCCTTCCCTAGCCTCACGCCCACCCTCACGCCTTAGCCCCAACCTTCCTACCGACTGTTAGAAGTACATTTCAAGAAATCCGTCAACCGACAGCAGATGGAAATGTTCTGGAGTATGAGAACGGTGTACTTTTTAGGCAGCAAGGCGAATTGTAATGAAATTGTCGGGTCTACCCACAAGCGCGATTCTGTTCAGGCAGAACGCGCTTTTTTGTACAGATAAAAATGGAGAAGGTTCCTTGTCCAGCACAGGCGCAGAGCCGATACTCTGCCAAAAGCTTGGCAACTACGTTTTCTAATCAAGAAAATGTACATTTTTGTTCGGCAAAATTAGCTGGAAAAAATGATTGGAAATAACTTGAACTTTCGAGTTTTGTATGAGATACTTGTACTACAAAACAGAACAAACGTTCCTATTAATCCTGCTGGGGAAGCGAAGCAGTCCTGATTTAAACACGGAACCAGAGAAGGAGTGAGTATATGCAAAAGCAACCAGCCCGGTTTACAGGCCGCCGCGAAAACGAATCGTCTGGCAGCGTTCTGCCAAAGGCGCAGCGAGGGAGACGCCAGGCGGTACTCACTGTCCTCGGCTTTTTGCTCCCCGCCAAGGAGAGTCTCGCCTTTTATGGCAGAAGAGCTGGGGCGGCAAGCATTCGAGGCAAGAAAGCAATGATGCCGAAAGAAACTCAGCATGGAGCGAGCGGCCGATGATGTCGATGGACTATGTACAGGTGCTCGCTGCTGTTGTCTGTTTTCTCGTCTTGGTCGTCGCCTTCAAGCACGTCGACCTGCAAATTCGCATCAACAACATTTTGGATCTGCAACTGAAGGCGAACAAGGAAAAAGAAAAAGAGGCAGAGTCGATCGAGAAAAAAAGCGATCCGCCTGCCACTGACGACAGATTGTAATATCAAGTGCGACACCTAGATAAAAAAACGGCCCATGATTGATTCGTGTAAAATGAAGTCACGACAACACCATTTACACAGGAGAATCAATCATGAGTTATACACATCTTAGCATAACAGAGCGTAGTGAGCTAGCACTCCTTCATCGGTTGGGTTGGTCTGCCCGCGCCATTGCCAGAGAACTCAAACGGCATCATGCTACCATTGCCCGTGAGTTAAAACGGGGTTGTAAGGCAGGGGAATATCAGGCAGAAGCCGCGCATGAGGTTTACGAGAAACGTCGCGAACGGTCTGTTCCCAGAGGCAAGCGGACTCCTGAACGTGAGCATTACATTGCCAGTAAGCTGGCGCAGACCTGGTCTCCCGAGCAGATTGCCGGACGGATGAGTCAGGAATGCCCCGAACAGAAAGTGTCGTTTAAAACGATGTATCGCTGGCTGTATCAGGGCTTTTTGGTTAAAGGAGATACCACCGTTCTGCGCCACAAAGGGAAACGCCGGAGACCAATCGAAACACGTGGTCGTTTCAACGTAGGAAAGTCCATTCGGCAGCGACCCAAGGAAGTACGAAAGCGTGAGAGCTTTGGTCATTGGGAACGGGATACGGTTGTTTCCAGCCGTGGAAAAAGTAAGGCGTGTGTCGCGACGTTCGCTGAGCGCAAGACACGCTTTTACCTTGCCGTAAAGATGCCTGATCGTACCTCGGCTTCCATGGAAAAGGCCTTTGGTTTCGTTGCTGAGTCGTTACCGAAAGGATCGTTTCAAACAGCTACCGTTGACCGTGGCAAAGAGTTTGCCTGTTACGAACGGCTGGAGTCAGCACATGGCGTAAACATTTACTTTGCCGATCCCTACTCTTCCTGGCAAAGGGGCACGAACGAGAACGCAAATGGCCTTCTGCGAGAATTTTTTCCCAAAGGCAAGGATTTTGCCGAAGTCTCCGAGGAGGAACTGATTCAGGCCTTGGAGCTCATTAACAATCGGCCAAGAAAATGTCTGGGTTGGAAGACCGCTTACGAATCATTCATGGAAGCTCTGTCGCACTTGTCTTGACAATTCGTCATGGGAGAATGACCTGGCAAAAAAGCCGGAGCAGGCTGTTCAGGCAGTCGAGGCATACAGGCATTTCTGGACGGCGATGTACTCGCTGGCGCTCGCTTTTCTTGAGTTAACGGAGCAGCTCATGCTAGAGATGGCGAATCTCCGCCGCCCATCGCCCGATCGGCGTCTGGCCGAACAGCAAGTCATCCAGGTGCTTGAACTGTTGGACGACCTTTCCCGTTTCGTGCTCCATTCGTCTTTGAACCAGTTGGAAGGCTACTGTTCTCCCTCCGCCGCGTTTTCAACGGCTTTTAAACAAAGGCTGAAAGATTCGATACTCCCCTTGAAAAAGTACGGTGAACCTGGAGGGCCTGTTCGTTCCGTTGTACAGACTCACGGCAATTATCAGGCTCCTTGGCTGAATCGGGAGGTTTTTCCAGGGAGAACCAAGAGCCACAAGGTCGTGGGGCAAGCGAAAAAGTGGAAGAAGCAGCCGTAAAGTGTGGGGGCAAACGGCTTTTCGCTAGCTGAATTACGGATGAAGGGGAGGTTACGTTTTTCACGGGAAGGTGGGGAGTTATGTCATTTCCGAATATCCCAAATATCAGTCCGACTATCGCGATTACGCGCGAGGATGCGATCAACCTGCTTTTGACTTCGATCGCGATGGAGGAGCTGGGACTAAGCCATATATTGGACGCAGAAGGGGAAAAAATTCAGTACGTGCTCGGCACGCTCACCGGTGTAAGCGGAGCGCCGGCAGCCACGATTGACGATTTGCTGGCGATTGACCGAAGTGTAAGGGAAATGGTCGATGCAACGATCAGGAAGGAGATGGTACTGCAGGCCAAGCTGCAGGCAGTGCTAAACGCCTCTACCATGCAGGGGCCGACTGGTCCAACAGGTCCGACCGGAGCCACCGGAGCTACGGGGGCGGGGGAGGGAGTGACGGGAGCGACTGGGGCAACGGGAGCGACTGGCTCCACTGAAGTGACAGGGGCCACGGGGCCAACCGGAGTGACAGGAGCCACCGGGGCCACGGGAGCTACTGGAGTGACAGGAGAAACTGGAGCTACTGGAGCAACAGGCCCCACAGGCCCCACCGGAACCGTCTTTACAAACATCAACGCCTTCGCCGCCAACACGGGAGGTGCCGTGATCGCCGTTATTTTGGGAGGGACCAACGTGCCTCTGCCCAACAACCAGGTGCTCAACGGCATTACCGTCGGAGGCGGCAACACAACCTTTACCGTTCCATCCGCAGGCAACTACCTGATCTCGTACTCCGTCAACACAACCGCCGCTCTGGCAGTCAGCACGCGGCTGTTTCGGTAGCATCACCAGCGTTATCGCTTTCCTCCTTCCACAACACCGTAATCGCTCCGCTAGGCGCGGTGGCGACAATCACACTGCAGCTCTTCGGCCTGCTGGGAGCGGCTACTTTGCTGACAGGCGCCGGGGCGACGTTGACTATCGTAAGACTGAACTAAAATCGACTACAAACCGCACGGGCAAAGGGGTTGCGTACGCGCTGTCCCTTTGCCTCTTTCTTTTGGCGAGAGACAGTTTACATTTTAGATGGACTTTCAAATGTAATTCGTGCGCGGACGGTGTACAATGGGGGAGTAGTAAAAATATTTCGTTAATAAATCTTGGATGATAGTATAATATTATCGGAATAAGTATGCCGATCATTCGGAGTGGGGACAGGTGGCAATGGACGACTTGGCACTTTTTTTGGACGAGCATGAGGAAGCAGCGGTAGAAGAGTTCAGGAAACGGATCATGGTGTCTGAGCACGACCAGTTCAACGGAATTATTCATCTGAACGGACAAGCCATGTACCGCATGGTGGCCGACTATCTCCGTTCGAAGATTACGCATGAGGATATCAAACAGCTTGCATATAAAGTAGCGCACGAACGGAATCAGGCCGAGATCAACATCGGCGATTTCGTTTTCAATGTTTGCATGGGCCGGGAGCTGATGCTCGACGTTCTGCAAAAAGGGCCCTTTCCACCCGATGTTCTGCTGCCAGCCTTGCTTAAAATAAACGAATGCTTCGACGTTTTTCTCGTGCACGCCGTGTCCAGGTACACGGAGCTGAAAGACAGCGATCTGGAAGAGAAAAAGCTGTTTATTGAGCGGTCGCACAAGGACAGGCTGACGATCTTGGGGCAGATGGCATCGAGCTTTGTACATGAATTTCGCAATCCGCTGACCTCGATTATGGGATTCTCCCGATTGTTAAAAGAAGACTATCCGAACTTGCCGTACGTGGACATTATCGAAAATGAGCTGCATCAGTTGAATTACCGCGTCTCTCAGTTTTTGCTGGTTTCCAAAAAGGGAGCCGTACATAAGAAAAAAGAAGTGTTTAGCATCGCTTTACTATTTGAAGAAATACTCTCCTTTCTCTATCCGAACATCGTGGACGTGAACGCGCATATTTCGTGTACGATCGATCCGCTGCTCCTTTTGGACGGGTACCGGGATGAGATGAGGCAAGTGTTCATCAACATTATTTCGAATGCGCTCGATGCCCTGCAGCGCAAAAACAGCGACAAAGAAATTGCGATCCAAGGGTTTCGCACCGACGAGATGACAGCGATCACGATTTCCAACAATGGCGCGCCGATCCCGCCAGATCTGCTGTCGGTCATTTTCGAGCCGTTTTTTACCACCAAAGAGCTGGGGACGGGCATCGGGCTGTACGTCTGCAAGGAAATTATCGAGCGGCACGGCGGGGTGATTAAGTGCGAGTCATCTGACCAGCAGACGGTATTTTCCATGTACTTCCGGGATTCCTAGCCGGGCATCATCCCGTGTATCCAGCCCCCAAACGCCAAAAACAAAGAACGACCTGCGCTTTCGTAACGAAAGTCAGCAGGTCGTTCTTTGTTGGCAGCGCCGAGCAGTTTTATTGCAGCCGCTCCCGCCGTCCTCTCCCAAGCATTTTCCCCAGTTGCTCCAGCCCTCGCACCAGATAGACCAATAGCAGCGACAGCAGGCAACTGCATCCGAAGATCAGGCCCAGGTACAACAGCGAGTACCACGTGTTTTGAAAAACCCAGGCGACCTCTCCGTATTGCTCAAACAAAAAGTCTTTGAACAGGATCAAAAAGGCGGAGTGAAACAGGAAAATGAAGTAGGTCAAGCCTTTGCGGAACTTGAGACGAAGGTGATCCACCAGTTCCAGAAAGAAGACCATGAGCACGAGAAAAGACAGCAGTGTCGCGAAAACGAAGCTCAGGTGCACCGCCACGTACAGCTTGCTTGAGACGACAAAAAACATGGCCGCGGCTGTAGCGATGCCCGTCAAGAGCATCAGGATGGAGCGGTTGTTGCGCAAAAAAGACAGAATGGCTTCTCGGTACCAGTACAGCAGATGCCCCATGTAGAGCGTGAAAATCCAGCTTGGCAGCATATGGCGGGTGGACAGCCCAAGCCAGCCTTTGTGCAAGTAGTTGATGTAGACGTATTGCACCGCAAGCAGAATCCAGATGACGTACAAAATGTTCTGTTTCGTAATCCACTTGCGGAAAAAGTAGGCAAACACGTAATACTGGCAAATCATGAACACGAAGTACAGGTGATCGCCCGTTTTCCCCATGAAAATGTTGGCGTAGTCCTCAGCGGTGTGAGGCATGTCCTTTTTCAGCAAATAGTGATACAAAATGCCGGAAACGAGGTAAGGCAGAAAAATGTACACGAGCTTGCCCGTAAAAAACTCGCGGAACGCCGGGCTTTTCGCTTCAAAAGAATAGGCGGTCAAATAGCCGGTCGCGATCGTCAGCAGCACGGTGCCGTAGCGGCTGATCTGATTGAGGGCGACAACCCAGAAAGGATCGTTGAAGTAAAGCACCGATGCCGTGAAATGACCGACCACAACCAAAAAGCTGGAGAATAGTTGGATGTAAAAAAGCGATTTCAAAATTTTTGAATCGGTGTACATAGGCATTCCTCTTTTCCTTGTTTGTCGGCTTGTGAAGTCGTCCAAAATCCGAGAAGCCAAAACAATAAAAAAGCGAATTGCCCCTATCTTAAAAAATGAATTTTTGAATAAGATTTGATAAGCCGCACGGCGAGCAGCCAATGTTTGGCAGGCAGGAAAAAAGCCACACAGCAATGTGCGGCTTTTGGCATTATTTTTTGGATTTGTTCCTCTCCTCGATCGCCTGGCTGACCACGAAGGCCAAATCGTCGTTGCCAAACAGCGACAGGACGCCAAGGATAGTGGCGTCAGGGATTTCCTCTGCTTCCTCTTTGGGAACCGTATTTTCAAGCATTTGGGCCAGCAGTTGGTTTTCCCCTTGGGCGGGATAGGCTTGGGCGTACAGCTCGCGCGCATCCAAGCCGTGGTTGACGCACCACTGGGCAAAGACGAGGATCATCATTCCCTCATCGCGCTGATAAGCCTGGATGACTTGTTCTTCCATCTCTTTTCGGTTCATGGGCATCTCCTCTAACAATCGTGCGTGTCTTGTGCTTAATTGTAGAGAAGAGGACGAATGCCCGCAAGAAAAAAGAAGGGCAGTATCATGAGTTTCGCTTGCTGTGATTGGTCAGAACCGGAAGCACCCGGGTATCCTTTACCATTTGCGAATGGCAAAAGGGGCAGCTCGGGCTCTCGTCAAAGGAAAAGTTATCTCTCATCCAGCACGTACACCCATCATTGCTGCACGTCCACACATCTGTTTCCTCTTCTTCGACCGGAACAACTGCTTTCTTCGAGAAATACACATGAACTCCTCCTTTGCGGGGCATCGTGCTTTACAGCAACCTCTATTAATGTGTGATGGAAGGCCCGTGAATATACCAAGATTTTCTGTCTGCGCAAAAAGCTTCCTGGCCAGCCAACAGGCGCGCGAACGTCCCGCAAAAAAAGGCAACGGAGCATCGTCCGCTGCCTTTTTGGCAAAAGAGGGGTCACAACTGATCGGGAATTAAAATTTGTCCGGCCGATTCGTGGCTGGTGACGGCGAGCAAGATCGCCTTCAACAAAGTGTCGGGATGGTAAGGCTTTAGCAAATAGCCCTTTGCTCCCAAATCAAACGCTTTTTTCTTTTCCTCAAACGCGCTGGAAATGACGATCGGGATCGTCTTCAGCTCCGGGTTTTCCTGCATCGCCTCGATGACCTTCCAGCCGCTCTCGCCATCTTGCAAAATCAGGTCGAGCACGACCGCATCCGGACGCAGGCGGTAAATGGCGTCGAGCGTCTCCTGTGCCGTGGAAAAAGGATAGACTGCAAAGCCCAGCACGCTCGCCAGCGGGGTGCGCAACTCGTGGCTCACGGTGCTGACAAATTCGGATTTCATCTGGTCAATCTCGTATTCCTTCGTGATGTCCCGGTAAACCAGCAGCGTGCTCCACTTCCGCTGGTTGCGGTACAAAGGCTCCGCGTAGAGTTGGATGTACCGTTTGACAGGAGAGGTCAGTTCAAAGACGATGCTGTCCTCTTGCGCATCGCCTTCGCCCAGCGCGACTGCTTTGATGTACGGGATGAGACGGTTAGGCTCTGCCGTGCAGCTTTGCAGATGGGCGAAAAACGCGTCGATGTCAAAGTCCGATACGGCCTGCTCGCGATTGCAGCCAAGCAGCTCGCAAAACGTGCTGCTCACCTGGATCGTTCCGCCGTTGAGAGAAAGCAACTGTATGCCCCCTGCACGGAGTCGAGCATTTCCTGCGTAATTTGCCGCTGCCTTTTCGTTTCCTCAAACATGGCGAGCTTGTCCAGGGCGAGCGAGACTTGCTTGGCCATGCCGATCAAGATGTGCTGCTCGTGCTCGGAGAACCTGCGGTCGATGCGGGCGAGAATGATGCAAGCCACGACCTCCCTGTGCGAATCCAGTACCGGGAGATACAACTCGTAAGTGCGGGAACGAGCAGGGTGGAAGCCGCGCTCGCCCACTGTACTTTCACGGTTGACGACAAATGGCAGCCCGGTTTCCTTGATGCGGACAAAAGGCCCGTCCTCGATCCCTTGCAGCAACTGGTCAAGCCCTTGCCGGGAAATGCCGAAGCTGGCGCAGCCGCGATCCGCGTCCAACAGCACGATGACGCCTTTGTCTGCTTCCATGATTTCTACGGTGTTCGAAATAATGCTCGACAAAAGCTCCCTTTGTCCCATGTACTGGTGAGCGCGAGAACAAAGCGGTTCTTTTTCTCCAGATAGTGCTCGTTTTCCGCCATTTTGGACAGAGCTTCCTGCAGTTCCTCCTGCTGCATCATCAGCTCGTCTTGCTGGGCGTGCAACTCTTCGTTTTGCGCCATCAGCGCTTCTTCCTTGTGCTGAATCTGCCGCATCATGTAGTCGAGCGAGCGGGAGAGCTTGCCGATCTCATCCGCCCGTTCCAGGCCGTTCAACTGCGGCGTTTCTCCCTGAGCAAAGCGGTCGGGAACAGATTGCTGAAAAAATTGGCGACAAACGATTCGATCGGCGCGTGATGCTTTCACGGACGTATTTCCGAAGCCGAGTCATGCGAGCATGTCCCCCACCTTGCGGACGAGCTCCAGCGGGCTGAACGGCTTGGGCATGAAGTCATCGGCTCCGGCGGCGCGCATTTTTTCCTGTTCCGCATGCTGGCTTTCCGCGGAAAGAATGAGAACCTTCACCGCTTGCTTGTCCGTCATCTGCTTCATCCGGGTCAACACCTCAAAGCCGGTCAGCTTGGGCATCATGTAATCCAAAATGAGTAATCGTACTGATTGTGGCTGATTTTTTGCAGCGCTTCCTCACCGTCGCAGGCGATGTCGAGCAGATGCCCTTCATCCTCCAGCGTATCGCCAATGAGCATCCGCAGTACGGCTTCATCTTCAGCCAGTAATATCATTGCCATTTTTTCTTCCTCCATCTGATATTGCCTACATCATTCGCTTGACTAGCCGCTTGATGCGCGCTTCCAGCTCTTTCGTGCTGAAAGGCTTCGTCATGTAGTCGTCAGCGCCGAGCTGCAGGGCTTGGGCAATATCTTGTTCGCCGCTGCGGCCTGTCAGCATGAGCACCGTGTACTGCTTGCTGTTCGGCAGGTTGCGGATGCGCCGCAGAACGTCCAGCCCGTCCATTTGCGGCATGATCCCGTCCAAAATGATGAGATACGCTTCCGGCCCCTGATGCCAGGAAGATGCAAAAAAGGCAGCCCCTTCGTGGTACGTCCGGATGTCCGAGTGAATCCAGCCGTCCAGGCTTGCCCGCGCCGAGTCGGCGAGGACGGCGCAGATCAGCGGATCATCGTCAATAATGGCGACTTTCAGCTTCACCGTGCGCGTATCCGGATCAGCGCTGCGCACAGCCGCTTCAATCCGGCAGCGCCCCGCATTTTTGGCAGAGTATAACGCCGTATCCGCAGCGTCGATCCAGTAGGCGAGCGGCTTTTGCGCATCCTCAATTTGCACGACGCCAGCGGAAAAGCTCAGCGAAAACGTCCCTTCGGAAGCTTCGAAGGAGAGGTCGCGAAAATCGCGCAGCATTCGTTCCAGCCGCAACTGTGCTTCCTGTACCGACGTCCGCGGCATGAGCAGAATAAATTCTTCCCCGCCATACCGGAAAAAGACGTCCTGCTTCTCCGCGCTTCCCCGGATGAACGCGGCGAAGCGGCTCAGTACGACGTCGCCTACCAGGTGCCCGTAAGTGTCATTGACCTTTTTGAAATGATCGATGTCCAGAAAGGCCAGCGAAAAGGGCGCGTGGCTCCGCATGGAATCCGCAAGCAGCTTCTGGTACGTATCCGCGAGGCAATTGCGGTTGTACACGCCGGTCAATTCATCGAGAAACAAAATTTTATCCATCCACCGTTTTCTTCTGAGCTGTCTTTCCAGCCGGACGGTTAGTTCTTCCAGGTCAAGCGGCTTGCACATGACATCGTCGGCACCCAGCCGATAAGCGCGCAGGCGCGTTTCCCGATCGCAGTCAATGCTGATAATCGTCGTCGGGACGTATTGCTTTTTAATTTTTTCACTGAGCGTTTGCATGACTTGAAAGCCGCCTGTTTCGGGAATGTTCAGGTCGAGAATCAGGCAATCCGGGTTGAGGTCGTGGAAGTAGTCGAGTGCCTTGTGAGGATAAACAGTAGCGATGACGGACCAGTTTTGCTTCTCCAAATATTCTTTTAGGTACATCAGCAACGTCACGTCGTCGTCTAAAATGAGCAGGAGAGGCTGATTGTCGTAGGTAGACTCTTGCGGTAGCGTGGGGTCCTCCAAAAGAATTTCCTGCTCGGGACGATGCTCGTAACACAAGGCGATGAGCTCTTGCAAAAAGTCACGCCACTCGTGCGTTGGCCAAGGTTTCGCATCCTGCTGGTCCAACTGCTCCAACAGCGTCTGCGCCAGCTCGGACAAATCGGCAAGACCGATCGTTCCGGCTGTGCCTCTCAACGAGTGAACAAAGCGGTACAGCTCTTCGTGGGAGACCGGCCCCTCCTGTGCGAGCCAGGCTTCAAACTGCTTGTGGACTTGAAAAAGAAGTGTGTCTCTATACTTCATCATGCCGCATTATCCCCCTGTTTTTCGGGAAGGCCCGAGCCAGTCGCAAAGACTGTCGGGCCAGGCTCATAAAAGGTATTGTACATCTAACTAGGTGGAAGTGTACCATATCAGGAGGGGTTCTCCAATGAAAGGATTGCGTTTGGAGGAAGGAAAAGGGCAGGCCGTGACAACTCTGTTACAAGCTAGTTGCGCAAGGAAAAGCCTTCTTCTTTCAGATACTGTTCGGCTTCTACGTAAGACTCGAAGGAAGCCTCCAGGTTCATGCCGTGGTAGACGTTCCACAGCGTGTCTTCCTGCTGCAGAAGCAGCGTGCGATTTTGCTTGTCGACCCAGGTTTGCTCGAGTGGCTCGTTTGCTTCCGCCTTTGGCTGCGGCTCGCGTTTGACAGAGAGCGACTGGATGGAAGCCTCGATGATCGTGCGCAATTCCTCTGCGGAGAAGTCGCGAATGTTGACGTAGCCTTTGTCGTCTTTGGGATAGCCCTTCAAAAAGCCTGCGAATACGAAGCCGTTGCCATTCGGATGCAGATGGTAAACGACTGTCTTTTTGTCGTGAAGACTTGCCTCGTAGTGAAAATTGACCCGCTTGAGCGAGACGTTGTTTCGGGTCAGTTGTGGAAATGATTCAATGATCGCCAGTTTTTCTTCAAAAGTAAGCATGGATTCCTCCGATGAGAAAAGTTTTGTTTGTCGATTATATCATAGGTGGGACAAAGAACGAAAAAGTCATCGAACGAGGAAAGGAGGGACTGCCATGAACGGGAAAAACCGCAAAGACATTGCCCCTGGCCTGGAGGTCGACATCGTGTTGAAGCAGGATCAGCGCACAGGCAAGCGGACGCGCGGAATCGTCAAGGACATCCTGACAAATTCGAGTACGCATCCGCACGGCATCAAGGTGCGCCTGACCGATGGACAAGTCGGCAGAGTGCAGGAGATTATCCGCAAAGGGGAGTAAGGGCCAAAAGACGGGATGCAGCCACAAGGGCGCGCCCGTTTTTTTATTTGCAACGAGTTCGCGCCGAAAGGACAGGCCAGTCTAGCTGCGCTCGGCCAGTTCAAATTCGGCGACGGTCAATTTGGCATAGCCGGCCATTCCATGACGCTTCCGAGCGTCAGCGGCGCTTGTCCGAAGTCTTCCGGTACGTCGTCCCACTGCCTGATAAAATGCGGATGAATCAAGACTTCCCAGACTTTTTCGGGCGCGGCATGAATGACGACTTCATGAGAAACCAGAAGTGACGTAGACAAGGGGGAGTCCTCCTTTGGGATAGAGCGTATTTGTTTCTTCTATAATTATCATGATTCACTGCCTCCATCGAAGCGGGGCTGCTGAGCCTGTTAGTTGCCGCAGCCGGAAAGCAAGCAAAAAAAACCGTCCTGTCCGGACGGTTTCTTCGGCGTAGCCAGGAGTGGCTAGCGGTACGTATCGTGCGTAGGAGTAAACAGGTCCTCCGTGGAATCGCGCACCAAAATGAACGGGTCAATGTTCCCGAGGCCATGCAGGCAGGCGTTGTGGTGGGCGATGATTTGCTCGGCGGCCAATACGGCATTGTCAGTCGTCGAGTGCCCGTCCCGGACGAGCGTGACGTCATAGCCGAGCGTCGTCGCTCTGCGGCAGGCGCTGTCGACACAATACTCCGTTTTGCAACCCGTAATGACGAGATGGTTGATTTCGAGAAGCTGCAACTGGTCATGCAGATCGGTTCCGTGAAAAGCATCCGTGGATTGCTTCAGGACGACTGTTTCGGTCGGGAGCGGCGCCAGCTCCGGGTGGATGGCGAAAGCGTCAGCCCCGGCTTCGGCGACATCGGTATCCTGCACGTACAGGACCGGAATCGCCCGCTTCCACGCTTCCTTCCTGACCTTTTTGATCGTCGTGACGAGCGCGGCGTTTTGAAAAACGGGGCCAATCGCCGGGCCATCGACAATCCCTGTCTGTGCATCAACAATCAGAAGCGCTGTTTTGCGAATCATCCTGTTCCTCCTCAAAATAACGGGGGGCTAACGAAGCAGACCCCCCATTTCCACGTTTGTTTTTTTCGTGCATGTATGAAAAAGTCGCTTTGTTTGCTTGTTCATCACGATCCGCTCCTTTCTCGGAGTCAGGCTGGGCCAGTCATTTGCGTCGTGCCCGCTTTCGTCATTGTAACACAACCGCTGCCAATATTCAGATTTTTCCATCGGTCACATCAAAAAAAGACTCACCCCTTACTGACTGCCAGTCAAGGAATGAGTCTTTTTCGCTGCGCCAAGCTGCTTTACGAATCGCTTTCTTTTTTTGGTACAAACTGAAAAATATCGTGGGATTCAAAGGCGTCAATCAGTCGCGACAGCCACAAGTAATACTCCAGGCCGTTTTCAATCCGGCTGATGCTCAGCTCGACGCGCGCCCTCAGCTCATCGGACAAATCCTCGGACTGCTGGAGGGTGCGCAGCTCGTGTAGCGATTTTTTCAGGCTGTGCACGTTTTGCTCGCTGGCATGGCGCCACTTCACGGAGAACAGATCAATGAAGTTTTGGTACCAGTCCAGATTGACTTCGTAGTGGTCTTTGCGCGTTCCTTTTTTCCATATCTTTTCTACCATATTTAAGTCCATCAAGGTGCGAACGCCGGTGCTCATGCTGGTCTTGCTCATTCCCAGCGCTTCTCCCATCTCATCCAGCGTCATTGACTTGTCCTGAAACAGCAGCGTGCCATACAACAGCCCGGTCGACATCGTGATGCCGTACAAATCCATGTTGCGGGCCAACGTTTCAATCACGCGTTCCTGAGCCTTTTCGAGGATTTTTTCCTGATTCGTTTCCATTTTGAAAAAAGCAGCTCCTCTAGTCATTTTACCTGACTAGAATTGTACGTTTCCGCAAGCAAAAAGTAAATGGAGATATCAAACAGTATATACGAGATATACTGCGAATACAGAAAGAAAAGTACGTAAAGTTTTTTCTGAACGCTGAAAATGCCCGATTATCGAGTCTCATCCAGTTTGAGGTAAAAAACAGGGCTGGTTACAATTGTAAGGGTAATGAACAGTCCGGATACGGGCGTAACAGTTGGAGGTGACCATATGCCCAAGATCAAAGTAGAGAATTTGACCAAAATCTTTGGACGACAGCCCCAACGCGCACTGCCCCAGGTGAAACAGGGGAAGACCAAACAGGAAATATTGAAGGAAACGGGTCTTACCCTTGGGGTGAACCAAGCGAGTTTTGAGGTGCATGCCGGCGAAATTTTCGTCATCATGGGGCTTTCGGGTAGCGGGAAGTCGACGCTGGTTCGACTCTTGAACCGGCTGATTGAGCCGACAGAAGGCAGAATCCTGATTGACGGTACGGATATCGTCAGCATGAACACAGAGCAGTTGCAGCAGGTCAGAAGAAAGAAGCTCGGGATGGTGTTTCAAAAGTTTGCCCTGTTTCCGCACAGGACCGTCCTGGAAAACGCAGCGTATGGCCTGGAAATCCAGGGAATGCCCAAAGCTGAGCGCGAAGCCAAGGCAAAAGCGTCACTGGAGTTGGTCGGTCTGGCAGGCTGGGAAGCAAGCTATCCCGATCAACTCAGTGGGGGAATGCAGCAGCGCGTCGGTCTGGCGCGTGCACTTGCCAATGAGCCGGATGTGCTTCTGATGGACGAAGCATTCAGCGCACTGGACCCGCTTATTCGCAAGGACATGCAGGATGAGCTGCTGGAATTGCAAAGCACGATGCAAAAAACGATTATTTTCATTACGCACGACCTCGATGAAGCGCTGAAGATCGGGGACCGGATCGCCTTGATGAAGGACGGCGCCATCGTGCAGATCGGCACGCCGGAAGAAATCATGACCAATCCGGCCAACGAATACGTGGAGCGCTTCGTGGAAGACGTCGACCGCTCCAAGGTGTTGTCTGCGGAGAACGTCATGAAGCGGGCAGAGACGATCACCCTGGACAAAGGGCCGCGCGTCGCCTTGCAGATGATGCGGGACCGCGGCGTATCCAGCCTGTACGTGGTCGACAGGAAGAAAACGCTCCTGGGCGTGTTGACCGCAGACGCCGTCAGCGAAGCGAAGGCACAAGGAAAATCGCTGGAAGGCGTACTGCGCACAGAAGTGCCGAAAGTCGGCCCGCAGACGCTGCTCAATGAACTGTTTGACCTGGTTGCTTTTTCCGATATTCCGGTGGCGGTGACAGGTGAACAGGATCGCCTTTTGGGCGTCATCGTAAAAGGCGCCGTACTGGGCGGTTTGGCAGGAAAAGTGAACCAGGAATCGCCGCTGCCGGCAAATGAAGAAGGGCAGGTGGATGAATGATGGATCAACTTTTTCCGAAGCTGCCCCTCGATAGCTGGGTAGAAACCATCGTAGACGGACTGGATGAGCATTTGGGCTTTTTGTTCGATTTTATTTCGACATGCATTGGCGGGACGGTCGATTTCTTCAATCTGATTTTGACTGGACTGCCGTTCTGGGTGATTATCATTTTGCTGACGTTGCTGGCGTACCGCGCCGGGAAGCTGTCTATCGCTCTTTTTACTTTCATTGGACTTCTCTTGATTCAAAACCTGGGTTATTGGGAGCATTCAATGGAAACACTTGCGCTGGTGCTGACCGCCGGGCTCATCTCGATCATCATCGGGATTCCCGTGGGAATCTGGTGCGCGAAGAGTGAATCCGTGCAAAGAGTCGTGACGCCGTTGCTCGATTTTATGCAGACGATGCCTGCATTTGTGTACTTGATTCCCGCGATCTTTTTCTTCGGTCTGGGAAAGGTGCCGGGTGTTATCGCTTCGGTCATTTTCGCGATGCCGCCGACGATCCGCCTGACCAACCTGGGTATTCGCCAGGTGCCGGCGGACTTGATTGAGGCGACAGAGGCGTTCGGTTCGACCTATTGGCAAAAGCTGACGAAGGTGCAGTTGCCGATCGCGAAAACGACGATCATGGCGGGGGTCAACCAAAGCATCATGCTGGCGCTGTCCATGGTCGTCATCGCTTCGATGATTGGAGCGAAAGGACTTGGCGCGGACGTCTATCGCGCCGTGACGCAGATCAAGATCGGAGAAGGCTTCGAGGCGGGACTGGCGATCGTCATTATGGCGATTTTGCTGGACCGCATCACGCAAGGGGTAGGAAAGAGAAAAAAAGCGTAGGAGGGGTTTTCATGAAAAAAGCAACCTGGAAAGGATTGGCCGTCGCACTGGGACTCAGTATGGTGATGGCGGGCTGCTCAAGCGCTGGAACTCCACAAGGCAATGAACCATCCGGCGGCGACACTGGCTCGGCAGCATCCGGCAGCGTAGGAGCGACTGTCGACCATAAAATTATCGGGATCGACCCGGGTGCCGGACTGATGAAGGCGACGGAAAAAGTCCTCAGCGAATACGAGCTGAAAGACTGGGAGCTGGTGGAAGGCTCCAGTGCCGCGATGACGGCTGCCCTGACGCAAGCGTACAAGGACAAGAAGCCGATTATCGTCACGGGCTGGACACCGCACTGGATGTTCTCCAAGTTCGAGATGAAGTACCTGGAAGACCCGAAAGGCATTTACGGACAAGACGAGCAAATCCACACGATCGTGCGCAAAGGCTTGAAGGAAGAACAGCCGAGCGCCTACGCTTTCCTCGACAAGTTTGCCTGGACGCCTGCTGACATGGAAAAAGTCATGCTGGACATCGAAAACGGCAAAAAGCCGGAGGAAGCAGCAGCCGAGTGGGTGAAAAACAACGAGGCGACCGTAAACAAATGGGTCGAGGGCGTTCAGCCTGTCAACGGCCAAAAGCTGACGCTTGCCTATGTAGCCTGGGATTCCGAGATCGCCAGCACGAACGTGGTGAAAACTGTCCTGGAGCAAAAGCTGAACTATAAAGTGGAGCTGAGCCAGGTCGAAGCAGGCCCGATGTGGGTAGGCGTAGCGAACGGCGACGTGGACGGCATGGTTGCCGCATGGCTGCCAACGACACATGCGGACTACATGGAGAAGCTCGGCAAAGACGTAGAGGACCTCGGACCAAACCTGGAAGGAACCAAGCTGGGCCTGGCCGTGCCGACTTATATGGATATTACGTCGATTGAGGATTTGAAGAAGTAACGAAGAAAGCCAGCGTCGCAGGGGAGTCATTCCTGCGAGGCTGGCTGTTTTTATGTAAGAAGAAAGGTGAGTTAAAAATTTGTAATTATTAAGCTCTTCACCATAAAACGTGCTTGATCTCCCTCTATCGCAGTTTTTCGTAGTTATGTAGCCGGTTTACACTCCAGTCTAATGCGAATCTTGAATCTCTCTAGATTGCGGTAGCCGTAGGCTCTTCGTTTGATTACCTTCACTTTGTTGTGTGTCCCTTCAATCTTGGCATTCGTTACCCGAAAGGAAAAATAATGCTGAATGGGCTCTTGCCACTGGACAATCGTTTTGGCAATGGAACGAACCGCAGGAGTCGGAGAATAGAGATGGTCGACAATCCATTTCTGAAGCGCTTCCTCCCCTGCCTCTTGGGTTTCAACGGCATACACGGTTCTTATGTCTTGAAGCGCAAAGTAGAGTCGTTCCAGATGTGGATCTTCTGCTAACCAAATCTTCAGTTCCTGAAGCTCTTCGGGCTTCAGCTTGTCAGGGATCGTATGGAGCAGGCGTTGCTCATGTCTGCCCCGACGATGTGTTCCACGAGCATGAGTGCGTTTTCGGGTAGCTTCCAACGCTTTAGAGAAAAGCTGGATCACGTGAAATTTATCTGCTACCACAAGGGTATGCTTCCAGACCTGGCGTACGGTTTCAGCCATTCCTGGAGCCAAATCCGTGACAACTACCTGGGGAACCTTACGAAAAGGCCATTGCTGCAGCGCGTTTCGTACTTGTTCACGTGAACGTCCTTCTGTGACTTGCCAGATATGACCGGTTTGAGCATCCATGAGGTTCACGCCATACTTATGTCCTTTTTGCAGAGCAAACTCATCCAGACAGACCACTTCAGGAGCTTCATGTTCTTTTGGTTGAGCAAGGCGTTGGGGGGCCAGTTGGTAGTACCAGCGTTCAAGTGTCGAGTAGGCCACACTCAATTGCTTGGCAACCGAGAGCAAATCCCGACTGTGGCACATATCCACCGCCATCTCTTGAAAAGCAGAGGTGACGGATCCTCGAGGCGGGATACCGTTCCATTCCACTGTCCATGTAAGCCCACAACTCGCACAGCGCTGGCGATACACGGGAACGGATACCCAGACGGTCCCCCAAGCAGGAACGAAACGATGACGAAGAATACGCCGTCCAGGACGTGCATGGTTGGTACTGGCTCCGAGGCAGATCGGACAAAGATGACAGGCAGAATGCGGTTCCAGAACAGCGATCCAATCCGTTTCCTTTGTTTTTTCCCAATGTGTGAGATGGAATGATGGAAGTCTGATAAAGTCTGTGCTAAAATCAAGGCACAACGCAGATTTCCTCCTTTTCAGTGGTTGTCTCGACAACTCCCACGATAAAGGAACATCTGCGTTTTTTCAATGTCTAGCACGGGTTATGGTGATGAATCAATTATTAATTTATTTTTCTTTTATTGACAAAAAGAGAGTATTTTTTTACTATTTAGTTGGTGGTATTTTTATCCATCAATAACTTTTATTAGGGGTGTAAGAAGCGTGGAGAAAGAAATTGTTCGCGGAGCAAACAAGGAAATCATTGGGGATGGAGGCATGTTAGGAATTTCGAAGTTTGGGGTTGGTTCAAATTTCAATACTATTCAATCTCTGACAGATAAAAATAAGGGGGGCCGATTGTGCGCTTCTTCCTCTTCTTCAAGTAGTGGTGCTGCCACTATCGGTAAAAATAACCGATAATTCTTATTTTACTGGGGAAGACATCGTTTCCACATGAAGTTTATTAAGCCAAATTCAAAATGGAGCTTATTGACAACAATAGTTACCCGCTATTTTGAATTTGGCTATCTACATAACTTTTAAAAGAGTAGAACAAAAAATAAAATGATGGTGAATTAATATGACTTCTAATTATCGGATCAACAGATTTCTGTGTCATTCCTTACAGAATGGAGATGTAGTAGTTCAAACTGCAAATGGAGTAATGAAGATTCATGATAAAGATCTCATTGATTTAATTCAATCGTGGGATCGAACGGGCAAGAAAGAAATTTCAGAGTCTGTGCTTGAACAAATTTTCAAAGAAGAAAAAGAGGAGGTTATTGGTTTTCTAGCAAGCAATGGGTTAATACGTACAGTGAAAGAAAAAATGCTCCGAATAGATTCCGTTACTATTATGACCAATGATGATTTTTTAAGGTCAATATTAATGAATACATTAGTTGAAGATTTTCAAGAGAATCTGGCAATCACGTCACTTTCAGTTGATGACATGCAGCCTTGCGAGGAAAATGAATTATCCCTTGTATTTCTAAATCCCTATAACAAAAGTTTAGGAAAAAGAATCAGGGATAGACATATGGAATCAAGCAACTCTTATTTATTGATGAGTTATATATACAACAATAAATTTTATATGGACTCGCTTTATAACCGTAATTGGGTTAATCCATGTCATTGTTGCCATATAGGTCATATTGAATCGCATATGAGAATTGGAAGTGCTGATAATTTAACTTATCAGCAAGTCATTGACATGCTTTATTCTCTGGAGGAAGACATCAAAATCGGCGTTCCTTTAACCAATAGCCAACGAGTTATTATTGCATCATGTTTGATTAAGCGTATGCAATTACTTTTTCATGATTTTACTTACTCAAAAATTCATCATGAAGATATTAATAGAGCGATGGTCATGAAACTGGATAATTTTAAAATATATGAAGATACTTCGATTCATTGGGAGTTGTGTGATTGTTATGAATAACATAAGTGAAGATTTATTAGTAGAGCAGAGAAGAAAGAATGATTTTGCGAATCATTTACAAGCAGAAGTTCTCTCTAATAGTTTATTGGATCAAGTTGTTAAGATGCATCAGGAAGGATGCTGGATATCAGAAATAATGTATGAATATGAGGAAGAGCTACTAGAGTGGATGGAATTAGTGGAATTTACAGATATTATACCGGAGTATTACGAAAAATCATTCCAATTTAAAATCGAACAAAAAACTGTTGAACGTACTAGGAGCTGCCGAACATTTAAAGAGAATTGGAACATAAATACGGATGATTTTGGGATCATCCTTCGAGACTCATTCGGCAGATTTTCCAACACTTTAACCAAGAACTATCCTTCTGCTGGAGGCTTGTATCCGGTTTTACCGCTCGTATATGTATTTGACGAAGGTGTCTTAAAAGGGATTTCTGTTAAAGGATGCTATTTGTTTCATTCCTCGAAAAATGAACTGATTTTACTTAAAGAATACGATGAGGAACTTTTAAATTTAGTAATCAATCAAATTAACCCTTCTGACCGAAGTTTATTTTCTAAAATCGCTATTGGCTATGCCATTGATTTAAAAAGAGCTATCACCAAATACAGAAAACGAGGGTACAGATACGCATTAATTGAAATTGGCGCAATGTGTCAGAGTTTCAGGGAGACATTAAGTAGGTTTGACAGTAGCTTAGGTGAATTTTGTTTTGCGGGGTTTAATGACAATGCCTTGACTCATTTATCTGGCTTAAACGCAAGATTAGCGCCAGTAACATTAATTCAGTGGTTTGGTGAAAGAAATGATATTTGATGTGTCGAAAAGAAACTTTGGTTATAAGGACTCACTCTTCAACAATAGACCAGTTTATTTAGCGACTTCAAGAATCGGAACATTCAGGAGGGAAGACGGTGGAATAGGACCAGTAGATTGTGGCGCTATTTCTCAAAGAAAAAGAAAGTCAGTTTTAAAGGCGTTTTCTGAATCAATAGAGCGCAGAGCATTAGTAATTGGAGCTAGAGGGGACGCCATTGAGGGTTTGGCAGAATCGTTTGACATAATGAATAGTAAGGTTGCAAAGATTCCTAGACGATTTACGCAACTATGCAAGGAAGATTCTATCGTTTGTGATACCACGGGTACAGCAGCACACTTTAATAGTAAGTTGGCTCAATCAAATGCAATTAAAGAATTATTAGAGAAAAATTCAACGTTTCTTTTTTGGTATGGGAGACAAGGGAAAAAAATTGATTTATCTCAACACTATTCTATATACGTTAGTCTTTTTCAAGCAGAAGGATATCAAGTACAAGCATACGTAGAAGAGACATTTAAACCATTAAAAGTAGTATTTGTTTTTGCAAAGAATGCAAATCACATTACTCCCTTTACTTTTATGACAGGAGTAGGCTCAAGTATTTCTCTTTCGAATGCTATTCACAAGGGCTTGTCAGAAGCATATTTACTAAAAAACGTTTATGATGACTATTTTTATAGATACCAACTAGAAGGGCTTGAACCGAGTTCGTACACGGCGATTGTCCTAAAAGCCCAAACTGATAGCGAATGTCTAAAACACCTTGAACTGTTCAACAAGCTGGATACTTATCAAGAAGTGGACGAAGATATCACGCTGTCTGAAGCCGAGGTAGAAACTGATCTGATTGTGAAAAATTTACCAGTTTGGGTCAAAGAGTTGCACACTACAGTTTTATATCAAACCGTAAATAAAAATCTAATTATCATTAAAGCATATTCGCCTAATCTCTATAATCATGTTGCACTGAAAACGTATATTGATCTTGATAGAGATGTGAACAGGTATACAGTTAATTTAACTCAGGATACTTTGAATCATATACCAACGTGTCCAATATTATAAAGGAGCTTTTCCATGTATTATGTAACGAATAGTCCCAATCATGGACATGCTTTTGTGGCAAATCGAATATGGATAAACAAAGGAATATTTCAGTGCGGGTATTCCAATTGTTATGTAGATTGTGCAATACACAAAGCTGCCTATGGAAATTCAGTGAAGAATAACACCAGGAAAGCAATGGCTGCTGCAATTGGGGAACACCTTGAAAGGCTAGCGCTTTTTGCCCCAAGGATGAAGGCAATTCAGGAAAATGGTAGCGCCAGCACAGAAGCCTTTAATTTAATAACTGGAGATACAATAAAAATACCTTTGGATTTTGTCATTTTAGAGTATGGCCATCCGGTTTTTAAAGATAAAGATATGCATAGCTCTTTCAGTGATACTTGTGGAGTAGCTTCACATACTTCCAGTGCTTATGCAATAGAAGCAGCATTTTTAGAATTTATCGAAAGACAGTCGCTAATACATACATGGTTAACTAAGAAAGCAGGAAGATTACTATCATTAAAATTATTGGAAAAACAAAGTGTTTACAATATTATACAAATGAGCAAGACATATAAAGGAATTCAGGAGTTTTACTTGGTTGATATTTCAATAACGGATGACGTCCATGTCGTACTAGCTTTAGGTTTTGGAAAAGAGTCTTTCAGTATTGGGGCAGGGGCACATTGGAATCTGTTAGATGCGGTTAATCGAGCCATGAATGAGTATTTTCAATTTATGACTGGTTTTTGGGGAAGGGAGAACGAGGGGGAAAGTATAGACGGCGACTTGTATTATGACTTTTGTAACTCATTAAGCCCAGAGAAATTTCGAGAAGAATACGCATTCTTGACTGATAATAAAAGGCAGCTTGAGGAGAATATTCCCTTAACGAAAACATCTCAAAAAGACACGTTCATTGAAAGAGTTCAAAGAGTGGTAAATGATCTAGATATTTCTGTTTACGCAACGTGTGTTCCTGAAACAATGGAATTCAACACAAAGGTTGTTAAAGTATTCTCACCTGATTGTTATCCGCATATGAATACTGCCTTACTTGATCCACAAGAATATCGCTTCTCCAGAAAATTTGATCGATCTATATATAAAAACCTGAACAAGCTGATACCGTTCCCATAAGAAACACTTACATGGTTTGCTAAAGGATTCATTACGCCTGAAAATGTAAAAAAATCAAAAAGAGAAAGGAAAAGGAACCGAATGCTTAGAAAATCATACGAATTTTTTATCGTATTTATCAAGTCGATGATCGATGAAAAAATTGCGTTAGCCTGGTCGATCCTGTTGCCTCTGTTGTTGTTTTTTTCTATCAATTACAGTTGGTTCCACGCCAAGCCGGATGTTTCGAAAGCTGTTTATTACTACGCCAGTTTTTGGGCCTTCTCTGCAGTGCTGGTAGTGTTTAACGGGATTGGGCTAAGATTAACCGATTTTCGAGAGTTAGGCATCCTGAAAAGCTTTGTCTTCATCTGCGGCTCAAAAGTTCCTATTATCGTGGGACTTTTACTCAGTCAAATTGTTTTTGGGCTGGTTAGTCTCGCTTTGTTTACGGTTGTTATTTCCATCGTCTTTGATTACCCTATTTTTCTTCTGTTTTTCACTGCTACGTGTACCTATTTGGTCGTTTTACTCCCGCTTTTTATGTTGTCTCTCTCGATTGCAAGCTTGTCGGTAAGGGCTTCATCTGCCTATACGCTTGTCAATATGCTGATTTTTCCGGCGACGTATTTGGCTATCTATCGTGGCGAGTCTACCGATTTTTTTACTACTATCCTTTACTATTTAAATCCGGTTGAATATGTGTTTCGCTTTTCCGTGTTTACCTATGATGCATTGACCAATAACCTTCACCTGAATAGTAACCACCTGTTTCTTTTGGTCATTTCGCTGGTCTACATCGCGATTGGGGTCATTGCATGGTCGAAAATAAAAATCGCTTCAACCGTAAGAAGAACCTAATCTAAAACAGGAAAGAGTGGAGAACAGATGATCGAATTAAAAAATATATCGTTTTCCTACCCGAAGAGTGAAAAGAAAGCGATCAATCAACTGAATATGAAACTGGAGGCAGATAAGGTCAATGTGGTCATTGGCCTGAATGGGGCAGGGAAAACAACGCTTTTTGATTTGCTGACGGGAGTGTTAGCGATTCAGGAAGGCGCGATTGATGGAATCCCTCAAGCGAAAGAAATCGTATATCAAACGCAAAGCTTGTACTTTTCCCCCATTTTGAAAGGCAGGGACATTGCGCGACTTATTTTACATATAGCGGACAGAGCGTTCGATAAAAATCCGGAGATGTGTTTGTCTCTGCTGGATGACCGAGAAAGAGAACTGGTCAGGGAGCTTTGGAATCGGAAGTTTGGGCAAATGTCTGTTGGCGAAAGGAAGTGGCTGCTCGTCACCTTGTTTGCCGAGATCAACAAAAGCTTCTATTTGTTTGATGAGCCTACGAGTGGGGTTGACCCTTCGGCCAGATTAAAAATATTGAACAAGATTGCGGGCATAGCCAAAAAAGCCGGGCACACCGTTATGATGTCGACTCATCAATTGCAGGAGCTGGAATTTATCGATTGCAAAATTTTCATTCTTCATGCGGGGAATGTGAAGTATGCAGGCTCCTACCAGGATTTGCTGACTACGTACAATACCCCTAATCCGGACAGGGCGTTTCAGTACTGTATCGAAAGCGATGACCGCTCCTTGGGAATTGCCCATTACTAAATCCATTCATTATATAAGCAAAAGGCATTGTCGGCGGAAGAGAGACAATGCCTTTTCGCTGTTCAGGCTGAACGCAAACCTGATTTGCTGCTCAACGCTCCAAAGTCTTCGTTTGTTCAATAGCTGGCCAGACTTGCTGCTTGCGGAAGCTGGCGGGATCGTAATCACGGGCGTATGCGGCGGAGGATTTCCTATCCAGTTCGGACCCACGAGCAAGTAGCGTGCTGCCTCTTGCCGGGTTGAGCGGTTGGAGACGTTGCGAAACGTATTCGTGTACACATCCAGCATTTGCACGGTAAAATAGCGGTTTTGCGGATTGGCAGGCTCGGCCAACATAACAGAAACGAAACGAGCAGGGAACGATTTTTCTCGCGGAACGAAGCATGCTTATCCTCCTGTCGGCGAGCGGGCAATCTGGTGAATAGTGCTATTTTTCTTCGCGGGACGGCTGTTTTATACGAGGACAAAAAGCCGTCTTGCGCCTTTGCCCGGGGACAGACAGGAGCGGTCTGCCTGCACGCAATCCGCCCTACAAAAGTTGAGGCGAAAGTAATAAAAAAACAAATCATTAACCATTTATATCCAGGAAATACGATTCATTTTTCCCTGTAATTTCTAAATCATCTTTGTAATAGGAAAATAATCCCGGTAAAATGAGGGGGTTCGTGAAAAAAAAGATTGAGGGGTTTAGCATGAGAAGACAAGCCTGGCTATCATCTTTATTTGCATGCATGTTCGCTTTTGCGGCCGTGCTCCCTGCGAGTGCAGCAGGGAACTACAATATTGTGGAAAGCGGAACGAAGGTCGAGATGGAAGGGAAGTTTTCCTTCACGGTTCCGGAAAACATGATTTTTCTCAACAAAGACGACACGATCAAAATGGAGCAGGAGCATGGGGACATCCCGACCATGAACGAGATCGGGAGCGTCCACCCGATTGAAGATAATCAGAATTGGGCCTTGTTCATCGAATACGAGGACACGGGACACATCAGCGACGACGAGCAAAATGAGATTGATGCCGAAGCGCTGCTGCAAAGCTACAAGGACGGCACAGAAGAGGGAAACAAGCAGCGCAAGCCGGAGGAGCAGTTCCACGTCATCGGCTGGAACGTAAAGCCGTCCTACAATGCCGCCACACACGAGCTGGAATACTCGATGCTGGCCGAGACCGCGCAAAAAGATCAGTTTTTGAACTACAAGCTGCAAGTGTTGACGAGAACGGGCCATGTCTCCTTCATTCTGGTCACCGATGTTCCGTCTCTCGTGCAGGACAAGCAGACGTTGCGGGACAAAATCTTGAAAAACTTCGTGGTCAAGGAAGGGCATCGCTACACCGACTTTAACGCGGAGACGGACAAGGTCGCCGAGTTTGGGCTGACAGGCTTGATTCTCGGCGGACTGGGCGTAGCCGCCGCGAAGAAGCTGGGGCTTTTGGCGTTGATTCTGGCGTTTGCGAAAAAAGGCTGGATTTTGATTGTGGTCGCATTGGGAGCGCTGGGCGGCCTGGTGAAAAAGCTGTTGAACAAAAAGAAAAACGGCCAGCCGCCTGCCGATTCGGACGAGGAAAAGCCGTCCGCCTGATGAGTTGGGCATAGAATAGGAAATATAGAAAGAAGAGACAGCCGAATCCTGCGCAAACGAGCGAGCGGAAACAGGCTGTCTTTTTCTACGGGGAAAAAGCCGAGCCGTGTCGTGCCGCGCCAAGTCGAGCCGAGGAAAAAAAGCCAGAATGACAAGCAGTAGGGGGAGAATACAATGGAAGAGGAAAACGTTTTGTGGAGGTAGCCGTGGAACATCATCTGGACCTTTTTGTGATGAAGTACGGATATGTGGGCGTCTTTTTCTCGCTTGCGCTTGGCGTAATCGGGCTGCCGATTCCCGATGAAGTGCTGATGACGTACACAGGGTACGCGGTATCGCGGGGAATGCTGCTGATGCCGTTTGCTGTGCTGAGCGCTTTTTTTGGCGCGGCGGCAGGCATCACGATCAGCTACGCGATCGCCTGCAAATGGGGACTGCCGCTTCTGCTCAAAGTGGGGCCGAATCTTTACATCACCCCGAAAAAAATCGAGTCGACGCAAAAGCTGTTCGCCAAGTACGGTCCCTTTTTGCTGATCGTCGGCTACTTTTTGCCGGGCGTGCGCCACATCACGGCTTACCTGGCGGGGATGTCTGCGATGAAGTACGGCAAGTTTGCCGCTTTTGCCTACACGGGAGCGCTGCTGTGGAGCCTGACTTATTTGCTGCTGGGAAAAATGTTGGAGCGGGAGTGGTACAAGGTAGTCGTCTACATCCGGCATTACGGCTTGACGTTTTTGCTGATCGGCTGCGCGGTCGGCATCGCCGCTTATTTGCTGGTGAAGTACAGACAGAGCCTGAAAACATGAGCGGGAGAAAAAGTTGGAAAAAAGTTCTTTACAAACCGACGGTCGGTTTTTATTATTAGATCATCAGCAAGCCATCATGATGCTTTTCATCCTACATTCATAAGGAGAGTTGTCCCGTGTTCATGACCTTGTTCTGGATTTTTGTTGACCTGATTCCTTTCTTCGTCGCATTTCAGGTGCAGCCGCCTGCGCTCGGCTTCGCCATCGGGTTTGTGCTCGCGCTGTTGATCTACCTGTTTCAGAAAAAGAAGTTTGGCGAAGTAACGACGATCATTGCGATCAAGGTGTTTTACTTCTTTTGCGGTTTCTGGATTGCCCTCTTGTTCCCTGCGTTTCACCTGTTTGATTTTACCCAACTGTTCATGTACGCCATCCTCGCTGTGGCAGCCACCTGGTCGTTGTGCATCAAAAAGCCGTTTACGCTGCAATATGCAAAAAAAGTGGTGCCCGCCGAGTTTACTTCGCATCCGCTGTTTCTGGCCTCCAACTTTTGGCTGACGTTGATTTGGGCAGTCGCGTTCGGGCTGTCGCTCATTTGCTCCGTGCTGTTTGCGCTCGCTGTCATTTCCGGAGATACGGGCGTCATGCTGGTCAACATCTGGAACATCATCGGGCTTGCCGCGACTATTTTTGTCCGTCCCGTTGTGAAGCATTACTTTTTGAAAAAGCAAGGTTAACAAAAGAGGGCAGCACAATGGTGTGTATGCCTGCTATTTTGCTCTACTGCAAACCGACAGTCGGTTTGTTGTGAAATCTGAAAGGAAGAAAGCAGACATGGAGAAGAAAAAGCTGAATCCAAAAGCAATCGTGGCCGTCGTTTGTTTGATCGTGGCGGCGGTCGTGGGTTACTACGGCTACCAGAGCTATTTTTACGTCAAGACGGAGGATGCGGTAGTCACTGGAGAGATATACAAGATCGCGTCCAAGCAGGCCGGAAAGCTGACAAACGTGCGCGTGGATGTGGGCAGCCAGGTCGAGAAGGAGCAGATCGTGGCAGAACAGGAGCAGCTCAACGCCGCCAGCCCTACCCAGGTGGAAAGCTTGATGATCCGCTCGCCGATCAGCGGGGTGATCTTGCAAAAAGTCGCCAAGGAAGGCGAAGTGGTGGGCGCAGGCAACACCGTGGCGCTGGTCGTAGACAAACGGCAACTGTACGTGGAGGCGCACGTGGAGGAAGCAGAGGCAGGTTATGTCCAGGTCGGGCAACAAGTGGACATCGAGCTGGATAAGTACCCGGGCCAGCGGTTTCGCGGGACCGTCAACCGGATTGGCGAAGCGACGCAGTCGACGTTTTCTCTGCTGCCCCCGGTGAATGCGAGCGGCAATTTTACGAAGGTGAGCCAGCGCATTGCCGTGAAAATCACGTTTGACGAAGGACCGTACGATTTTCAGCCAGGCTTGAATGCCCATGTGTCCATCCATGTGCGATAAGGATGTGTAGCTGATGAGTCCACAGGAAAATTTTTGGCCGGGCGTTTTTGCGATTGTGCTGGGCACGTTCATGGCGGTGCTGGATACGAGCATCGTCAACATAGCGATTCCGGAAATGATGAACGTGTTCGGGGCGTCGACGGAAGAAATCCAATGGGTCGTGACCAGCTACACATTGACGATGGCCGCCGTCATTCCGCTGGCAGGCTTTCTCGGCATCCGGTTCGGGATCAAAAAAAGCTACCTCGCCAGCCTGTTTTTGTTCACGCTCGGCTCGCTGTTGTGCGGCCTGGCGGTCAGCAACGCCACGATGATCGCCGCACGGATCATCCAGGCGGCGGGCGGCGGACTGATGATGACGATCGGTCAGTCGATGATCGAGCTTGTCGTGCCGCGGGAAAAAATGGGGCCAGCGATGGGAGTGTTCGGCATCTCGGTTTTCGTCGCTCCCGCTGTCGGGCCGACGCTCAGCGGGTATTTCGTGGAGCAGCTCGACTGGCGTTTCATTTTTACGGTGAACATTCCGTTCGGGATGTTGGCGATGCTTCTGGTCTGGCGTTTTTTGCAGGAAAGCGAAGCGAACCGCAAGCAGCCGTTTGATCTGGCGGGCTTCGTCTGGTCGGCGATTGCGTTGGTCAGCCTGCTGCTCGCCGTCACCAAAGGAGAGGAAAAGGGCTGGGACTCGTTTTACATCGTCTCCTTGTTGATGAGTGCTTTGCTAGGCGGCTGCCTGTTCGTCATGCGCGAGCTGTCGACTGCTCATCCGCTGGTCGATGTCCGCCTGTTTGCCAACCGTCCGTTTACGCTCGGGCTGTTGGTGAACAGTCTGATTATGGTCGGCAATTTCGGTGTGATCTACCTGCTGCCGATCTATTCGGAGAACATGCTCGGCAAAACGGCGATGGATACCGGGCTGATGATGCTGCCGCAGGCGCTCGCTTCCGGGGTGGTGACGCCGCTATGCGGCATGCTGGCGACGCGCATCGGTCTGAAGCCGCTGATTGTCGGCGGGCTTGTGCTGTGCATCGTGCCCGGCTATTTTCTCAGCCAGGTCGATCTGGACACGAATGTGACGACGATTCATTGGCTGCTCGCCTTGCGCGGGGCCGGACTGGGCATGTGTCTGATGACGTCCATGCAAATTCCGCTGGTGGCCGTGTCCGAGCCAGCGCGAGTGCCTGCGGCTTCGGTCATCACGAATATTTCCCGGCAGGTCGCGACCTCGATCGGGATTGCCGGACTTATTTCCCTGTTTTCCCGCAGAGGCGCGGTGCATGCGGCACAGATGAGCGAGCAAGTGACGGCCACACGGCAGCCTGTGCTGGAGGCGTTGTCCCAGTGGCAGCAAATGTACGCGGCCAAAGGGCTGTCGTGGACGGAGGCGTATGCTGCGGCCAGCGGGCTATTCGGCCAGCTCGTAAAAAAATACGCGGCAGTCGCCGCGCTGCAGGACAGCTTGCTTATGGCCGTGCTCGTGCTGGTGGCGGCGTTTTTGACCATGCTGACCGTAAAAGAAAACAAGGCAGCCATGCAAGCAGGCAAGGAGGCGGCAAAGTCCGCAGTACCGGATTAAAGCGATTTTTCCCCATATCATAAATCAGGAGGGTTTCAGCATGAATTGGCGCAAATGGATGGCGGCGTTGGCAGGAAGTACGGCGATTGCTTGCCTGGCAGGCTGCGGCTCGGTGCAGCCCACAGCCTTAACACCTGCAACGCCAGCCTCTGCTCAAGAGGCAGCAGGGGAGGAAGCGGGTACGCACTCGTTCAGCGGGAAAATGGTCGGCATCGAGGAAGTCACGATTTATCCCAAGACGGCAGGGCGAGTGGCCGCCGTCTTCCGCGATACGGGCGATCGGGTAGAAGCGGGCACGCCGCTTTTGGCGCTGGAGACGGTCGAGCTGGAAGCGAGCCTGCAAATGGCAAAAGCCGAACTCGCCTCGGCGCAGGCAAAATGGGAGGAAGCGAAGGCAGGAGCGCGGGTGGAAGACTTGCAGTACGCCAAAGCGGGCTGGCAGCAGGCGCAAAGCAAGTACGAGGACGTCAAAAACGGCAAGCGGCCGGAGGAGCTTGCGCAACTGGCAGCGGCGGCGCAATCGGCGAAATCGGTCTACGATGCCGCCAAAGCGAAGCAGGCCCGGGCAAAGACGCTCTACGATCAAGGGGGGCTTTCCAGCCAAAGCCTGGAGGACGCACAGACAGCGTTGGCGCAGGCAGAAGCCCAGTACGTCCGTGCCCAGGAGGAGCTGAGGCTGGCCCGGCAAGGAGTGACGCAGCCGACGCTGCAATCGCTCGCAGCCAATGTCGAGCAGATGAAGGCGCTGTACGACAAGACGAAAAACGGCCCGACGAAGGAACAGCTCGCCCAGTATGAGGCGGGTGTCCAAAAGGCGCGGGCCGCTGTCCAAAATGCCCAGTATCAACTGGACAATGCAACGCTGAAAAGCCCAATCAAAGGCTACATCAGCATGAAAAGCATCCAGCCGGGCGAGCTGGCAAACGCGAGCATGCCTGTCATGAGCGTGGTGAACACAGACCAACTGTATGTCGTGATCGGCGTATCGGAGGCAGAGCTCGCCCGTTTTTCCCTGAACAAGAAAGCCGATGTATTCGTCGAAGTGCTTCAGCGCCACGTTCCGGGCAAGGTAGCGCGGATCAGCCCAAAGGCAGATGCTGGCACGAATACGTACACGGTGAAAATTCTCGTGGACAATCCAAAAGGCGACCTCCGTTCCGGGATGACGGGCGTCGTTTCGCTTTAATGTTTGGGGAGAGCCAGGCTGCTTTCAACGAGCCGGACAAATTCGCGCTGCTCCTCGCCGGAGGCGTTTGCCTTTGCCAGCTCCAGCACATCGTGCAGAGAGCTTCGTTCTGACCAGGGGCTTTCGCGAAGAATCTCGGCAAACTCGGCGACAGAAGCGAGAAATTTCAACTCGGGCGACAATGTCGTCTGCACCTGCACGGGCTGACTGGTTTCTTCTACGCGATTGGTCGCTACGTCGTGGTGGCGGATGCGCACGGTGCCCAGCGGGGCCGTATCCGCCGCCTTTTTTGGCTTGATCTCGTAAAGCGCGGTGACGGTATGGCCAGCTCCTACTTCGCCCGCGTCTGTTTTGTCGTTGCGAAAATCTTCATCGCGGACGTCGCGGTTTTCATAGCCGAGCAGGCGATACGAGTCGACCTTGGCCGGATCGAACTCCACCTGGATTTTGACATCGCGGGCGATCGTCTGCAGCTTGCCTGTCAGCGCTTCCGTAAACACCCGTTTGGCCTCGGAAAAGGAATCGATGTAAGCGTAGTTGCCTTCGCCTTTGTCGGCGAGCTGCTCCATCAGCACATCGTTGTAATTGCCCATCCCGAAGCCAAAGGTGCTCAAATAAATCTCTTTGCGGGAAAAGTCCTCGATAGAACGCAAGATTCCTTCCGCGCCCGTCTCGCCCACGTTGGCTACCCCGTCGGAGCAGAGGATGACGCGATTGATCGCTCCGCGTTCAAAGGAGCGGGAGGCCAGCTCATAGCCGAGCAGCAGTCCTTCTTCGGCATTGGTGGAGCCTTCGGGTTTCAGCTCGGCAATCGCGGACAAAATCGCTGGCCGCTGCTTGGCGGAAGTCGGGGGAAGCACGACCCGCCCGTTTGAGCCGTAGACGACGATGCCGACCGTATCGTCTGGCTGGAGCTGGTCGACCAGGACGTTCAAGCTTTTTTTCACCAGTTCCAGGCGGTTTTCCGCGCCATCGAGCCGGAGACGTCGATGACGAAGACGAGCCGGGCGGGTTTGCGGTCGTCGCTTGCGATTTCCTTGCCTTTGATCCCGATGCGGACGAGCTGGTGACCGGGATGGAAAGGCGATGGCCCGCCGTCTGTGACGATGGAAAACGTGCGGTCTGTGGGAGCCGGATAAGCGACGGGGAAGTAGTTGATAAATTCCTCCACGCGAACAGCGTCCGGCGGCGGCAAGGTGCCTTCGTGGATGTAGCGGCGCATGACGGTGTAGGAGCCGGTGTCTACGTCTGCGGCAAACGTAGAGAGACGGTCTTCTGCGGCGGAGACGAACGGGTTTGCGCCGTAGTTTTGAAAATACATATCATCTGTGCGCGACGGGATTGGAGTTGGGAGCGAAGCATCTTGCATGGTACGGCTGAGCGCGGATGATTCGCTCGCCGCTTGTTGCGGGCTTGCCGCCGTCTGCGGATGGGACCCGTTGTTTTCCGCGGCGCGCTGCCCAGTCGAGCTGCAGCCGATCAAGGCTGCAACCAAAACGGTCATGCCACTTGCCTTTACGATGTTTTTCATCTGTCTATTCCCCCTTTTGCCTATGAGACGTGGAAAAAAAAGGAACGTTACAGTCGCTGCGGCCTTATTGCGCGAATCTTTTTGCGATTTTCTGGCTCGCGGCTCTTTCAGCTAGTATGATGGGGAAAAGGGAGGCGATACGATGAACGCATACAGCTATTATTGCTCTACACGCATCGAAATGGGGACAGGCAAAGCTGGGGAGCTGCCGAAGCTTTTGCACGATCTGCAAAAAGGCACGTCTGTCCTGCTGGTCAGCGATCCGGGGGTCATCAAGGCAGGGCTGGTCGCGCCGATCCAGGAGGCGCTGACGGCAGCCGGTTTTCAAGTGACGCTGTTTGATCGGCTCAGCCAAAATCCGCGCGATACGGAATGTCTGGAAGGGGCAGTCCTGTTTCGCGACACAGCCGCCGACATGGTCGTAGCGATTGGGGGCGGCAGCGCGATGGATACGGGCAAAACGATTGCGCTGTGCGGGCCAAACGGCGGAACGCCCGCCGACTACGCAGACGGGCGACTGGCCTATGAAAACATCGCGCCGATCATCTGCGTCCCGACGACAGCGGGAACTGGCTCGGAAGTGACGCGCTCTGCCGTAATTACGGAGGCTGCCACGCACCGGAAAATGACGCTCAAGCACGCAGCGCTGCGGCCAGTCCTGGCCGTGCTCGACCCGGCTTTGACGTACAGCGTGCCTGCTGCCGTCACCGCTGCTACCGGAGTCGACGCGCTCGTTCACGCCATCGAAGGCTACACGTGCAAGGTGACGAATCCGATCTCGCAAGCGCTCGGGGCCAAAGCGATGCAGACGATTGTGTCCGCTCTGCCCGCAGCCTACGCAGACGGGCAAAACGAAGCGGCCCGGCACGCGATGCTCGAAGGCAGCCTGCTTGCGGGACTGTGCTTTGGCTCTGCGGATGTGGCGGCTGTTCACTGCCTGGCCGAAGCGTTAGGCGGGTTGTACGATACGCCGCATGGAGTGGCAAACTCCGTCTTTTTGCCGCACGTCCTGCGCTTCAATGCTGCGGAAAACAAGCCGATGCACGCGGATCTCGCCCGCTACATGGGCTTTGCCGCAGATGCCGACAGCGAAGAGGTTGCAGTAGACAAGCTGATCGCGGGCATTGCCGAGTGGACAAGCAGCTTGCACATCCCCAAGCTGAAAGACTTGCCCGGCGTGCGCGAAGAAGACTTCCCCCGCATCGTGGAGCTGTCGATGCAAAACGGCTCGACGCCAAGCAACGTCCGCACGATTACGGCGGACGATTACATGAGCATTTTGGTCGAGGCTTATCAGGCGTAGTTTTTTCTTGCCCGCTGTTCAAATATCTTGTAAAATTAGGAAATCTTTGTGGTGTGACGGTCGCTTATAGTCAATGGAAAAAAACGAGGAAAAGAGGTCGATTGCCGCTACGATTACACAAACAAGAGAGGTACTTACATGAATTTAGCTATTAACGTAACGCAACATCAGCTAATGGACGTGCTGCTCAACGTAGCCGTGGCGCGTCCCGTCTTTATTTGGGGAGCGCCGGGGATCGGAAAATCTGCCCTTGTCGAAGCGTTCGCCCAGCAGGTAGGCTTGCCCTGCGTCTCCCTTTTGGGGAGTCAGTTGGCGCCGGAGGACATTATCGGCGTTCCGCAGATCGTGGAGGGAAAAAGCAGGTTTTGCCCGCCGACGCAAATCGCGCGGGAAGAGCCGTACTGCCTGTTTCTCGACGAGCTGAATGCGTGTTCGCAAGAGGTGCAAAAAGCGTTTTACAGTCTGATTCACGAGCGCAGAATCGGGGATTACCACTTGCCGGAAGGCTCGATTGTGATCGGGGCGGGGAACCGCGCCCAGGACAGCGCGATTGTCAAGCCGATGTCGTCCGCGCTCATCAACCGGATGTTCCATGTGCAGCTTCTCGTCTCCCATGAGCAGTGGCTGAGTTGGGCGTACGCCAACGGGATTCATCCGTACGTGCTGCAATTTTTGCAGGTGCGTCCCGACTATTTGTGGTCGCAGCCGCCCAAGACGGAGGAGCCGTTTTCCACGCCGCGCTCCTGGCATATGCTCTCGGATGCGCTGCACGAATTTGGCGAAGGGCTGACCAGCGAGATCGTCGGGGTGCTCGCCTACGGCTGCCTGACGCCGCAGCATGCCGCACAGTTCAAGGCTTTTCACAAAAACCTTCAGGGCAAGTACCAGCTCAACCGCATTCTGGAGGGCGAGGCGTCGTTCCCGAGTGCGCCGGAGGACCGGGACGTGCTGTATTTCCTCGCCGATTCGTTCCGCGCCCAGATCAAAAAAGAGCTGCCGCCAGACAAAGCTTCCGTGAGCGATGGGCACAAGCGGTTTGCGCATCGGGCCAAGGCTCTGCTCAAAGACTTGTCTGCGATCTCGCTGGAAATGGCGCAGATGGTCGTCGCCCGGCACGAGGACGGGGACGGCTTGCCGGACTGGTTTGTCGTCGAGGTCATTCGCGACTTGCCGCGGCTGGCGATGGACAGAAAGGGCAAGTAGCCGATGGCCAAAGTACAGAGAGGGCAGAGCGACTCGGCGACGCAAAACTACCAGCAGGCAGTGCAGTTTTTGGCGCATCACCCGATGTTTGGGCCGCTTTGCTCCCGTGCCCATTTTTTTCGCGCGGAAAACAACTTGTGCCCGGAGAACGGCTGGGCCGTCGTGACCGCGAGCGGAAGCATTCACGTACACCCCAAGCGCAGGGGAGCGGTGGAGGAATGGATTTACGTTCTCGCACATGCCTTGCTGCACCTAGGGTTTGGGCACTTTGTGGAAAAAGAGCAGCCCGCGCTGTGGAATATCGCCTGCGACTACTACGTCACCCGCTTTTTGAAGGACATGAAGCTGGGCAAGCCTCCCGCTGAGATGGCGTACGCGCTGGAACTGGCGGGAAAAAGCGAAGAGGAGCTGTACAAGTGGTTTGTCGAGCACGGCGTGCCCGAGCAGATGAAGCTGTTTGGAACAGGCGGAGAAAGACAGCCGGATATGCTGTTTTCCGACAAATACGTCCGCTACAGCTACAAGCGGGACGTGAACTGGGAACGGCTCCTGGGCATCGGGCTGTCGCAGGCCGTGCAGAGCGCGGTCAGCGTGGCGGGCGGGTATGCGGATGCGCTGGGGAATGAGGAAAGCAAGCTGTCGGACGCGCAAAAGGCGAAGCGCTGGTTCATCAATCACTACCCGCTGCTCGCTTCCCTCGCCAGCCACTTCACGATCATTGAGGATTCGCTCATTTGCCAGCGGCTGCAAATATCGGTGGCCGCCATTGATGTGACCTCGCAGGAGATTTTTATCAACCCGGCGGCAGGGCTGGACGAAGAGGAATGCAAGTTCGTGATGGCCCACGAGCTGCTGCATGCGGGCTTGCGGCACCATGAGCGCTGCCAGGGACGGGACCCGTACTACTGGAACGTGAGCTGCGACTACGTCATCAATCAATGGCTGATGGAGCTTGGCGTCGGGCGCTTTCCGCAGATTGGCGGTCTGTACGATCCCGATTTGAAGGGTTTGTCGGCAGAGGCCATCTACGACCGGATCGTGACCGATATGCGGACGTACCGCAAGCTGTACACGCTCAGAGGAATCGGCATGGGCGATATGTTGGACGGGGACGACCCGCGCTTTTGGGAAAAGGGACCGGGGACGACGCTGGACGACTTTTACCGCAGCGCGATGTCGCAAGGCTTGATCTATCACCAGGAGCGGGGCCGCGGGCTTTTGCCGGCCGGCTTGGTGGAAGAAATTCGCGCTCTCGGCCAGCCGCCGATCCCGTGGGATGTGCAGCTCGCGCGCTGGTTCGACGAGCATTTTCCGCCGCTGGAAAAAAGACGCACGTATGCCCGCGCCAGCCGCAGGCAATCGTCGACGCCGGACATCGCCCGTCCTGCCTGGGCGCATCTGGAGACGGACCAGCTCGCGCGCACGTTCGGCGTCGTCATTGACACGTCCGGCTCGATGGACAGCAAGCTGCTCGGCAAGGCGCTGGGAGCGATTGCGAGCTACAGCGAGGCTCGCGACGTTCCGTATGCGCGTGTTGTGTTCTGCGACGCACAGGCTTACGATGCCGGCTACCTCTCCCCGGACGATATCGCGGAGCGCGTCAGCGTCAAAGGGCGCGGCGGAACCGTTTTGCAGCCAGGCATCGACCTGTTGGAGAAGGCCGCCGATTTCCCGAAGGACGGCCCGATCCTCGTCATCACGGACGGGGAGTGCGATCGGCTCCGCATCACGCGCAGCCATGCTTTCATGCTGCCAAAAGGAAAACATTTGCCGTTTGTGCCGAGAGGCCCGGTTTTTCGGATGGAATAATGGGAAAGCACCGCCTAGTGGCGGTGCTTTTCCAGTTCCGAAAAAAATGAAATAAGCGGAAAATGGAAATGAAAAATACAAGCAGCGCGGCGATGACGACCTGCACCATGCTTGTTGTCTCACACTTCCACTGGTACGAGCGAACGGTATAAGCTATTCTGTATAATAAATCTGAAAATTAGCAAGAACGGGGAACATAGCCATGACAGAACAGGAGAGCAAAGAGAGAAAACTGCTTTTGCAAGAGGTAGAAGGGCTGCTGTCGCTCATCACTGTGCCGATTCTCGTCGTCGATGCGACGGGGCATGTCATCCACGCCAATCAGGCGGCTGAGCACGTCTGGCAGCGTTCTTTGGCTGTTCTCCTGACGAAAAGCTTGCAGGCGTTCGTCGCTACGTCCAAGCTGCTCGGGTTCGTCAAAAAAGGCAAGCCGCTGCGCGATTTTCCGGTCGAGATCGTGGACGGGAGCGGCAAACGCCTTCCGTGTCTTTGTCGGCTGCACCCGCTGTACATCGACCAAAAGCCGGAGGGCGCGATCTTGCAGTTCACGCGGCAGCAGATGGAGACGGAGCAGGAAAAAAACCGCAAATACGTCACGCGCTATACGTTTGCGGACATTCGCGGGAACAGCGAGGCGATTATCGCCTTGAAAGACTCGGCCAGAAAAATCGCGAAAAGCGACTCGACCGTGCTCATTCGCGGGGAGAGCGGCACCGGAAAGGAAGTGCTCGCCCAGTCGATCCACCAGGCCAGCTCGCGTAGCGACGGGCCGTTTGTCGCGATCAACTGCGCAGCGATACCGGAGGCGTTGCTGGAAAGCGAGCTGTTTGGCTACGAGGAAGGGGCGTTTACGGGGGCGAAAAAAGGCGGCAAGGCAGGGCGGTTCGAGCTGGCCTTGAACGGCACGCTGTTTCTCGATGAGATTGGCGACATGCCGCCGTTTTTGCAAGCCAAATTGCTCCGCGTCCTGCAGGAGCGGCGCATCGAGCGGGTGGGCGGCTCGGAAAGCATCCCGGTCGATGTCCGGCTGATTGCCGCGACGCACAAGGACCTCGACGCGATGATCGTCAGCGGCCAGTTTCGCGAAGATTTGTACTATCGGCTGCACGTCATTCCGCTGTACGTCCCGCCATTGCGCGAGCGCAAAGAAGACTTGTACGACCTGATCCACTACTATTTGAAGCTGTTCGCGGACAAGCTCGGCAAAGAGCCGAAGCTCTTTTCGGCGCAGGCGCTGAAATGCCTGATCGACTACCATTGGCCCGGCAATATACGCGAGCTGGAAAACACGCTGGAGTACATCGTGAATCTGGAGATTGGCGACCTCGTGACGATCAGCAGCCTGCCTGCGATCATTCGCGGAAGCCGGACGAGCGAGGAAGGGCTGGCTACACAGTCGCAGAGCCAGGCAACGCCATCTGCACCGCTTGCTTCTGCCACTCCGGCGCCACAGGCGGCAGAGCTTTCCCTGGAAAAAACCGAGGAACAGCTCATTTTGCAGGCGGTGCAGCGTTTCGGAAAAAGCACCGAGGGCAAGCGCAAGGCCGCCGAGTTTTTGGGCATCAGCGTCGCTACGCTGTACAGACGCTTGCAAAAGCTAAGCCGCAAGTGACGGCCTCACGCAGACGAAAACAGAGGAAAAACGCAATGAGAAGGAGGCCAAAGCCCCAACTTATATCCCGGACAAGCTGGAAACGGGGACGCAAAACCATGAAGGCATTGCAGGAATCGCGCCCGCCATCGACTTTATCGCCTCGCTCGGGACAGGGAGCAATCGCCGCGAGCGGCTCGTTTCCGCTTTTGCCAACCTGGAGCAGTACGAAAACCGTCTGGCTGAGCTGATGCGCAACGAGCTGCGACAAATCGCAGGCGTAACGCTCTATCAGGCAGCCGCTGGCGTGGCGAAAACGCCGACTGTCGCCTTTCGTCTGGACAAGCTCGCGCCGGAAGAAGCATGCCTGCAAATGGCCGAGCAGCACAGCGTCTTTATCGCGAGCGGCGATTTTTACGCCTCCCGCCTGGCGGAGTTGGCCGGAATTGCGCACAGCGGCGGCTGGATTCGCGCCGGAATCGCTCCGTACAACACAGAAGAGGAAATTTGGCGCCTGATAAAAGGCGTGCAGCAGCTCATGCGGTAAGACTGAGACGGCATTTCCCGCCCGCATGCATAAAAAACCCGGACTCTCGCAAACTATAAACAATCATCAGAAGAGGAAGCGGGGAAGGGAAATGCTCCACTATCCAGGCATTTACTATGCGATTTTTGGCCTGATTTTTTTGGTAGGGCTGTTTTTGACCATCCGCTACGCCAAACGCCAGGAGACGAAGGAAGTGGACAACAACATCAGTCAGACGACCGTCAAGCACAAAGTTCTCGGGAATGTGGGGATGCTGTTTTACTTGGGGGCGTTTGCGGTGCTGCTCGCGATATTGCTGATCTCCGTACTCGTATATTAGCGTTGGGGAGGCGAGAGTAACACAATGGACAAAAAAAGGTATTACGTATCTGTTCAGGCAGGGACGATCATGGAAAATCAGGGCGACTCCGGGTACGAGTTCGAGATTGAAGCGACGGATCGCCAGGTTCACGCGCTGAAAAGCTTGTTTGAGGAAAGGACCGAGTATGAGTTTGGCACCTTTTTGCGCGGGCATGTCGTCGCGATTCCTTATCATTTTGACGAGGAAAACGATCAATACGACAACTGCCTGAAGCAAATATACAGCGCCATTTACGAATGCGGAACAGAGGAGACGAAGCAGCATATCCAATCCATGGGCGTACTGAATATGTGAGCGGGCCGGACATCCGGCCGAATCCGGCCGTCTAAAGCGAGGCTCACCCCCTGTCCGGATCGTAGCCGTACCCCGGGTATTTGACGACGGGCCATTTTTGCTTGCGCAAGGCGTCCAGCAACTCCGGGCCTACGTTCAGATTGGAAGCGACCAACTCGTGCGGCGTGAGCGCCATCCACTGGTTGAGCGAGACGTCGACGAAGCGGTCGCTTTTGAACATTTCCAAAAACCAGACTGTCTCGTTTCCCGTATTTTGAATGTAATGCCCTGTCGCAAAGGGCACATAGCCGACATCGCCCGCCCGGTAGTCAAACGTGCGGGCTGTTCCATTTCCGGCAAAAACGGTCATGCGAGCCTGGCCGGAAATGTAGTATTGCCACTCGCGCACACCGCCTGGCGTCAGAGCCATGTTCACGCCAGCGAGCGTAGTGGCAACCGGCAGCTCGCGCACGGTGACTTCGCGCGACCAGCCGCCGTGATTCAGCGTCATCGTGGCGTCGGAGAAGGAAAACTTCAAATTCGGCAGCAAGCCTGCATCGGTGACGGGCGGCACGAGCATGTTCGGATTTTGCCGATCCCGCTCGATGTTGCGCGGCCCGAGATCGACCCACCCCGTACCGTCTCCCCGCATCGGCTCCGGGATGCGCTCTCCCTTTTTGTGTGAGGTCATTTCCGACCAACCTCCCTCATCTTTACGACAAGTTTCGTCTGCTTTTGGCGCAGCCACTCACCATGTGTATGGCCGCTGGCTTGGCTTTTATGCAAAAAAGGAACAGCGTCCCTGTGCCGCGCGCACACTGGTTTCGCTGTTCCTGCATCATCGTATTTGTGCCAGCCTGGCTTTGGCTTTGTCTGGACGTCGACGGTTATACCGTCAAGAGCTGGCGCTTTTGCTCCGTTTGGGCCAGACAAAAAAGCTGACGGTAATCAAAAGGTCAATGCCGAGCACAACCGCCCATTGCAGCATCGCCCGCTCCAAAGCCCCGGTCCGCGAGGCATCCCCGACAAAAAAGATCATCGCGAGCAGCAGTCCCGCCCCGATGAGGTAGGCGAAAACGTGCTTGAACCAGCCTTTGGCATACGACCTGGCGTAAGCCATCCCGTACAGCTTCGGCTTTTTCGCCAGTGGCTGTTTTTTCACATAGTACAAAAACTTGTCGTCCGCCCAGCGAATCATGCCTTTGCCAAAAGCGATCGACACGCCGATATAGACAGCAGCCAGCGCATGAGCCATGGTCGCGGTTGCGCCCCGGTACAAGTCCACGCTGGTCACGGCCAGCAAAACAAGGTCGACCAGGGGAGTCAGCGCCAGGATAAAAAGCCCCAGCCGCTCTTTTCCCAAGCCATACCGCACGGCCAACCCCAGAGCAATCACGACCCAAAAACCAATTTCACAGGCAACGATCATCCACGCGATCCAGTTCACGTTTACGCTCTCCTTTTTTAATACAGATGTATTGTAAAAAGATTTTATCATCTGTTTTTATTTAATACAAGTGTATTATTTAATTGCTCGTCCCGTTCGGGCTTGGTAAAATACAGCTATGCCAAAACAAATCGATCATGAAAAACGAAGAGAACAAATAGCCGAAGCGACCTGGCGGGTCATCAGCGAGCGGGGAATGGAGGGAGCGACGGTTCGCAATATCGCGGCAGAGGCAGGGCTGTCGCTAGGGGCGCTGCGGCATTATTTCAGCACACAGGACGAGCTGCTGGCGTATTCGATGAAGCTCGTGAAGGAGAGGGCGACGGCTCGCATCCGCGAGATTATTTCGCTTGATTTGCCGCCGCGAGAGAAGTTTATCAAGACGATTCTGGAACTTGTGCCTACCAATCGGGAAAAGATGGCGGAAATGGAGGTCTGGTTCGCCTTTACCGCCTACTTCCGCCATAAGCCGGGCGGTCTGGATGCGCAGTACGACGGCATTTACCCTGGCCTGCAAAAGCTCATGGACTATGCCGAACAGTCCGGACTGCTGCCTGCAAACACGGACAAGGAGCTGGAGACAGAGCGGCTTTACGCCTTGGTCGACGGGCTTGCGCTGCACGCCTATCTCGAGCCGAAGCGCCTGGACGGGCCGAAGGTAGAGCGCGTGCTGATCCATCACTTGTCGGCGCTGATCGCAGAGAAAGACTGAGCCATGTCAGGTAAACATGACACGGGGAGAACAGACATGAACAAAAACATCCTGATAGTCGAGGACGAACCGATTTTGCGGGAAATCATGAAGGATTACTTCGAAAACGAAGGTTATGCGGTGCTGGAAGCGATCGTCGTCTCCATCCGCGACGAAGGCAAGATGGCACGAGTCAGCATCGAGAACAAAGGCGCCCGTATTCCCGAGGAGCATCCGGAAAAATACAGAAAAATATAGGGCCACTTTTTCCGCGGAGAGCCGTCTCGCCAGCGTTCCACGGGAGGAACCGGCCTCGAGCTGGCTATCTGCAAAAAAATATTGCATGACGTGCCGTTCGGCGTGTGCAATATGGAAGAAGGCGTCGAGCTTTTTTTCCAGCTTCCGAAAAACGAATAGCATTCAAGCGCAGAACACGTTTCTGCGCTTTTTTTTGTCTGGTCGTTTTTATGCATTTTTTACGCCGTGTCGATTCGTTCTGCATCTGATCTTGATCTCGGCCCTGTACGCTCTTTAGGTAGGCAAGGATTGCATTGCGAGTCGTTTCCAAAAAGCGAGGGAGAGAATCGGCGATATCGCGAGGCAGCTCGTCGCCCGCATGGCGACAATCGGGCCATTCGGCGAAGGGGCGGCGCTGTTGGTCAGAGGACTGGCGAAAAAAGTGCTGCTCGCCAATAACATCGGGCTGCTGTGGTCCGACGTGAAAGCGACGCCGACCGACGAGCTGACGACTTTTCTCGCCTGGCTCGGCATTGTGGCATTTGCCTTCCAGCTTTACTTTGACTTCAGCGGCTACTCGGACATGGCGCGCGGACTGGGGAAAATGTTCGGCTTTGACTTTATGGAAAACTTCCGCTATCCGTACATGTCCAAAAGCATTTCGGAGTTTTGGCGCAGATGGCAGTTCATCATCTTGGAAAAATGGCTGCCTGGGCTTGCTGCAAAAGGCGCATGCCGCTGTCGGCCACATCTACACGCTTGTGGTCGTACTGATCGGCGGGGTATTTTTCGAATGCGAGAGCCTGCCTGTGGCCTGGCAGTTCTAGCGGGCGATGTCCGGTTTTGCGGGACAAGGCTTCATGGACGACCAGGCGCTCTACTACTGGTCGACGAAGGGCGCTTTTTATGCCTACCAGGCGCTGGCAAGGCAAATGGGCCTGGAACCGCAGAACGAGGCAGACTTCCGGCTGGAGGCAGTGTCGGACGCGTTTTCCGGCTCGCTCTATTCCAAAAGCGGCTACAGACTTGTGCAGCCGGACAGCATCGAGCTGTATGTTCCGCGCGCGGCGCAAACGTACAGCGTCGAGTTCGTGGACGAACAGCGGCGTTTTCGCCAAGACCAGGCGCAGCCCGTTTGTTAACGCCGCCTTTACCAATCGCTTACATTTCTTTACACAAAGCCCGTCCGAGCTCAACAGAAGAAGAGTATGATTGGTGACATGCTTATGAACATTCCTATTTGCAGGAGGTACAAAATGTTTCGCACATTCCCGAAAAAGCTTGTCCCAGTAGCTGTCATCTCTTCCCTGGCCCTGACGACGGCGCTGTTTGGCGGAAATTCCGGTCTGGTCAAGGCGGCAGAAAATAAAGCGGGCAACGCCCAGGTCAAAAACATCATCTTCCTGATCGGCGACGGCATGGGCACGTCCTATACAACGGCTTACCGTTACATGAAAGACGACCCGGCGACTCCTGTCATGGAGCCGACCGAGTTTGACAAATATTTGGTCGGGGCGCAAATGACCTATGCCGAAGACGAAAAGCAAAACATCACCGACTCCGCCTCTGCGGCGACCGCCATGTCTTCCGGCGTGAAGACGTACAACAACGCGATTGCGGTCGACAACGACAAATCAGAGGTAGAGACAGTACTGGAGCGGGCCAAAAAAGTCGGCAAATCGACTGGCCTGGTGGCTACTTCGGAAATTACGCACGCGACCCCGGCTTCGTTCGGCGCGCACGATGAGAGCCGCAAAAACATGGACGCGATTGCCGACGACTACTACGACTTGCGCATTGACGGCAAGCATTCCGTCGACGTCTTGCTGGGCGGCGGCCTGAACAACTTCGTGCGCAAGGACCGCAATCTGACGGAAGAATTCAAAAAAGACGGCTACAGCTACGTCACGAGCAAGCAGGAACTGCTGAGCGACAAAAATGACAAAATTCTCGGTCTGTTCGCAGCAGGCGGAATGGACAAAATGATCGACCGCACGGACAAAACCCCGTCCCTGGAAGACATGACAAAGGCCGCGATTGAGCGGTTGAGCAAGAACAAGGAAGGCTTCTTTTTGATGGTGGAAGGCAGCCAGATCGACTGGGCTGGTCACGACAACGACATCGTGGCGGCGATGAGCGAGATGGAAGACTTCGAGAAGGCGTTCAAGGCTGCCATTGACTTCGCGAAAAAGGATGGAAACACGCTCGTTGTCGCGACAGCGGACCACTCCACGGGCGGGCTGTCTGTCGGGGCGAAGGAAGAGTACAACTTCCTCGTCGCGCCAATCAAGGCGGCGAAGCGCACGCCTGACTTCATCGCCGCGGGAATCGCCAAAGGCGCGAGCGTGGAAGAAACGTTGAAAAAGTACATCGACCTGCAACTGACGCCAGAGGAGATCGCTTCCGTGAAAAAGGCGGCGGAAACGAAGAAGCAAGTCGAGATCGACAACGCAATCGAAGCGATTTTTGACAAACGCTCCTTCACCGGCTGGACAACGGGCGGCCACACAGGCGAGGACGTCAACGTGTACGCGTACGGTCCATGGAAAGAAAGATTTTCCGGCCTGATCGACAATACGCACAATGCGGAAGTGATCTTTGAAATTCTCGGCGAAGCGAAGAAATAAAGGGGCAAGAAAAGAAGCTGCCAGGCTTATCTGGCGGCTTTTTCTTTTGGACGGGCCAAGCCATCGTCTCACCTGGCCTGTCTCCCGGGAAAAGTCGCTTTGGCCAAAACGTCCGAAGGGGTTTACAACCCGAACGTCCATTCGTAGAATAAGGGCAAGAAGGTGAGCCTGGTGAAGATGAAAAAAGACATGGCAAGTATTTTGGAGCATTTGAAAACAGACGAGCGTTTTCGCGACAATATCGCCCACTGGCGGGTCATTCCGGCCCGCGAGGCCAAAACGGTTCCGTTTCCGCAGGAGATGGATGCGCGCATCCGGGAAGCGCTGACGCGAAGAGGAATTGCCTCTTTGTACACGCACCAGGAAACGTCTTTTCGCCATGTGCGAGCGGGCAAGCATATCGTCGCGGTCACGCCGACTGCCTCCGGGAAAAGCATGTGCTACCATCTGCCGATTCTCCAGACGCTGGCAGAGGATACGCAGGCGCGCGCGCTCTACCTGTTTCCGACCAAGGCGTTGGCGCAGGACCAGAAAGCAGAGCTGCACGAGCTGATTACCGAAATGGGGCTGTCGATCAAATCGGAAACGTACGATGGCGACACTCCGGCCAACATCCGGCAAATGGTGCGCAAGGCGGGCAATATCGTCATCACCAACCCGGACATGCTGCACTCCGCCATTTTGCCGCACCACACCAAATGGGTTTCGTTTTTCGAGCATTTGAAATACATCGTCATCGACGAGCTGCATACATACCGCGGCGTCTTTGGCAGCCACGTCGCCAATGTGATACGCCGCCTCAAGCGGATTTGCGCCTTTTACGGCAGCGCGCCGCAGTTCATCTGCACCTCGGCGACGATCGCCAACCCGCGCGAACTGGCGGAAGCGCTGACGGAGGAACAGGTAGAGCTGGTCGACAACAACGGAGCGCCGTCCGGCGTCAAGCATTTCGTCTTCTACAACCCGCCTGTGGTCAACCGCCAGCTCAACATCCGGCGCAGCGCCACGCTGGAGGCGCGGGACATTACCGAGCAGTTTTTGACCAACGGCATTCAGACGATCCTGTTTGCGCGAAGCCGCGTCCGCGTGGAAATTTTGCTGACGTACTTGCAGGAGCTGATTAAGCGCAAGCTCGGCCCGAAGACGATTCAAGGATATCGCGGCGGCTATTTGCCGAGCCAGCGCAGGGAGATCGAGCGCGGCTTGCGGAGCGGCGACATCATGGGCGTAGTCAGCACGAACGCGTTGGAGTTGGGCGTAGACATCGGACAATTGCAGGCGTGCGTCATTACCGGGTATCCCGGCTCTGTCGCCAGCACGTGGCAGCAGGCGGGCCGGGCAGGCCGCCGTCAGGGCGAGTCGGTCGTCGTCATGGTCGGCAGCTCGACGCCGCTGGATCAGTACGTGATCGCCCACCCGGAGTACTTTTTTGACCGCAGTCCGGAGACGGCGCGGATCAACCCCGACAACCTCATCATTTTGGTCGACCATCTGAAATGCGCGGCGTACGAGCTGCCGTTTCGCGAAGGCGACACGTTTGGCCGTGCGGAAATTACGGAAGTCTTGGAGTTTTTGACCGAGGAGCAAGTGCTGCACTATTCGCGCGGCAAATGGTTCTGGATGAACGATTCATTCCCGGCGCACAACATCAGCCTGCGGTCGGCCTCGCAGGAAAACGTGGTTATCATCGACATCAGCGAGCGGGGCAACGAGCGGGTCATCGGGGAAATGGACCGCTTCAGCTCGATGACGCTGTTGCACGAGGAAGCTATTTACTTGCACCAAGGGACGCAGTACCAGGTCGAGAAGCTCGACTACGAGGAAAAGAAGGCGTACGTCCGGGAAGTGCAGGTCGACTATTACACCGATGCGAACCTCGCCGTCCAGCTCAAGGTGCTGGAGCAGGACCAGACCCGCCGCCACGGGCAGAGCGCTTTCGCCTACGGGGAAGTTTCCGTGCACGCGATGGCGACGATTTTCAAAAAGATCAAGTTCGAGACGCATGAAAACATCGGCTCCGGTCCGATTCATCTGCCGGAGGAGGAGCTGCACACGAACGCGGCATGGATCGGCTTTTCCGATTCGCTTCTGGAGGAGATCGGCACAGAGGACGTGGAGCGGGGGCTGGTCGGCCTCGCGCATGTGCTCCAGCACGTGGCCCCGCTGTTTGTCATGTGCGACCCGCTGGACCTGCACGTCATTCCCCAGCGCAAGGCCGTCCACTCGCAGGAGCCGACGATTTTCCTGTACGACCGCTATCCGGGCGGCATCGGCCTGTCGGAGCAAGTGTACAAGGAAATGGAGACGATTCTCACCCAGGCAGAGCGGCTCATCAGCTCTTGCCCGTGTGCGTCAGGCTGTCCGTCGTGCGTCGGCGCGACCGACGACGGCAGCAAGGAACTGGCCATGACCTTGCTGCGCGTCGCCCAAGGGGGAAGCGTTCATGTCTCTTAAATCCAGGCTGCAACGGATGAAGGGGCACATGTCGCTGGACGCAGGCAAGGTGGCGAACGAGCCTGCCGCGGCAGGAGAGCAGGCCGAGCAGCCGGCCGGACATTCGGCAGGACAGCCGTCGGAACAGCCCGCGCCTATGCCGTCCGAACCCGAAAAACCGCCCATTCCCTTTGCGGACAGATGGCAGTCCTTGCAGGCGGCCCCCTACTTTTGGGACGAAGAGCACGTCATGATTCGCGAGGTGCGCTACCCGATCAGCCAGCGGCACGGCGCCTACAGCTTTGCCCAGTTGCACGAGGCAATCGCTATCTGGGAGGCGTCCGGCAGGGAGCATCCGCTGTCGGCGGCGGGCAGGAAGGCAGAAGAGTTGCTGTTTTTTGACACGGAGACGACCGGGCTGTCCGGTGGAGCGGGCAACGCTGTTTTCCTGCTGGGCTACAGCCGCCTGGAGGGAGAAGAGGTTGTCGTGCGCCAGCATTTTTTGCCTGCCCCCCATGCGGAAGCGACCTTGTACCAGTCGTTTCTCGCGCAGGCGGAAAAATCGTCGCATCTCGTAACGTTCAACGGAAAGTCGTTCGACTGGCCGCAGGTGCGGACAAGGCATACGCTGGTGCGCGACCAGGTTCCGGCCTTGCCTGTCTTTGGTCACCTGGACCTGTTGCACGGTGCGCGCCGACTGTGGAAGGCCGAACTGGAATCGTGCCGCCTTGGAATCATCGAACAGGAAAAGCTGGACGTTTTCCGCGAGGACGATTTGCCCGGCTACCTCGCGCCTGTGCGCTACTTCGATTTTTTGCACTCGCAGGACCCTGACGTGATCGCAGGGGTGCTGCGGCATAACGAGACAGACGTCCTCTCACTCATTACGCTCTACATCCATATGACCCGGCTGCTGACGGATCAGCCCGACGTGGCCGCCTCCCCGGAGGAACGCTTTGAAATTGCCAGATGGTACGACGCGCTGGGCGACCAGGAAGCAGCGCTGGCAGGCTACCGCTTCGTAGCGGACAGCGGCCATGCCTGGAGCAATCGGGCAAGGCTTGCCATCGGCCACCTGTACAAAAAGCAGAAGGACTGGCGGCAGGCTTTGCATGTCTGGGAGTCGTGCATGGCATCGTCCGGCTATGTCCCCGAAGAGGTTTACATCGAGGCCGCCAAGCTGTGCGAGCACCAGCTCGGCGACGCGGAAAAGGCGCTCCGCTATACGCGGCAAGCCTACGAGCAGTGGAAAAAGCGGGGCACGCTCTTGCGCAACCGTTCCAAGGCCGAGGCGCAGGCGTATCAAAAGCGGATAGTTCGGCTGGAAGCGAAGGTTATGGGTAGTGCCGGGCAGGAGAGTTTGTTGTCCGGGTTTTTCGATTGGGCGGATGAGTAGGGCACGGGAAAAAAGATGGGGCTGTCCAAAAAGTCCCAATATGCCAGAGGCACCAAAATGGCAACATTGGTTTGTCAAGGTTTTTGAAATTCAAAAGGGGCATCTCTAAGTCGATACATCGACTTTTGAGACAGCCCCTTGACCGTTTCGTGCGAAAATCAGGAGTAATGGTACGAGACTTCCAACGTCTGGCTGTCGAGCCGCTTCAAGTCAACGATGGGCAACTCGCAATTTCTTAAAGCAGATTGTTAACCTCTCGGCAAGCTCTTCATAGCAAGTTTTCATATTTGAACACGATATATCGGTGTACCCATAGTCGCATATAGTCGTGAAATAATGTAGCCCCCGGCAATCAGGGCTAGCAAGAAGGGGGGATTTCGGCAACTCAACTTCCACGAAAGTTTTTAAGTAGAATGTGTAGCCTAATTAATGCGTCGCGATACAGCGCGATAGTCGATAATTTAATCGACTAATTTATATACCCATACGGTCCCTTCAACAGATCCTTCAATACTTATACGATATTTAGTAGCCTGCTCAAGATCAGCAAAATAGGCGGTGTCTCTTCCGTCGCTTAAGTCTACGGTGTCAACAACGAACCAATCTCCTGTATCTTCATCGAATTCTTCGACATGAACTTCGTAAGAATCCCACAAGCCTGTTGTAGTTGCGTTGGCTTCAACTTTCAATCCACGTTCTCTATAATCTAACACCAGCGTTTTTTTAATTTGAAAGTAACTACGTACCTCAAAATCAGCTGACCACTGATATATTTCTGACATCATAGGTTTTACGATGCTTTTCGAGGTGGTTGTTTCTTCTTTGTGGTCTTTTCCACCTTTTGCAAGAGCACCGTCAACAGGCATGACAAGGGCAAGTATGGATAGGGTTGTTAAAGTAGCCATCTTTGCTTTTTTGACAAATTTCATTTAATCCTATCTCCTTTTCAAATAAAATAGTATACTAGAATTATATTACAATATTATAAATAAATGGAAGAGGTGGATTTCCTTGAGTTCGCAAAAAAATACATCAAATTCCAATATGATGAAAAAAATCAATTTAATATTTTTTTCAATTACCGGCATTGCTTTACTGCTTGCATCTCTTGCATACTATTTTTTTTGGTACAATACACCGGAAAATACAATTGAACGTTATTTAACTCTAATCAAAAATAAACAAGGCGAGCCAGCATATGAGTATGTTTATAAGAACGCTGATAGCTATTACCCAGAGCGCGAGGATTTTTTACGTTCGGTTGCGGATTCGAGAATAGTCGATTTTAAAATTGATGAAGCAACTGCAATAAATGATACGGAAACCGAGGTGAAAGTATTAATAAGCTATACTAGTCTGAAAAACAGCGTCCAGAAAATCATAAGAGAAAAAGAACAAACTTTCATGGTGAAAAAAGTATCAGGCGAGTGGCTAGTAAGCTTAAGAGGACCTGATGGGGAAAGTTGACAAATAGTCCTAAATATAGATAGCTGTAACTCTTGCAAGAAAGTGGTGTATTAAGACGGGGAGAGCATTTCTCGAACAAATCCAGGAATGGGGGACGAAATGGGGACAAACTTCACTTGTAAATCCAACAATCCACTAAGATACAAACGAGAAAAGGGGTTGTCTCAAAAGTCGCTATTTCGACTTCGAGACGCCCCTTTTGTCTGTCAGAAACGTTGATATAGCCAAGCTTCCGATTATAAAACACTAGTGGAACCCGTACTTCTTGGACGTCTCCCCTGCCTTCTACTTCCCATACTTCTCCCGATACTCACCAGCCAGCATCGACATCAGAATCGAATCATGATAACGATGATCGTAATAAAGCGCCTGCCGCTGCACTCCCTCCCGCTGGAAGCCGAGCTTTTCATAAGCGCGTATCGCACGTTCATTGTAAGCGAACACGTTCAGCTCGATGCGGTGCAGGTTGAGAATGCCGAAGCCGTAGTCGAGCATCAACAGCAGCGCTTCACTGCCGTACCCTTTGCTCTGATACGCAGGCTGATGGATGGCAATGCGGATGAAAGCGTTGCGGTTGTACGTGTCGATGCCGCCGATCTGCACGTCGCCGATCAGCTGATCGTTTTCGCACAAGGCGATTGCCAACAGCACGCTGGACGAATCCTGTGCTTTGCTTGCCAGATATTGCGCGATTTGCTCGCGGGTGTAGTGCTTTTGCGTTCCTGTCAGTTTGCGCGTTTCCGGGTGGTAGAGCGATTGGTAGTAAAAGTCGACATCGTCCTGTCCGAGCGGGCGCAGATAGACGCGTTCTCCCTGCAAAAAACGGACGGAAGCATGGTGCTCTCGATGAGTAGACATCGTTTGTGTCCTCCCTGTCAGATTTCATTTTTCACCAGCATAGCGAACAAGTGTATACTTGAAAATGCACAGTTTTGCTAAAATCAAAAGGACAGATGACCGATGCTCTTGACGCCCAAATGGGACGAAAACGGAAACGAACCGCAATACGTGCAACTGTACACGTTCCTCAAAAACGAAATCATTGCAGGCAGGCTGGCAGAAAAAACGCGGCTGCCGTCCGTGCGCAAGCTGGCAGATGCTCTTGGCTTGAGCACGACGCCTGTGGAAATGGCGTACCAGCAGCTTTTGGCCGAAGGGTTCATCCGAAGCAGGCCGCGCAGCGGCTACTTCGTGGAGAAGCTGCCTGACCCCGAGCTTACGCCAAAAGGGCAAGGGGTGTCCGAACAGCCCGAATGGAGCAGACCGCTCCTGCGTGACAACCGCAAGTACCGATACGATTTTCACATGTCGCAAAACGATTTTTCGCTGTTTCCGCACACGCTCTGGCGGCGGCTGTACAATCAGGTGCTTGGCGGCGAGCGGCAGGAGGAGCTTTTTTACGGCGATCCGCAGGGCGAGCCGGGATTGCGCCAGCAAATTGCCGATTATGTGCGCAGGTACCGCGGCGTCGTCTGCACGCCGGATCAGATCGTCATTGGCGCGGACCAGTTTGGGCTGCTGTCGCTGATCTGTCTGATGCTGCGGCCGCAGCTTCAGCGGATCGCGGTGGAAAATCCGGGCTATTTGCTGTATGCCAATACGTTTCGCCAGCACGGGTATGAAGTGGTGCCGATCTCGCTTGCAGCAGACGGAATCTGCGTAGACGAGCTGTACGAATCAGGGGTGCGCCTTGCCGTCATGTCGCCCTCGCACCAATTTCCGCGCGGGATGATTATGCCTGTATCCAAGCGGTTGCAGCTTTTGGACTGGGCGCAAAGCGTCGGCGGCTACATCGTCGAGGACGACTACGATGGCGAGTTTCGCTACCACGGCAGGCCGATTCCCGCCCTGCAAGGGCTGTTGCCGCAGACCAATGTCATTTACATGGGCGGCTTCGCGCAGGTGATGGCTCCGGCGCTCGGCATCTGGTACATGGTGCTGCCGCCTTCCTTGCTGGACGCGTATTTCACCCTGCTGCACGACACGTTGCTGGAACAATCCGCGTCGCGGCTGCATCAGCGGACGATGGAGATTTTTATGCAAAAAGGCCACCTGGAAAAGCACGTCCGCAAAATGCGCAGCCTGTATCGCAAAAAGCACGACGCCTTGCTGGCGGCGGTCCATAAGCATTTCGGCGAGCGGGCGTCCGTGATCGGGGCGGATGCGGGCTTTCACGTCTTGCTGCGCGTGTACAGCGAGCGCCCGGAGGAAGAGTTGAAGCGGCTGGCGATTCAGGCGGGGATTCGCGCATCGTCTGCGGCTTTTACGTGGCTTACGCCGCCAGCGGAGATGCCCAAGGAGTTTTTTCTCGGCTTTTCCGGCATTGCGCTCGACCAGATCGAGCCGGGAATTGCGGCTTTGCACCAAGCCTGGTTTGAGGGCAGTTGACATCAGGGGAGCAGGTGAGTATGCTATTTGTAGCCATAGGAAAATATAGAAAACAAAATATTTTCCTTGTTTTACGAGTGCGAGGGGGTTCACGCGGAAATGCAGGAGCGAATTTTGCAATGCGCCCAACAGGAGATCGAGACGCGAGGCATTCGCTTTACGATGGCGGATTTGGCTCGGCGGGCGGGGATCAGCACGAAAACGTTGTACGCGAGCTTTCCTTCCAAAGAGGTGCTCATCGCCAGGCTCATTGCCGACAGCATCGAGGAATTGAAGGCGAGCGAAGACCGGATTTTGCATGATCCGAACCTGGATTTGACGGAAAAGATGCGCGAGCTGCTGGCATTGGTGCCGAGCGGCTTTGCCCGGACGGATTTGCGCGTCTGGTACGAGTTGAAGCGCTATTATCCCGCGCAGTGGAAAATGGTGGAGGAAGTCTACCAGGAAGAGTGGGAGCATGTCCGCGTGCTGCTTGAGCAGGGCGTCGAAGCTGGCGTGTTTCGCCCGGTTCAGCTTCCGATTTTGATTTTGATGTACACGGGAGCGCTCGATCAACTGATTGACCAGCAATTGTCCGGTCGGCATCAGATGACGATCGGGGAGGCGCTGGACGCGATGATTGATATTTTGCTCGGCGGCGTATTGGCTGCGCCAGCGACGAGAGGGGAAACGGGAAAATGAGTTGGGTGTATTTGCTGCTGGCGATTTTGCTGGAGGTGGCGGGAACAACTTCGATGAAGCTGTCGGAAGGGCTGAGCAGGCCGATTCCGACTGTGTTGATGTTTGTGTTTTACGTGCTGTGCTTTTCCTCGCTGAGCCTGGCGCTGAAAGAAATGGAAGTGGGCACCGCGTATGCGATCTGGTCCGGGCTGGGAACGGCGATGATCGCTTTGATCGGCGTCATCGTCTTCAAGGATGCGTTTACCGTGAAAAAGGTGGTGGCGGTCGCGCTGATTATCGTGGGCTGCGTCCTGCTGAATCTCGGTGACGGCGCCCATGCCCAGCAGCCTGCAAAAGCGCAGCAAGACGCGGGAATGACGGCCGAATGAGCAGAACTGCGCCCAGGCTGTTCGTGTTTTTCTGGCTGACCGATGTGGCGTTCATCGTCTATTGGGCGATTGTGTTTCTCCGGCTGTTGCCTGCGGAGTACATGTACCAGGACTACCGCGATCCGAATCTGGTGGCGTGGAATCTGTCCTTTTTTCCGCTCGACATGCTTGTATCGCTCACGGGCTTCGCGAGCCTCTACTGCTATCGGCGGGGGAGTGAGCGCTGGAAGCCGATAGCACTCGTCTCACTTGTGCTCACATTTTGCTCCGGCCTGCAGGCGATTGCTTTTTGGGCGTTCAAAGCCGACTTCGACTGGTCGTGGTGGCTGCCGAACCTGTTTTTGCTGATCTACCCGCTGTTTTTTCTGCCGGAGTTGGTCAGGGCGGCAAGCAGCGGGAAAAAAGGCTTTAAGCCGCAGAATGAAGCGGAAAGGCAGCCATGAGCAAAGCCGTTTGCGACAGGAAAGAAAACGGATTCTTGACAGATTTTACGTGTCCACTATATAGTAGGACATAAGTTAATAGTGCTGTGGAGATTGGGAGATCAGCTAATATTTGCAAAAAGAGGGCAGCGCCCTGCGTTTTTGCGAGTATTGGCTTTTTTGTTTTCTCCACAAAAAAACAAAAAGGAGTTGGGTGAAATGTAAGCGCTTTAGAAAACGGTTTCATTGCGATTTTTCGGCTGGTTTACATGGTCGTTTTTCAAAAAAGGGGGTAAGGACATGTCTGCTTACGTAGGAGAATTGGTCGGGACAATGATCCTGATTATTTTGGGGGCAGGGGTATGCGCAGGCCAAAACCTGAAAAAAGCATACTCGCAAAATGGCGGTTGGATCGTCATTACGCTCGGCTGGGGGCTTGCGGTGGCGTGCGGCGCATACGCGGTAGGCAGCATCAGCGGCGCGCATCTGAATCCCGCGCTCACCATCGCGCTGGCAAGCATCGGGCAGTTTCCGTGGGAGCAGGTGCCGGGCTACGTGCTCGCGCAATTTGTAGGCGCATTCATGGGCGCGACTTTTGTCTGGATTTTTTACTATCCGCACTGGCGCGAGACGGACGACGCAGCAGCAAAATTAGGAATTTTCGCAACCGGACCAGCGATTCCACATACAGTCGCCAACTTGTTCAGTGAAATTTTAGGTACGTTTTTCCTGGTGCTTGGTCTTCTGGCCATCGGAGCGAATAAATTTGCAGAAGGATTGAATCCGTTTGTCGTCGGCTTCCTGATTGTCGCCATCGGCTTGTCTCTCGGCGGAACGACGGGCTATGCGATCAACCCGGCGCGTGACCTCGGGCCGCGAATCGCCCACGCCCTCCTGCCGATTCACGGAAAAGGCCGTTCCAACTGGGGCTATGCCTGGATTCCGGTCGTCGGGCCGATCATCGGAGCGGTGTGCGGGGCATTTTTCTACAAGTGGACGTTTACCGACCACAGCCTGACCGGAGTAGTGGCTCTCGCGGTATTCATGGTCATCGCGATGGGAGTCGGGATGGCGAGCAAAAAGACAAATGCTGCCCAAGCGAGCGGCAAAGAACGTCTGGTAACCGATCACGCGCGTTCGCAATCGCATGGATAGGCGGCCGCTTTGCCTGATTCCATCCCAATAAATTCCAATAAAGATCAAGTGAAAGATTTACTTTCACCAGAGCGAAAACGTCAAGGTGGGCAAATCGAGAAAGACAACCAATCATCATCCGTATTCCAGGAACATAGTAATGGGGCATACCAGACCTAAATGAGGACATCTTTTTAGACCGGATAGTTTAGCTGAAGCGCGATTTCTTCAAGGTCATCTTGAATCAGAATAATACGATGCCAAGGACGAAATAAGAAAACGCTTCTTTATGTATGAGAAGCGCTTTCTTAAAGAAAATGAAACCCTATTTTTCTTGTTTGTTAATTATTAATCCCTTATCTACCCTTTTTGTTGTTTCATCAACAACTGCGTAGGCGAGGATTTCATACTTTTGCCCATCTTTTTTACCCTTTATTGGTTTGAAATTAAAGACCTTAAAAGTAGATTCTTCGTTATTTTCGAATACTACTCCCGTTTCTACGTCCTCAAACTTTTTAACGTTTTTCTTTACTGTAGGCTTTTTGGACAATTTCAAATCTTTAAGAGTTAACCCGTACTCTTCCAATACAGGCGATTGATCTGCTAACAAAAATTCAGCGACTGTATGTTTATTTGTTTTTCCAACCAATTCATCTGTAGCTAAAGATTCAGCTTGTTCTGAAATTCCATCGATAGTGAAACTACTTGGATGTTGCTCTGCAGATCTTAAGCTATATTCAGCACAGTTAAAGGTTTCTGAAGTTGGTTTCCAATAGCTCCCGTTTTTGTTGAAAGTGTATGCAGCATACGCCCGATAAAAATCATAAACAACTTTAGATACTAATGATGCACGAGCGGAATTTTTAAGCAATGTGGATTGGCTATCTACAACACGATCTGGATAAAACAGACCATATACTTTATAGTCCATACCGATCTCCGTAAGACTTGAAGGTGATGTTGCTGTAAAAACAGCTTTTGCGGAAGAACCGCATTGAGTGTCGCTGTAAACAGTATCTTGAATGTACGATACTGTGGTACCACTCAGATTATATGAACGCTTGTCATAATCACTGATGGCATGTGTAGAGGGGATAAAAGTCCCTACGGCAAGGGAAAGCCCAACCATAAAAACAGAAATCCTTTTGAACAGTTTCATCCAAATTACCTCCTTTTAAATTCAGTTCCATGATAAATTATTATTTTAGCTCATGTCAATAATAGGTAAAGTTGGGGCTATAAACCTCCTGTGGTATTATCAATGGAGAAAGGAGGAGTTTCACAATGGAACAACAGAATCTCGTTGGATGGGGATCATTAGCTTTAATAAATGCAGCGATTGCTCAAGGAAAAAATAGAACTGCTATCAACTGGTTTCTTCTTTCTCTTTTAATCGGGCCAATTGCAACACTACTCCTCTTGTTTATGCCAAAAAGAGAATAAGGAGTTTCGCTCCAATGGTTACCTATCCATTGGTGTTTCCGTAAAAAAATGGTATGCACTATTCGATATAGTTTATTTGTGGAAACGTCTCCAAATTTAACAATTTTTTCTATGGGGATTTTGGGTAAGAGCATGACTAATCAGTTGCCGGACTCTGTGTGCCCACGTACCAGACGATTCTATCGTATGACATTTCAGAACATTCTCTAGTAATCTAGCTATATCTGTAAATCGAAATAGTAGCCCTAGTTTACAAGCAGTTTTTATAATACAGAATACGGAGGAACAGCCGCTATGGACAATAAATATATGCTCTCGCTCGACCAGGGAACGACAAGCTCCCGGGCGATTTTATTCGATAAATCCGGCGCGATCATCGGGGTGGCCCAAAAAGAATTTACGCAAATTTACCCCAAGCCAGGCTGGGTAGAGCACAACGCCGAGGAAATTTGGGAGTCCCAGTTGGAAGTGCTGAAGGCGGTTATGCTGGAAAACCATGTGAAGCCGGAGCAAATCGCGGGCATCGGCATCACCAACCAGCGCGAGACGACCGTCGTCTGGGATCGCCACACCGGAAAGCCGATCTACAATGCAATCGTCTGGCAGAGCAGACAGACCATTGATATTTGCAACGAGTTGAAAGAGCAGGGCTATGAGCAGACGGTGCGCGAGAAGACCGGCCTTTTGATCGACGCTTATTTTTCCGGGACGAAGGTCAAATGGATGCTCGACCACGTAGAAGGCGCTCGGGAAAAAGCAGAGCGAGGCGACCTGTTGTTCGGAACGATCGACACGTGGCTGATTTGGAAGCTGACGAACGGCAGCGTCCATGTGACAGACTATTCCAATGCTTCGCGCACGTTGCTGTTCAACATCCACACCTTGGAGTGGGACGGGGAGCTGCTTTCCATGCTGCAAGTTCCGAAAAGCATGCTGCCGCGCGTCTGCCCATCCAGCGAGCTGTACGGCTATACCGATGAAAAAGTGTTCCAGGTGCAAATTCCGATTGCCGGGATCGCCGGAGACCAGCAGGCAGCTTTGTTCGGGCAGGCGTGCTTTGCAGAGGGAGCGGCCAAGAACACGTACGGAACCGGATGCTTCATGCTGATGAACACAGGGGAAAAAGCAGTAGCCTCGAAAAACGGATTGCTGACCACGATTGCCTGGGGCGTAGACGGCAAGGTGGAGTACGCGCTGGAAGGCAGCATCTTCGTGGCAGGAGCAGCGATTCAATGGCTGCGCGACGGTCTGAAGCTGATTGAGAAATCGTCCGATTCGGAAAAGCATGCGCTGGCTGTTGACAGCACAGACGGCGTTTACATGGTTCCGGCGTTTGTCGGGCTGGGCGCACCGTATTGGGACATGGAGGCGCGCGGCGCGATCTTCGGCCTGACCCGCGGAACGACCGAGGATCATCTGATTCGGGCGGCGCTGGAATCGCTCGCGTACCAGACGCGCGACGTGCTGGAGGCGATGGAGGCCGATTCCGGCATCAAGCTGCAAAAGCTGGCGGTAGACGGCGGAGCGGTAGCCAACAACTTCCTGATGCAGTTCCAGTCCGACATCCTGGCGACAGAGGTGGAGCGTCCGCGCGTGAATGAGACGACTGCGCTCGGGGCTGCCTACCTCGCAGGGCTTGCTGTCGGCTACTGGAACAGCAAGGAAGACATCGTCCACAACAAAGTGGTGGAGCGCTCGTTTGTGCCGGATATGCCGGAGCAAAAACGCCAGGAGCTGTACGAAGGCTGGAAGCAGGCCGTACAAGCGACGATGGGTTACAAGATTAGGCATTGATTTTTGCGCCAAAGAGGAATAGAGTAAAGATAAGTTAATAAATTGCTGTGGAGACCGTGGAGACAGCCAGTATCAAAAGGGCAATGGACGATTTCGTTGCTTCTTTTGGATATTGGCTGTTTTTTGTTTTTTCGTTATAGAAAGGATGAAAACAACCATGAACGATCAACGAACATTGTCAGCAAGAACGCGTCAGACATGTTTGGAAGAAATGGCGGGCAAGCGCTTTGATCTTTTGATTATCGGCGGCGGTGTGACAGGAGCGGGCATCGCGCTGGACGCTGCTTCGCGCGGTTTGAGTGTAGGGCTGGTGGAAAAGCAGGACTTCGCCGCAGGCACGAGCAGCCGCTCGACGAAGCTCGTCCACGGAGGCTTGCGCTATTTGAAGCAGGGCGACGTGCAGCTCGTGCGTGAAGTCGGCAGGGAGCGGGCGATTTTGTACCGCAATGCCCCGCACATCGTCATTCCGGAAAAAATGATTTTGCCGATTGTGGAAAAAGGAACGTACGGCAAGCTCGCTACCTCCATCGGGTTGTACATTTACGACGTGTTGGCCGGAGTCGAGCGCAAAGAGCGCCGCATCATGCTGAACAAAAAGCAGACGATGGAGGCAGAGCCGCTGTTGCGCACAGATATTTTGAAGGGGGGCGGGCTCTACTTCGAATACCGGACGGACGATGCCCGTCTGACGATCGAGGTCATGAAGACAGCCCGCTCGCATGGCGCTTTGTGCGTGAACTATACGGAAGCGACAGAGTTTTTGTATGAAAACGGCAAAGTGACAGGGATTCGCGCGAAAGACTTGCTCACGGGCACCGAGTACGCCATGCACGCCAAAAAAATCGTCAACGCCGCAGGTCCTTGGGTGGATCAGCTCAGGGAAAAAGACAAGTCGCTGTACGGCAAAAGACTCCATCTGACAAAAGGTGTCCACCTGGTCGTTCCGTACAACCGGCTGCCGCTCAAGCAGTCTGTGTACTTCGACGTATCCGACGGGCGCATGCTGTTCGCGATTCCGCGGAATAACAGTACGTATATCGGCACGACCGACACGAACTACCAGGGCGTGCTGGAGCGGCCGACCGTGACTCGCGAAGATATGGAATACGTGCTGCGGGCCGCCAACGAAATGTTCCCGACCGTAAAGCTGACCGAGCAGGATGTCAGCTCGAGCTGGGCAGGGCTGCGGCCGCTCATTCACGAGGACGGCAAATCCCCGTCCGAGCTGTCGCGCAAGGATGAGATTTTTTACTCCAAAAGCGGGCTGATTACGATTGCGGGCGGCAAGCTGACGGGCTTCCGCAAGATGGCGGAGCGCATCGTCGACGTCGTGGCCAAACAGCTTGCAGAAGAAGAAGGCAGATCGTTCAAGCCTTGTCAGACGGACAAGATCGTGCTTGCTGGCGGCAACTTCGCCTCTGCCAGCATGATCCCTGCCTATGTGAAAAAGCAGGCGGAGCGGCTTGGCGCAGCGGGCATCGGCGAAGAACAAATTCGCGTGCTTGTAGGAAAGTTTGGCAGCAACAGCGAAAAAATAGTAACGAAGTGTCTGGAATATATGGAGCAAGACCAGACGCAGACGGCGGCAGAGGCACTGCTTTTGGCCGAGCTGCATTACGCACTGGATGAAGAAATGGTCATGACCGCGAGCGACTTTTTGATTCGCCGCACCGGCCGACTGTTTTTTGAACGAGACTCGCTGGAAGCCGTATATCCTCGGGTAATGGATGAGCTTGCCAAAGAGCTGCATTGGGATGCAGAGCGCAAAGACCGTGAATGGAAAGCTTTTGCCGAGGAATACCATCTTGCCAAAACATTTCTATAGGGGTGACTCCTGATTGGCCAACCAGATTAATCAGCCTATTCTTCCGGCTGCGCGAACACTGAAGGAATTTGATGAACTGATGGAGACGTGCTACGAGCGCATTATTTTGCTGAATGCCCATATCGCCCAAGTCAAGCCGCTGGGCAAACGCGCGCGGGCGTTTGGGAAAAAGCTGCTGATTCACGCCGATCTCATCGACGGTTTGAAGTCGGATGAGTACGCGATGGATTTTCTTGCACAGGAAGTAAAGCCTGACGGAATCATCACGACGAGAAACAGTGTGATCTTGGCCGCGAAGAAAAAAGGGCTGATTTCCATCCAACGTCTTTTTCTCATCGACACGATGGCGCTGGACAGCAGCCTGACGCAACTGGAGCGGACAAAACCCGACTACGTCGAGGTGCTGCCGGGGATTATTCCGCATCTGATCGAGGAGATTACCGAACGGACGAAGATTCCGATCATTGCAGGCGGCTTCATCCGTACGAAGGAAGACGTGGATCGGGCTCTGCAGGCGGGTGCTACCTCTGTCACCACCTCGCGCAGAGAGCTGTGGGCGAAATCGTAGGAAAACCGCGACGAACACCGCCAAAAGCCGGACATTCCGTAAAGGGATTGGTATTATCCCCTCATGGTAGACAGTGAAAAAAGACCTCATGGTATGATGAGATCAACACTGTTGACCGGAGGGGATTTTCTTATGCCGCCACGTAAAGGGCAAAAACAGCAGCAATATGACGAAGCAACGAAGAGCGAAGCAGTACGTTTGCGGGTTGAGGAGCATTGGAGCTACCCAATGATAATGGAGAAATTAGGCATTAAAAGTAAGACGCAGATTCGGGAGTGGGTACAGAAACGGCAAAACGGTGAAACGTTTGAAGACTATAGAGGGCGATGGATCAAGAAGTATTTCAGCAGTCTAGAGGAAGAGAACAACTACTTGAAAGCGCAGGTCGAATACCTAAAAAAGCTCAATCCAAATCTACACGGGGAGGGAAGTTGGATAAGCAAACCCGGTTTAGGACGATCGAAGAAATGAGTCGCAAGTACGCTGTGGTCATGCTATGCGAAATAGCGGAGGTCTCCCGGGCGGGCTACTACAAGTGGAAGGCGACGGAGAAGGTTCGTAAGGTACGTGTGGAGCAGGATGCCGACCTAAAGGAACATATACTGGCAATTCACCGCATTCGCCCATACTTTGGGTATAAACGAATGCGCACGGCTCTACGCAAAGAGGGACTACAAGTAAATACGAAGAAAGTTCGCCGACTGATGCGAGAATTGGGCATCCGCTCAGTGATCCGCAAAAAGCGTCCATTTGCCGGCCGCAAGCCCTCCATCGTGTTCAACAATGTCCTTAATCGCCAGTTCGCTGCGGACGAGGCTAGAAAGAAATATGTAACCGATATTACCTATATTCGAGTCGTCGATGACTTCATTTATCTGTCCGTGGTCCTGGATCTGTATAATAACGAAACGGTTGCTTGGGAAGTGTCGGAGAGAAACGATCTTGATCTTGTGCTGTCTACGGTGAAGCAACTGGGTAATGGAGATGCGATCCTGCACTCCGACCAAGGATTCCAGTACACTACCAAGACATACGCAAATCTGTTGCAAGAACAAGGGCTAACCGGAAGCCATTCCAGACGGGGGAACTGCTTCGACAACGCTTGTGTTGAATCGTTTTTTTCACACCTGAAGACGGAAAAGTTGTATCTGGAGAAACCAAGAGATATAGCTCACGCTCGCAAACTGATCGCTGAATACATCGAATTCTACAATACAGAACGGTTCCAGAAAAAACTCGGCGACCTCTCCCCAGTCCAATACCGGGAATCGATCGCCGCTTAAGATAGCGTCTTTTTTTAGTGTCTACTTGACGGGGCTATGACCATCCAGGAGCTGCGCAGAAAAGTGGACACATTCCGCTTGTAAGCCCAGCCACCGAACGCTGGCATGCTGCGATACGAAAACAGCCCTTCGCCCAGGCTCCAAGTCCTGGCGAAAGGCTTTTTTTTTTGCAGGCGATCATCTCGCTTCGCGCGGGCTACCACATGCCCGCTGCGACGTGCACAGCTACTTGAAGCAGCAGCAAAATCGAGCGCATCCAGACAAACGCGCGCCGTTGCACAGGCGAGGGGACAGGGAAGAGCAAAAGCTCGCTGTTTCGCTTGCTCTGCTGCCGCCAGAGGCCGTTGAGCTGGCTTGCTGTCATCAGCAGCAACAGGGCAGCCGCAACCGTCTTCGCCAGCAGGCTGGGCAGAAGCAGCATGAGCGCGGCGCCGATCAGGACCAGCCGCCCGTACATCCCGGCCAGCTCGCCGGAGCGGAGGAACGTTTTGACGTACAAATGCCGCGCTGTATTCGCCTGGCTGTAGGGCACAAGCTGCGTCAGGGCCGTCAGCCAAAAACGCGGTTTTACCTGGCGCTGCAAGGCGGGAACATCCCGAAAGTTGTTCATGATTTGATAAAAGCGGTGGCGCAAGCGATTTTCCACCGCCAGCAGGCGGTACCATTGCAGCGGCAGCCCGGCCTGGACCTTGCGCATTTGCACATGCAGCCAGACGAGCAGAGCCGCGCCGATCACGCCGGCAAAAGGAACGTGACTGAAGCTGAGAAACTGCCCCGCGCTGAGCACCCATGCGAGCAGGAGATACGACAAGCCGAATCGGGCGAGCGTGTACAGCCGCTCCGTTTTTTTCGCGGACAGCCGCAAAAATATCCAGCTACTGTGAACGTTCCAGCCCTTCAACAGAAACGGAACCAGCCAGTACAGCCACAGTTGCGCCCCAGTTGCCCCGACAACGCCCGCGTACACGGGCGAAAGCAGGAGCAAAAGCACGAACAGTCCGACGCTCTGGACAGCGAAATTGTAGACTTGCGCTTTGCGAAAATAACCGCCCAGCCGCGTCTCGTGCGGAGTGAGAAAGAGCAGGTCCGCTTCCAGCAAAAAGGTGCGGTGAGGGCTGCGCGTGACGAAAAGGGCAATGACCAGCGCCAGGCCGTGCGCCAACGGGAACCAGGGCGGAATCATCGCGATGATTCCGCGGTAATAAAGGGACAGCAATCCGGTAAGAAAGACGGCGATAAACAGGACGCCGCCATTAGCCATGTACTGCGCATACCTGATAAATTCCGTGGAAAAGGCATGCAGTCTCTTCCGAAACAATTGATCCGCATCTATCTTCACTGTTTTTCATCCTCTACGATCTGCAAATAGATGTCATCCAGGGAGTGATTGGACAACCCTGTGAACTGGCGAAGCTCGTCCAGCGTGCCCTGGGCTTTGATTTCCCCTTTGTGCAAAATGATGAAGCGGTCGCAATACTTTTCCGCAGTAGCCAAAATGTGCGTGGACATCAGAATGCCTGCGCCCTGTTCCTTGCAGCGCTGCAGCCACGTCAGCAAGGCGCGGATGCCGAGCGGGTCGAGGCCGAGAATCGGCTCGTCCACGATGTAGAGCGGCGGCTGTACGAGCAGCGCCATCATAATCATGAGCTTTTGCCGCATCCCTTTGGAAAACTGCTGGGGGAAGCGGTTCTTCATCTCTTCCATGCGAAATTCCTTGAGCAGCAGTTCGGCCCGTTTGGCAAACTCTTCTTTGTCCAAGCCGTGGCTCATCGCCATCAGCTCGATGTGCTCCCACAACGTCAGCTCCTCGTAGTAGATGGGAGATTCGGGAATGTAGCCGTAAGAGAGCCGATAGCTGTCCGGCGCGGATTGAAACGATTGGCCCGCAATCTGAATCGAGCCGTCCAGCGGCTGCAAAAGTCCGAGAATGTGCTTGATGGTCGTGCTTTTCCCCGCGCCGTTCAGCCCGATCAGCGCGACGATCTCGTGGGAGTGAATCGCAAACGAAATATTTTTGATGACAGCGTGGCTCGGGGAGTAACCCCCTGTCACGTTGTTTACTTCCAGCAAGGCTGTCATGGTTTCCTCCTTCTCACCATAACGAATGGCAATCGGTCATCCTTCTATTGTAGCGCATCAGCAAAGATTTGGAAAAACTCAAGCGCGCAGCCTTTTTTGCGCGCCGGAGCAAAGGGAAGGGATAACCGTACAAGCAATGGCTTTGCGCCTGACATAAACAAGGTATTACAAGGGACGGAGGAGGTGTGACCTATGACGCCGGGAAAACAGGACAACCAAAGAGACATGGACGCGCATGCAACGTATCTACCAGAAACTGGACAAATTCGAAGAAAGAACCGATCAGCTTGAGGGACAAATGACGATCGTTACGAAGTGGTTGGAAAGAATCGAGCACAGACTGGAACGCTTGGAAGACGTACGCATTGATTTGCTGCAAGCGATTGCGAAGCTACAGACTGAACTGAAGTTGAGAGAAGAAAAAGCGAATAAAGAGAAAGATATCATCATGCAGCTATTGAACGACGACAATCGGGACAAGGAAAATCTGGCACAGATCATCGAAGGAGAAAAAAGCAGGAGGCAGGAGCGTTTTTTGCAAATATGGGCGGTTTTGGGTCCCGTCATTGCCTCCGTCCTCACTTCTTTTTTTGCCCGATTTTTCATGTAGCCGCAAAAGCTGGCACATAATTATATAAGAATGTGGAAAAGTTGTGTAATCCTCATTCCATTTTTCTACCGTATCTCCTGACTATACTTGGTGGGCAGATAACAGAAAGTGAGGATATCCAAGTGAAGAAGTTCGACGTTTCTATACTTTCGGTTGCCGTTTTGCTGACCGGACTGGCTGTGCTCGGTGTCTACCAGGCAGGAGAGGCAGAGAAAGACCCGGTTCTGGTCAAGGCTGGTGATACCTCGATTACGCAATATCAACTGTACGACGAAATGAAGACGATGTACGGCAAGCAGATGATACACGAGCTGGTCGCCCAGTCGCTGATTTCACAGGAAGCCAAGGCGCAAAACGTTACGGTGACCAAGGAAGAAATGGACAAGGAAATTGCCTCGATGAAAGAACAGGTCGGCTCCGAGGAAGCGTTCAAAAACTACCTCCAGAGCATGGGGATGACCGAGCAAAAGCTGCGTGAGAAGCTGACGGTGCTGATGACCCGCGACAAGCTGCTCGACAAGGCGTTTCCGGTTACGGATGAACAGATCAAGAAATACTACGACGAGAACAAACAGCAGATGGGCTCGCCTGCGCCGGAATTTGAAAAGGTGCGCGATCAGATCAAATCTGTTTTGACCGATAAAAACCGCAGCGAAAACTACAACAATTGGCTGAACGAGATTCAGCAAACGCACAAGGTAGAATGGTACGACCCTTCCTTTGACGATCCAGCCCAGCCTGTAACGGGCTAAGCTTCTCGATCAACAAGACTTTCCCTCTCGCAAGCGACGAGCAGGGGAAGTCTTTTTCTTTGCGGCCAGGGGCAAGTTTTCCATTCCGTTCGTTTAGTAACGGGCACGGGTGGAAAAACTGGATAAATAATTGCCAATGTAAGGGAGCAATGAGATGGCTCAAATTGGCCCCAGCCTGGATGAGAATGTTCGGTATGTAAAAGAGGCGCTAGGATACAGCAATGACATAGTGATCCGCGAACTGGTTCTGGACAGCCGCGAGCCTGTACGCGCTGCTGTTGTGTACACGGATGGCATGGTAGATACCCACATGGTGCAGGGGGTTTTAATCAACAGCCTGCTTTACAAGACGCGCTTTAAAGAACTGGAGCTGGAACGCGAGGAAGAACTCGTCCCCTTTTTAAAAGATGCGGTTTTGACCGTTGGCGATATCGGTGACGTGGACAATTTTCCCGAGATGTTTACGGCCATGCTCTCCGGGTGCGCCATCCTATTCTTGGACGGATATGAACAGGCGATGGCGATCGGCTTGCAGGAATGGAAGGACAGAGGGGTGACCGAGCCGACGGCGCAAACGGTCATTCGCGGTCCGCGTGAAGGTTTCACGGAGAACCTGCGGACGAACGTTACGCTGTTGCGCAGGCGAATCGTCAGTGAAAAGATGTGGGTCGAGACGCGCAGAATCGGGGAAGTGACAAAGACGGAAATCGCGGTCGTGTACATCAAAGGTCTGGTCGAGGAAGGCGTTGTGGAGGAAGTCCGCAGCAGGCTGGACCGGATTGATATGGACGGCATCATGGAGAGCGGGATGATCGAGGAGCTGATCCAGGATGCAGCGTACACGCCGTTTCCGACGATCTCCAACTCCGAGCGCCCCGATGTGGTTGCCTCCAATTTGCTGGAGGGCAGGGTCGCGATCCTGGTGGACGGAACTCCGTTTGTGCTGACCGCGCCTTCTCTCTATATCGCGATTACCACTTTTCATCAGGAGATGCTGCCGACCCAACTGCTCATCAGTCTGGCGGCGCAACGGGAGGGCGTGCCTTTTCCGGCTTTCGTGGAGGCGGTATTGATGGAGATCGCCTTCGAGATTTTGCGGGAGGCGGGGATTCGCATGCCGCGCGCTGTCGGGCAGGCAATCTCCATTGTCGGGACGCTGGTAATCGGCCAGGCCGCAGTAGAGGCGGGTATCGTGTCTGCGGCGATGGTTATCGTCGTTTCGATTACGGCGATCTCCAGCTTTATTTTTCCGGCGATCAACATGTCGATTCCCGTGCGCATCCTGCGCTTTCCGCTGATGGTGCTGGCGGCCTCCTTCGGCATCTACGGCATCATTGTCGGGGTGCTCGCTCTGGTGCTGCACTTGTGCAGCCTGCGTTCGTTTGGCGTTCCGTACATGAGCACGTTTGCTCCGTTTTCATTCAAGGAGCAGCGGGATACGATCCTGCGCCTTCCCCGTTGGGCCTTGGACAAGCGGCCTGAGTCGATCAGCAAGCGCAACCTGCGCCGCCAGTCAACGAAAATGAAGCCACCCCCGCCCGGCAAGTAGCACACGAAAAGCAAAGGAGTGGACTTCCATGAAAGGCATAAAAGTGCTTCTCTGCATCGCGCTGGTCATGCTCCTGGCCGGTTGCTGGAACCGCAAAGAACTGAACGATCTGGCTATCTGCGTAGGTATCGGAATCGACAAGGCGGAGCACGGCTATACCGTGTCTGTCCAGGTGGTGGACCCGGGGGAAGTAGCAGCCAACAAAGGGAAGCCAGGTAGGGCTCCTGTCACGCTTTTTTCCATGAATGCCCCTACTGTTTTTGAGGCGCTGCGAAAAATGACGACGGTCTCTCCGCGCAAAATCTATATGTCGCATACAAGGATGCTGATACTGGGCGAGGCGATGGCGCGGGAAGGAATTGCTCCCGTGCTTGATTTTGTGTCGCGCGACCATGAATTTCGCACGGATTTTTACATTGCTGTGGCGCGCGGAACGACGGCGAGCAGTATTTTGAAAGTGATTACGCCGCTTGAGCAAATCCCGTCCAACGAGCTGTTCGCCTCGCTGGAAACGTCCTCTAAAGCATGGGCTCCGACTGTTGCGGTGACGCTGGATCAGTTGATTGCGGATTTGACGAACAACGGTAAGCAGGCAGTGCTGACGGGCATTCGCTTGACTGGTCCGGCGGTGGAGGGGGATCGGCGGAGCAATGTGGAGCAGATTGATTCCAACGTGCTGCTGGAATACTCCACGTTGGCGGCGTTTCGCGGAGACAAGCTGATCGGCTGGCTCAACGAAGCGGACAGCAAAGCGTACAACTACATTGCCGGAAACGTGAAAAGTACGGCGGGCAGCCTTCCGTGCAAAGGCGGAGGAAGAATGACGATGGAAGTCATGAATGCCGATTCCAAGATCAAGGCCAGCCTGAAAAACGGCAAGCCGGAAATCACGGTTCTGATCCAGTTGGAAAATGACGTCGGCGAGGTGCAGTGCAATATTGATCTGACGAAGATGGAGACGATCGAGCAAGTGGAAAAAGACGCAGAAAAAGGGATGGTCGAGAGTGGAATGCGCGCTGTCGCCTACGCCAAAAAAAGAGGCGTAGACATTTTCGGCTTCGGCGATGCGATTCACCGCAAATACCCGAAAGTGTGGAAGCAACTGGAGAAAAACTGGGACAAGGAATTTGCCAAGCTGCCGGTGCATATCCAGGCGGAGGTCAAAATCAGGCGGTTGGGGACGATCAGCAACGCCTTCAAAGAAAAGTGACCGAGCGAGGAGGAGGATAAATGTCTACGCTGACAGTTGTGCTTGTCTCGATTATCGTCTGCCTGTATGAGCTGCCCAGACTGATCCGCCAGAGGCAGAAAAAAGAAATGACCGTCTTCGTCGCGATGCTTGTCATCAGTGTCGGGCTGTACGCCGCCACGCAATACGGGCGGCTTGCCAACCCTGTGTATGTGATGGAATGGATTTTCAAGCCGATGAGCGATGTCATTAGCAGTTGGCTGCGTTGACAAGGGGGAGGATGGCGGGGATTGTCGGCCAAAAGCGGGGCATACTGAGAAGACCCCAGCATAAGGAGTGGGAACAAACGTGGACGGTCTTTGGATGAAGTTGCTTGTAAGCCCGATCTTTGTTGTTTTGGCCGATGCGCTCTTTCCCGAGGTGAATTTTGCGAACTTGTACCAGTCGGTCGGAGTGGGGTTCGTGCTCGCTCTCGCCGGTTTTTTTCTGGACAGGGCCATTCTCGCGCCCGGCAGTCTTTGGCTTACGACCGCTATTGATTTCATCATCGGCTTTCTCATCGTCTACGGCAGCGTCGTCTTTTTGCCAGAGGCCCAGGTTTCGCCGATAGGAGCGGGATTTGTCGCGATCTTTTACGGGGTGGCCGAATATTTGCAGCATACGTGGTTGCTTAGAGCCATCCGTTCGGGAAATGAATAGAGCCGCGCATGATGAAGGACAGCTCCGACGTCTAAAGAAGACGGGAGGCTGTCCTTTTTGCTGTTGCTTGGGTCTACGAGAAAAGCGGTGGCGTTCAGTCTGCGCGGTGGGAGGAAGGCGACAGCTTTTTGACAACCAGCCGCTCGATCCAGCGCCAGGGAAGCAGCGTTTTTGCCGCGAGCATCAGCACCGTGCTTCGCCCGACCGGATAGCGAAAGCGGGGAGCGGGGCTGGTCGCGGCGCGGACGATTGCGGAGATGACGGCGTCCGGCTCCGGGGCAGACCGCATGATTGATTCCACATGCTGGCGCAGCAGCTTCATTTGCCCGGCATAGGCGGAGTCGGAGTCTGGGACAGGCTGCTGGGTTTGCAACGCCTTTTCCCAGATCGGAGTGCGATACGAGCCTGGCTCGATGACGCTCACATAAACGTGATAGGGCAGCATCTCCAGGCGCAACGACTCGCTGAAGCCTTCGACTGCGTGCTTGGAAGCGGCGTAGGGCGAGAGGCCGGGGAAGCCGAAGCGGCCGCTGATGCTGCTCAGATTGATGATCCTTCCTGCTTGTTGTCGCCGCATGTGCGGCAGCACGGCGCGAGTGACGTCGATCAGGCCGAACACGTTGACTGCAAACTGGCTGCGCCAGTGCTCGGGAGGGATTTCCTCGGCAAAGCCGCCGTAGGCGCAGCCTGCATTGTTGAGCAACAGGTCGATGCGGCCGTGCCGTTCGATGATGCTGGTGATCGCCTGCTCAATTTCGGCGGGGCGAGTGACGTCCAAGGAAATCACTTCCATATGTTCGCTTGCTATATGCAAGTTTGCAATTTTGTCAAGAGGGCCCCTTTTTTCCAGGTCGCGCATGGAAGCGATTACGTAAAATCCGGCCTTGACTAATGCCACAGAAGCGTTCATTCCAAAGCCGCTAGAGGTTCCAGTGATTAGTGCTATTGGTCTTTTTTGCATGCGAATCTCCTTTAACTTCCCTGAACTGGTTACATTTCTCTTGAAAGTTCACAAATTTGTTCATAAATTTGTTAACAAAATCATAACAAATAGCCTTTAGATTAAGGAAAATTTATGTATACTTAAATGGTTACCACGCACTGGTAGAAGTCTGCTTTCTTGGCCTTTACTCTTTTTGTTTGTTTTAGAAATGACTGCTAATCCTTTTCCTGATTGGGTATGATAGTTGGGGAAAGTATAGCTAGCTATTTCTTACGCAAATGAAAGAGTACGTAAGCTTCTAGTTGTAAGCGTGGCTAGAACGTTACCAACACGAAGAAAGAGGGGTTCATTGGTATGAAGGGTTGGCAACAGTTTTGGCGTCAGCTTTCTCTTTTTGGTCTGCTGGCGCTGGTGTTAACCGGGTGTGGCAAAGATGAGCTCTCAGCGCTCAAGCCTTCCGGCCCGGTGGCTGCGATGCAGTATGACCTGATGAAGCTGTCCTCCGCTATCATGATCGGCGTCTTCATTGTCGTTATGCTGATCTTTACGTACGTCCTTATTCGATATCGTAAGCGCCCGGGACAGCAAGGCGTTCCAAAACAGGTCGAAGGCAATCATGCACTTGAGATTCTTTGGACGGTTATTCCTTTCCTGCTCCTGATTGTCATGGCGATTCCAACCGTTACGACCGGTTTCGCTCTGCACAAGGAATATCCAAAAGAGGAAGCGCTTCAAGTGAAGGTAATCGCTCACCAGTTCTGGTGGGAGTTCGAGTACCCTGATCTGGGAGTAGCAACCGCACAAGACCTCGTTCTGCCAGTTGGCAAAAAGGTTCAGTTCCACGTGACCTCTGCTGACGTAATGCACGCATTCTGGATTCCGGCATTGGGCGGCAAGATCGACACCAACCCAGGCCAGGAAAACAAGATTTGGCTGCAAGCAGACAAGACAGGCATTTTCTACGGTAAATGCGCGGAGCTCTGTGGAGCGTCCCATGCCTTGATGGACTTCAAGGTGGAAGTAATGGACCAGGCTGCATTTGACAACTGGGCAAACGGCATGAAGGGCGTTCAGTCCAAAGAGCCGGTAGCTGCAACATCCCCAGGTGCTGCACAAGGTCAAGAAATCTTCAACAAAAGCTGTCTCGGCTGTCATGCCATTGCCGGCAAAGGCGGCAAACTGGGTCCAAACCTGACCAACTTCGCGGATCGCGAGCGCGTAGCAGGTATTCTCGCCCATACGCCTGAGAATGTGGCAGAGTGGCTGAAAGATCCGCAAAAGGTGAAACCGGGCAACAACATGCCTAACCTCAACCTCGACGATGCACAAGTGAAAGCGCTTGTAGAGTACATGTCTACACTCAGCGTGAAGTAATTACCGTAATGAAATGACATTCGTCATAGGCAGTTACGCTTAAAAAGGAGGTAAACCTGTGTCTGCACATGCTTCTCACGCACCCGCGCCAAAACGTTCAGGGCTGTGGGATTGGCTCACGACAGTGGATCACAAGAAGATCGCGATCCTGTACTTGATTGCCGGCGGAATTTTCTTTCTGGCTGGCGGTTTCGAAGCCCTGCTGATCCGTTTGCAGTTGATGTATCCAGAAGCTCAAGTGGTTGGTGCCAAGACATTTAACGAACTGATTACCATGCACGGCACCACGATGATTTTCTTGGCAGTCATGCCGGTCATCTTCGCGCTGATGAACGCGGTCGTTCCGCTGCAAATTGGCGCACGCGACGTAGCATTCCCATTTGTTAACTCTCTCGGTTTCTGGCTCTTCTTCTTCGGGGGAGTGCTCTTGAACACCAGTTGGTTCCTTGGTGGAGCGCCAGATGCCGGATGGACATCTTATACAACTTTGGCTTTGAACCAATTTAGCGGCCGCGGGGTAGACTTCTACGTTCTCGGTCTGCAAATTGCCGGTCTTGGTACGCTGATCGGTGGTATCAACTTCCTGGTTACCATCATCAACATGCGTGCTCCAGGTATGACATTCATGCGTATGCCAATGTTCACCTGGGCGTCTTTTGTAACATCCGGCCTGATTCTGTTCGCGTTCCCTGCGATTACAGTCGGCCTGGTTCTGTTGATGTTCGACCGTCTGTTCGGCGGTAACTTTTTCAATCCGGACGCTGGTGGTAATGTTGTCATTTGGCAGCACTTGTTCTGGATTTTCGGTCACCCCGAAGTATACATCCTGATTCTCCCGGCATTCGGTGTGATTTCTGAAGTCATTTCCACCTTCTCCAGAAAGCGCCTGTTCGGTTACAGCTCCATGGTATTCGCAACCGCGCTGATCGGCTTCCTTGGCTTCATGGTGTGGGCTCACCACATGTTTACAACCGGTTTGGGCGCTATCGCCAATACGCTGTTCGGTCTGGCAACGATGTTGATTGCGGTGCCTACGGGTATCAAAATCTTCAACTGGCTTTTGACCATGTGGGGCGGACAAATCCGCTTCCCTACCGCAAACCTGTTTGCAGTAGGCTTCATCCCGACGTTTACAATCGGTGGTATGACAGGGGTTATGCTCGCGGTTCCGCCGGCTGACTACCAATACCATGACAGTTACTTCGTAGTAGCGCACTTCCACTACGTTATCGTAGGGGGTCTTGTGTTCGGTCTGTTCGCAGGTCTGTACTACTGGTGGCCGAAGATGTTCGGGAAAATGCTCAATGAAACACTTGGTAAATGGAACTTCTGGACGTTCTTCATCGGCTTCCATCTTACCTTCTTCCCGCAGCACTTCCTTGGCTTGATGGGGATGCCGCGCCGCGTCTACACGTTCCTGAAAGGTCAGGATCTCGATGTCGGGAACTTCATCAGTACGATCGGGGTATTCGGTATGACGATCGGTACCATCCTGTTCCTGGTTAACGTCGTTGTTTCCGCAAAAGGCAAACGCGCTCCTGCAGACCCGTGGGATGGACGTTCGCTTGAGTGGTCGATTCCGTCGCCACCGCCTGAGTACAACTTTGCGCAAACACCGCTGGTTCGCGGTCTGGATGCATTCTGGATTGAGAAAATGGCTGGCAACAAAGGCATGACACCTGCTGAACCGCTTGGTGACATCCACATGCCGTCGCCATCGTTCCTGCCTTTCCTGATGTCTGTAGGCTTGTTTGTTGCGGGTTACGGCTTCATGTACCACAACTACTTTGTCGTGGTTATCGGCTTGCTCGTGACATTCGCCAGCATGTTCGCCCGTTCTGTAAAAGACGATCCTGGTTATCATATTCATGAGGACGAAATCGAAGAGAAAGGGGTTAAGGCTTAATGGCTACACATCATGCAAACGCAGTATTACCTGATGAACCGGAAAAAGCCACCCTTGAAGGCAAGAACAAGATTCTTGGCTTCTGGCTCTTCCTTGGCGGGGAGACAGTTCTTTTCGGTTCCTTGTTCGCAACATTCATCGCGCTCCGCGATCAAGTAAACGGCGGTCCTACATCGCAGCAACTGTTCGATATGCCGCTGGTTGCAGCCGCAACGCTGATCCTGCTTACCAGCTCGATGACAAGTGTTATGGCTACGCTCGCCCTGCACAAGAAAAACCTGAAGATGATTCAGGTATGGCTGACCATCACTGTACTGCTCGGCCTCGGGTTCCTTGCGCTGGAGATTTACGAGTTCGTGCATTACGTGCATGAAGGCCACAAAATCTCGACGAGTGCATTCGGTTCCGCGTTCTATACGCTGGTTGGCTTCCACGGGGGCCACGTAGCGTTCGGGATTTTGTGGATCATCCTGTTGCAGTTGTCGGCAGTGAAAAAAGGTCTGACGGTAGTAACGGCTCCGAAGTTCTACCTGGCCTGCTTGTATTGGCACTTTATCGACGTAGTGTGGGTGTTCATCTTTACCGTTGTATATCTTATGGGTATGATCGGTGGAAAGGTGGGGTAATCTATGGGAGCACATGCTCAAAATGAAGAGGTACGCAAGCCGAAAGTAAAACACGACAGTCCTAAACGACACGTAGTGGCTTTCATCGGATCTCTCGTATTGACCGCACTGGCATTTATTGCAGTAGCGTATGAAGTGGTTCCGGCAGGTTTCACCGTACCGTTCATCGTCGTACTGGCCTTCGTTCAGGCGCTCTTCCAACTGTTTGTTTGGATGCACATGGACCAAAAAGGCCATGAGTTTGCACGAGTCAGCATTTTCGCCGGGTTGTTCTTTATTCTGGTTGCGATAATCGTCTTCGTTTACTGGGTGTGGATTTAGAACGCCAGGCGCGACAAAGAGGGCAGACGCCATGTCTGTCCTCTTTTTTTACAGATAAGAATGGATAAGGTTCTTATCCCGTATAGGGGCAACTAAGGCTGCGCCCATGGCTTGGCGCAGCCAAGTTTTCTGATCGGCTGTCGGAAGTCATTTCTGGCAGCCATTTTTTTGTACTATCGAAGCAAAACAAAGATAAGCATGATGATAGTAGCAGGTTTTGCACCAGAAGATTCCGGCGACAGAGTTTTCTTGCTTTTTGAAAAATACTTGCACCTGTCGGAAAGGCTTTATATAATAAAAATATAAACATGCGTTAAAATAACGTTATATCATTATCTCGTCACATGTTTTGTGAAATAAACTGATGAAAGCAGGGATCGTAATGGTGAAATTGGTGGCAATTTATCGCAAGCCTGAAGATATCGAGGCTTTTGACAAGCACTATTTCGAAGTGCACGCTGCACTCGCAGAAAAAATGCCTGGCCTGGTCAAGATGGAAGTGAGCAAGGTTTACGGCACGCCAATGGGCGAGTCCGATCTGCACCTGATCGCAGAAATGTACTTTGAAACAAAAGAGGCTCTGTTGGAAGCGTTGTCATCTCCAGAGGGACGTGCAGCAGGAAAAGACTTGCGTGGATTTGCCGGCCAAGTGGTGTCCATGCATTTTGCTGAAGTGGTCTAATCGATGAGCGGGAAAACATTTGTCGACGAGCGAGAGCTTCATCGCAAGCACTACGATGAAATTTGCGAAAAGCTGAAGCAAGACCAATTTGCCCAATTTTTAGGCGTCAAGCTGATCGAGCTTGGGGAAGGGACGGCGACAGCGGAAGTGACCGTGGCCGAACACATGCTGAACGCACACGGCACAGCGCATGGCGCGATCATTTTCTCCCTGGCTGATTTTGTTTTCGCAGCAGCCTGTAATTCCTACGGCAAAACATCCGTGGCGTTGTCTATGAACATCGGATTTTTGGCCGCAGCCATGAAAGGAAACCGACTGGTGGCAACTGCCACGGAGGAGAAGAAGAACAACCGGACAGCCTGGTACCGCATCCGTGTAGAAACCGAGCATGGCCTGGTAGCGACATTGGACGCCCTGGCGTATCGGAAAAACGAATACTTCGTCGCGATTGACGAACCGAAATAAACCAAATGCGAAAATCAGACAGGGAAAGGAAGCCGAATGCGAGGAGCACAGGCTCCTTTCACTGTTTCACGAGGATACTAACACGGGGGCGAGAGGATGACAGTGGAAATCCGCAATCGTTTTAACCACTACCTGGGCATAGAAGTCGTACATCGAGATGAACAGGGCTGCAAGGTAGCGCTGAAAATTCGCCCTGAGCTGTTCAATAGCATCGATGGCGTCGTGCATGGAGGCGTAACGGCGACACTGGCTGATGTAGCGATGGGACATGGAGCCGCTCCCCATGTAGACGGTGTGCAACAATGCGTCACGGTAGAGAGCAAGATTCAATATTTGTACCCTGCTCGCGGAGAGCGGCTGGAAGCCGAATCGCGCGTTTTGAAGCAGGGAAAAAGCCTGATTATTATGGAAGCGCGCGTGACCTGCGACGGGAAGCTGGTTGCTTTTGCGACAGGGACGTATGCGCGGGTCAACCCGAACCGCTAACCGCACTGGAGGAAATGGCTGCACAAGGAGGACGCAGAGCATGGAGGAAACCGTTCGCTTTGAACGAGACGGCCACGTGGCGATCATCACGCTGAACCGTCCGGATGAGCTGAATGCACTGAACTACGATACGCTGGAACGTCTGGGTGACCTGATCGAGCAGGTGCGGCTGGAGTCAAAAGACATCCGCGTCCTGCTGATAAAAGGCGAAGGCCGGGCGTTTTGCGCAGGGGCCGATTTGAAAGAACGCCGCACGTTAAACGAGCAGCAAGTACGGCGCAACGTCCGCAAAATTCGCGATGTGTTCACCGCGTTGGAGCGGCTGCCACAGCCGACGATTGCGCTGATTAACGGCTTTGCCTTTGGCGGAGGCTTCGAGCTGGCGCTTGCCTGCGACTTCCGCTACGCACTGGAAGACGCCAAGATGGGGCTGACTGAAGTGAGCCTGGGCATCATTCCAGGGGCAGGGGGGACGCAGCGTTTGTCCCGGCTGATCGGTCCGGCCAAAGCGAAAGAGCTGATTTTGACGGCACGCCGCATTCAGGCGACGGAAGCCAACCGCTTAGGAATCGTGAATGGGACAGCCCGCGATCAGGAAGAATTGCATGCGCTGGCAATGGGACTGGCCCATGAAATTCTCGGCAACGCGCCGCTCGCCGTCTATCAGGCAAAAGCCGCCATCGACCGCGGCAGCAGCGTCGATTTGCAAACAGGGCTGGATGTAGAAACGATGTGCTACGAGGTCATTATTCCAACCAAAGACCGTCTGGAGGCGCTGGAAGCGTTCCGCGAAAAGCGCAAACCTGTATTCAAGGGCGAATAAGCAGCAAGCATGCAAAGACATAACGTAATGGAATGAGGGAAACGGCATGATCTTTAATACGGAAATGGAAACGCTGTCAAGAGAAAAAATGACTCAACTCCAACTGGAGCGCTTGAAGGAAACGGCCGCACGCGTCTACGAACGAGTGCCGTTTCATAAAAAAGCGTTCGACGAAGCAGGGGTAAAACCGGAAGACATCCAGTCCATCGAAGACATCCGCAAGCTGCCGTTCATGAAAAAGACAGACCTGCGGGAAAACTACCCATTCAAGCTGTTTGCGGTAGACATGAACGAAGTCGCCCGCATCCACGGCTCGTCGGGGACAAAAGGCAAACCGACCGTTGTCGGCTACACGAAAAAAGACCTGGAAAACTGGGCGGAAATCGTGGCCCGCGCGATCTGCTGTGCCGGCGGCCAGCCAGGGGACATTTTCCACAATGCGTACGGCTACGGCCTGTTCACAGGAGGGCTTGGCCTGCATAATGGCATCGAGTATCTCGGCGCAGTAGCGGTTCCTGTATCCGGCGGCAACACTTCCCGCCAGATCACGCTGATCGAGGACTTCCAGCCGCGCGGAATCGCAGCGACGCCTTCCTACGTGCTCAACATCGTCGAGGAAATGAAAAAACAAGGCATCAACCCGCGGGAAACCAGCGTCAAATACGGAATTTTCGGGGCGGAACCGTGGTCCGAGGAAATGCGCGTACAGCTTGAAGAAGCGCTCGATATTAAAGCGGTGGACATTTACGGCTTGAGCGAAGTCATGGGGCCAGGCGTATCCATCGAGTGCCACGAAGCGCAGGATGGACTGCACATCGCAGAAGACCATTTCTACGCCGAAATTATTGATCCGAATACAGGCGAAGTGCTGCCTTACGGACAGGAAGGCGAACTTGTTTTCACCTCTTTGACCAAAGAAGCGTTCCCGGTGATCCGCTATCGCACAGGAGACATCGCTTCGCTCAATCCGGAGCCCTGTAAGTGTGGCCGCACGACCATGCGCATGTCGCGGATCAAAGGGCGCGTAGACGATATGTTGATTATTCGCGGCGTCAACGTATTCCCGACAGAGATCGAGTCTGTTTTGCTGACTTTCAACCAACTGGCACCGCACTATCAAGTTGTGATCGAACGCGACGGAGCGCTTGATCGGTTTGAAGTCCACTGCGAGCTGACACAGGAGTACGCCAGCGAGATCAGCGGAAATGAAAGCGCTGCTTTGTCGCATCTTGTAAAAGAGATTGGGCACATGATTAAAAATACGTTGGGCGTATCCGTCGTGCTGCGCATTCAACCGCCGAATTCCTTGACGCGCAGCGAAGGAAAAGCAATCCGCATCGTAGACAATCGGGGCAAGGCTCAGGCTGCGATTTAGCTTGCGATTGTCGGATCGACTACCTGCGAAAAAGGGTGTGAAAAGCGCATGGCTTACGAATATATCCTAACAGCCAGCGAGGATGGAATCGGGATTATTACGTTGAATCGACCGAAGATTCTCAACGCACTGAATTTGCAATTAGTGGATGAGCTGGTTGCCGAGCTGGAGCGGATGGACCGGGACCCGGACATTCGCGCGATCATTTTGACGGGCAATGACAAGGCATTTGCAGCCGGAGCCGACATCAACGAGATGGCCGAGGCGTCCGCGATCGAGATCATGAAGCGGGACCAATTCGCCGTCTGGGATCGGATGTCGCTCATTTCCAAGCCGATTATCGGCGCAGTCAGCGGCTTCGTGCTCGGCGGCGGCTGCGAGCTGATGATGAACTGCGATATCGTCATCGCTTCGGAAACAGCCGTGATCGGGCAGCCGGAGATCAAGCTGGGCGTCATGCCGGGGGCAGGCGGCACGCAGCGGCTGACCCGCGCGGTCGGCTTGCGCAAGGCGATGGAAATGCTGCTCACGGGCGAGCCGATCTCGGCGAAGGAGGCGCTGCGTTACGGGCTGGTCAATCGGGTCGTGCCGGTAGAGGCGTACTTTCAGGAGGCCCGCAAGCTGGCGAAGCAAATCGCCGCACAGCCGCCGCTCGCCGTGCAGATGATTAAAAAAGCGGTCCACAAAGCAGACGATTTGCCGCTGGGAGAAGGCATGGATTACGAGCGAAACGGCTTCTATCTGCTGCTCGCCAGCGAGGATCGCAAGGAAGGCATGCAAGCTTTCCTGGAAAAGCGCAAACCCCGGTTTACGGGTAAATAGGAGGCGGCCATGTACGAAACCATTCTTTATGAAGTAGCGGAAGGCGTAGCAGTCGTGACCTTGAACCGGCCGGACAAATTCAACGCTTTTACCGAGGTCATGCACAAGGAAATCGTTGCGGCGCTCAAAGAGGCGCAAAAGGATGACGCTGTGCGCTGCATTCTCCTGACGGGAGCGGGGCGGGCGTTCAATGCCGGACAGGACCTTGGCGAAGTATCGGGCGAAGACATCGACTTTGGCGGATTTTTGCGCAAGCGCTACAATCCGATGATCCTCCAGTTGCAAAAGACGGAAAAGCCGATTGTCGCGGCCGTAAACGGCGTGGCGGCAGGAGCAGGCATGAGCCTGGCGCTCGCCTGCGACATTCGCCTGGCATCGGAAAAGGCGTCTTTTGTCAACGCATTTGTCAGCATCGGGCTTGTGCCCGATTCGGGGGGCTGCTACTTCCTGCCGCGCATCGTCGGCATCGGCAAGGCGCTGGAGTTGGCGATGACTGGAGAAAAAGTATCGGCAGAGGAAGCGCTGCGCATCGGACTCGTGAACAAGGTGTATCCGGCGGAGAGCTTCATGGAAGAAGCGGTAGCCTATGCGGAAAAACTCGCTGCCCTCCCGACGCGAGGCATTGGCCTCATCAAGCGCACGATGTACAAAGGGCTTGAAATGGGACTGGAAGAGACGTTGGACTACGAGGCGTATGCACAGGAGGTCGCAGGCAGCACAGCGGACCACAAGGAAGGGGTCGCGGCCTTCATGGAAAAGCGCGCTCCCCGTTTTACCGGCCGTTAGGAGCGAAGGGAGGCACAAGTCTAGTGAATACAAAAACAGTGGGCGTCATCGGTGCGGGAACGATGGGAGCGGGCATCGCTCTCGTCTGTATCCGCAAAGGGCATCAGGTAGTGCTGTTGGACGCCAATCAGGCGGTTTTGGACAAAGCACTCGCCTATTTGCAATCCATTTTGGGCAAGGACGTGGAAAAAGGCAAAATCAGCGAGCAGGAGCGGGCAGACACACTGGCCCGGGCAAAGCTTGTATCGGATATGGAGCAGTTGGCGCAGTGCGACATCGTCATCGAAGCAGTGCCGGAGCGCCTCGACCTGAAAAAAAGCATTTTCAGCGAGCTGAGCCGGATTTGCCGGGCAGATGCGCTGTTGCTCACCAATACTTCCTCCATTTCCATCACGCAAATTGCCGGAGGGCTTCCCCATCCCGAGCGCATTCTCGGGTTTCATTTTTTCAACCCGGCGCCCGTCATGCCGCTGGTGGAAGTCATTCGCGGCAAAAAATCGAGCGAGGAAAACGTGCAGGCAGCGTATCGCTTCGCAACGGAGCTGGGCAAAGTGCCCGTGCTGGTGACGGATACGCCCGGCTTCATCGTCAATCGCATCGCGCGTCCGTACTACAACGAGGCGCTGCGCATCTTGGGCGACCATGTCGCAGAGGTAGAGCAGGTCGACCGGATCATGAAGCGCGCAGGCGGGTTCAAAATGGGACCGTTTGAGCTGCAAGACATGATCGGCATCGACATCAATTTTGCCACGACCGAATCGGTCTATACCGACTTCTTCCATGAAGGACGATTTAAGCCCAGCCGGATTCAGCAGCGGATGGTGCAGGCCGGCAGCCTGGGCAGAAAGACGGGGGAAGGCTTCTATGACTATGACAAATAAGGCGGTCGTGCTCGCGGGTACAAGTCCGCTTTTTGCAGAGCTTCAACAGCTTTTTACAGAAAAAGGATACCAGGTGCTCTCTGTGGCGGAAGCGGCGGCAGAACCTGCGGCGGTTTCGCTCGCGGTAGAGGTGAGCAACCTCGACTTGCAGCAAAAGGGAGAGCTGATTCGCGCGCTGGACAGCCTGCTTGCCCCGGCAGTGCCGATCCTCACGACCTCGCTTGCGATCACGGCGACAGAAGTAGCTTCCTGGGCGCAGCATCCAAAGCGGGTGTGCGGGTTCGGGACGCTCGTGCCGCTCGCGGAGCGGGAGCTGATCGAGATCGCGCCTGCCCTGCAAACAGCGCCAGCGACGATTCAAGCGGCCGAAGTCTTTTTCCAGTCGCTCGGCAAAGAGACGGAAATCGTCGCGGACGAGGTGGGACTGGTTTTCCCGCGCATTCTCTCCCTGATTATTAACGAGGCGGCGTTCACGCTGATGGAGAAGGCGGCGACGGCCAGCGATATCGACATCGCGATGAAAAAAGGCACCAACTATCCGTACGGACCGCTGGAATGGGCGGACCGCATCGGGCTGGACGAGATTTTTGCCATTGTCAGAGGCTTGCAGCGCGATCTGGCGGAGGAGCGTTACCGCCCGGCACCACTGCTCAGAAAGCTCGTGCTGGCAGGACGCGTCGGCGTGCGCAGCGGACAGGGCTTTTATACCTATGAGAGCAAAGTGGGTGTGAAGGCATGACGATGAAAAAAAGCGACGTCTACGTAACGGCTGCCGTGCGCACGCCGATTGGCAAGCTGGGAGGCAGTCTGAAGCATACGCCGATTGATGACCTGACAGCCATCGTGCTGAACGGAGCATTGGCGCAAGCGGGACAAACCGGGGATGCTGTCGATGGCGTCATCATGGGCAATGTCATTTCGGCGGGGCCGTTTATCAATATTGCTCGCGTAGGTCTGCTCAAAGCAGGGCTGCCCGAGACGATTCCAGGGCTGACGGTGAACCGGGTGTGCGCGTCCGGGCTGGAAGCGGTCAATCTCGCTGCCCAGTCCATCCAGGCAGGACACAGCCAGGTCATGCTCGCAGGCGGAGTAGAAAATTTGACCCGTTCCCCGTACATCATGGAAAAATTCGAGCAGCCGTACCAGCGCGGCGCCCAGGCGCTGATCGAATCGTTTGGCGGGCCGCGCTCGGCGCCTGTGTCGCTTTACGGCGATTTGACCATGGGCGATACCGCGGAAAACGTGGCGGAGCAGTTTGGCATCAGCCGCGAGGATCAGGATTTGTTTGCCGCCGAGAGCCAGCGCCGCGCGATCGCCGCGATTGACGCAGGCTTGTTCAAGGACGAGATCATTCCCGTCCTGTTGCGCGGGAAAAAAGGGGAAGAAACGCTGTTTGACACAGATGAGTTTCCGCGCCGCGACTCCACGGTCGAGTCGCTTGCGAAGCTGCGCCCTGCCTTTCGCAAAAACGGCAGCGTGACGGCCGGCAACTCCTCAGGGATTAACGATGGCGCGGCGGCTCTTTTGCTCATGAACGAAGAAATGGTGAAGCGTACAGGAGTCGCTCCGCTTGGGCGAATCGTGCATTTTGCCTGCGCCGGAGTCGATCCGCGCATCATGGGCATAGGACCAGTCGCAGCCATCCGCAAGCTGCTTGCCGAAGTCAGCATGACGGTAGAGGACATCGACCTGTTCGAGCTGAACGAAGCGTTTGCCTCCCAGTCGCTCGCCTGCATGCGCGAGCTGGGGCTTGATCCGGAGAAGACAAATGTAAACGGCGGAGCGATCGCCTTGGGCCATCCGCTCGGCATGAGCGGCGCCCGGCTGGCAGGCACGATCCTGTACGAGCTGCGCCGCCGCCAGAAAAAATACGGAATCGTCTCGCTGTGCATCGGCGGCGGCCAAGGGCTGGCGACGCTGGTAGAAGCGCTGTAGCAGAAGAGAAGTCCTACTGCATTGGAGGAGTGGAAGATGAAAACAGCGGTCATTATCGATGCTGTGCGGACGCCAATCGGACGGATTGGCGGCGCCTTGAAAGAAGTGCGCCCGGATGATCTGGGGGCATTGGTCATTCAAAAGCTGCTGGAACGAAATGACATTGATCCGAAGACGATTGATGACGTCATTATGGGCTGCGCCAACCAGGCAGGCGAAGACAACCGCAACGTGGCGCGGATGTCTTTGCTGCTGGCCGGAGTGCCTGTCGAAGTGCCGGGCGTGACGGTCAACCGCTTGTGCGGCTCCGGCCTGGAAGCTGTCAATCAGAGCGCGAATGCGATCAAGGCAGGCGCAGGTCAGGTGTACATCGCAGGCGGGCTGGAGAGCATGACGCGCGCTCCGCTGGTGATGATGAAGCCGGGGACTGCTTTTCAGCGCGGCAATCAGCAACTGGTCGACACGACGCTCGGCTGGCGGCTGGTCAACGATAAAATGAACGAGCTGTACCCGCCGATCAGCCTTGGAGAGACGGCGGAGAAGGTCGCGGAACAGTACGGCATCAGCCGCGAAGCGCAGGACGAGTTCGCGCTGCGCAGCCAGCAAAACTACGCCACCGCGCTCGCAGAAGGAAAATGGGCGCAGGAGATCGTTCCGGTCGAGCTGAAAGGACGCAAAGGCGATGTGACCTTGTTTGACCGCGACGAGCACGCGCGTCCGGAGACGACGATCGAGCAACTGCAAAAGCTGAAACCTGCTTTTCAGGCGAACGGCACGGTCACAGCGGGCAATTCCAGCGGCTTGAATGACGGGGCGAGCGCCCTGCTCGTCATGGAGCAGGAGGCGGCTTTGGCGGCCGGGCTGAAGCCGCGTGCGCGCATCGTCGCGTCCGCAGTGGCAGGGGTCGATCCGTCCGTGATGGGCATTGGGCCGGTTCCGGCAACGCGCAAGGCGTTGAAGCAGGCGGGCCTGTCGATTGAGCAAATCGAACTGTTCGAATTTAACGAAGCGTTTGCCGCACAAGCAGTAGCCTGCGTGCGCGAGTTGGGGGTCAACCCAGAGCTGGTCAACGTCAACGGCGGAGCGATTGCGCTGGGCCATCCGCTCGGGGCAAGCGGCGCGCGCATCCTCACGACCTTGCTGTATGAGATGGAGCGCCGTGAAGCCCGCTATGGCCTGGCTGCGATGTGCATCGGTGTGGGCCAGGGGATTGCGACCATCATTGAGCGCGTATAGGCGCTTGCGGGAGACTGGAGGCGAAGGCGTGTGAAGGAAGGGCTGCAACCGGGGACGACGGCCGAGTTTACGGTGACCGTCACCGAAGACATGCTGCCTAAGTTTGAAGGCGAGGTCGTGCATCCGGTCATGTCGACCGTCAGCATGATCTACTACATGGAATGGGCAGGACGCCAGGTGATTTTGCCGTTTTTGGAAGAGGATGAGGAAGGCTCCGGCTTCGCTGTGGACATCCGCCATGTCGGCCCCGCAGTAGTCGGCCAGACAGTGACGTTCAAGGCGGTTTGCCAGGAAGTGACGAAAAAACGGGTGGTGTGCGAGGTGACAGCGGACACCGCCCGCAATCGCGTCGGGGTCGGAACGTTTACCCAGGCGATCTTCAACAAGCACGAAATCAGGCAGCGTTTTGAGGCATTGCAAGCCGAAATCAGCGCTGAAAAATAAATCATCCAGAATAAATTGACTCTTTTAAAATGTTTTAATATAATTGCGTTAAAATAACGTAATATCATTTTGTCGTCATACTCTCAATCGATTCACGCACTCACTAGAGAATATGGTACAATTTCACAGCGAATAGGTATGAATCGATCTGGGGGTTGAAGAAACGTGAAGCCACAATCCATGCTTTTTACGATTTACGGGGAATACGTCCGTCATTACGGGAGCGAAATCTGGATCGGCAGCCTGACGCGGCTCATGGGAGAGTTCGGCCTGTCCGAGCCTGCTGTTCGCGCAGCGATCTCCCGGATGCTCCGCCAGGGCTGGCTGGAGTCGAGAAAAGTAGGCAACAAGAGCTATTATTCGGTATCCGAGCGTGGGAAAAAACGGCTGGAGGAAGCGGCGGCCCGCATTTATAAAGTCGAGACAGACGTGTGGGATGGCAAGTGGTGCATTGCCAGCTACAACATACCGGAGGAGCGCCGCGCTCTGCGCGACCAACTGCGCAAGGAACTGGGCTGGATGGGCTTCGGGATGCTGACGACGAGCACGTGGATCAGCCCGAACGACCTCGCCGACCGGGTAAAAGAACTGACCGAGTCGCACGAGATCACGGAGCACGTCGAAATTTTCAGCGCAGGGCACCTGGGCTGGAGCGATCCCAAGCAGTTGGTGCAGAAGTGCTGGAACATCGACGAGATCAACGCGAAGTACAAAGAATTTATTGATACGTATCGCGAGCAGTTCGAGCAGCTATCCGCGAAGATCAGCAGCGGCGAGGAAGTAGCCGACAGCCATTGCTTCGTGGAAAAGACCAAGCTCGTCCATGAATATCGCAAATTTTTGTTTATCGACCCGGACTTGCCGCAGGAACTGCTGCCGGATCTGTGGCTGGGCAAAGAAGCGGATCAATTGTTCCAAAACTATTATCAACTTTTGAATCCAGGGGCAGTTCGATTCTTCGAGACGGTGTATGAAGCTGCACCCGTACATTAGGCGGTTGCTACGAAGAAAGCGCCCTAGTCAATATGCTAGGGCATTTCTTCTGCAATAATATTTCCAATAAATAAAATGTAAGCGTTTTAGATGGTAGTTTTGTTCGGACGCGATACAAAAGGGGGTACAGCACGAATATGACGGAACTGTTGCAGTATGTCGCAAACGGCCTCGTCAGCGGCGGTATTTATGCGATCGTCGCGGTAGGGTTCATCACGATTTACAACGTGAGCAAAGTCATTAATCTCGCACAGGGAGAATTTTTGATGCTGGGCGGAATGGTGACGGTTGCCTTGATCGGGATGAATCTGCCGTACGGATTAGCAGCGCTGCTCGCCATCATAGCAGTGACGGCAATCGGCATCATCATGCAGAAGTATGTCATCGCTTATGTGAAAAAGGCCAGTCCTATTAGTTTGATAATTTTGACAATAGGCATTTCCACTTTGATTCGAGGCATCGCCAGCTTTATATGGGGCAAGGATGCATTTGCGCTGGAGCCGATCACGAGCAACGAGCCGATCTCGTTCGGGGGCGTGACGATTGCTACGCAAAGCGTGTGGATTTTGGCCGCTGTCCTTATTATTCTGTTTCTTCTCTGGTACTTGATGGATAAGACGATTTTGGGGAAAAAGATCAACGCCTGTTCGGTCAATCCGATGGCTGCCCGCCTGATGGGGATTTCACCCACGAAGATGAGCATGCTCGCCTTCGCAATCAGCGGAGCCACCGGAGCGATTGCCGGAATCGTGATTGCCCCGCTTAGCGTGACCTCCTACGACATCGGGGTGCTGCTCGGAATCAAAGGATTCTCCGCAGCCATTCTGGGCGGTCTGGGCAATCCGCTCGGTGCAGCGGTTGCCGCCTTTTTGCTCGGCATCGTCGAGTCGCTCGGAGCAGGCTACGTCAGCTCCGGGATGAAGGACGCGATCGCGTTTCTCGTTCTGATCGGCATGCTGCTGGTGAAGCCATCCGGCCTCTTTGGAGAACGCAGCGTAGGAAAAGGAGGGCTGTAGATGAAGCGGTTGTTGACGAAATGGGGAAAAGGCTTCGGCATTTATCTCGCCTTGATGGTGGTGTTCCCGTTCGTGATGCCGGATGAGTATTACCGCTCCGTCGGGATTATTATCGGGCTGCATGCTATCGTGACGATCGGGCTTTGTCTGGTGATGGGGCTTGCCGGACAGATTTCGCTCGGACAAGCAGCCTTCTGGGGAATCGGTGCATACACGTCCGCCGTTTTGACCACGAAGTACGGCCTGTCGCCGCTCGTCGGCCTCGTCGCCTCCGCAATCATTCCCGGCCTGTTCGCCTTTATTCTCGGCAGGGCGATCGCCGGGCTGCAAGGCTACTACCTCGCCATGGCGACCTTGGCCTTTGGCTACATCGTCCAGATCGGCATTACCGAGTGGGAGCCGGTCACTGGCGGGGCGAGCGGGATGATTAGCATTCCGCAGGTGCCGCTGTTCGGCGGCAGCGAGCTGTCCATGTACTACCTGATCTGGGCGATCGTCACCTGTGTGCTGTTATTCTCGCTCAACCTTATGCATTCGCGGGTCGGCAGAGCTTTTCGCGCGATTCACAAAAGCGAGATTGCCGCAACCTCGATGGGCGTTGACGTGCGCAAGTTCAAGCTGAACGCCTTCGTGGTCAGCGGGATGTTCGCCGGAATTTCCGGCGGCTTGTACGCCCACTACATGGGGATTCTCGATCCGCAGCCGTTCGGACTGCACGAATCGATCAAATTTCTCACCATGGTCGTCATCGGGGGGATGACGAGTATATGGGGGGCGCTGATCGGCACCGTACTGATCGGCTTTATCAGCGAAGGATTGATTCTGCTCAGCGAAGTCATTCCAGGCTTGCAGGGCGACGTCGATACGATCGTCTTCGGCGGCATCCTCGTCTTGATCGTCATGTTCATGCCAGAGGGACTTGTGCCGCGGATTCGTTCCGCCTATGAAAAAGCGCAAGCGAAAAAGGCAAAAGAACTGGCCGCGAAGACGCAGTCTGGCGAGCGGGTAGAAAGGAAGGCGGCAACATGACAACTCTGTTGGAAGTGCAGGAGCTGTCCCGCGATTTTGGCGGGGTACGAGCTGTCAACCAGGTGAACTTTCAAGTGCGGGAAGGCGAGATTTTGGCGCTGATCGGCCCGAACGGCGCGGGGAAAAGCACCGTGCTGAACATGGTGTCGGGCGTCATTCCTCCCTCCGAAGGCGAGATTCGCTTCCAGAGCAAGCCGATGACGCGAGTCCCCGGCTACGAATACGCCGGATTGGGGATCACCCGCACGTTTCAAAACCTCCAGACGTTTGACGATATGACCGTACTCGAAAACGTCATGGTCGGGATGCATACGAAGACGCGCTCCAGCCTGTTTGCCTGCGGCATGAACCTCGGCAGCGCGAAAAGAGAAGAGAAAATGATGGAACAAAAGGCGCACGCCTGGCTCGGGCGTGTCGGACTGGCGCCGGAATCCCAGCAGCTTGCGGGAAGCTTGCCGTACGGAAAGCTGAGGCTGATGGAGATTGCCCGGGCGATGGTCGCCGGACCGAAGCTGCTCTTGCTCGACGAGCCGGCGGCAGGCCTGAACCATACCGAGACGGCGGAGATGAGCCGGATGTTTTGCGAGATTCGCGACAGCGGCACGGCGATTTTGCTGGTAGAGCATGACATGGACATGATTATGACGATCGCAGACCGCATCGTCGTTCTCGATCAGGGCACGAAAATTGCGGAAGGAACCCCGCGCGAAATCCAGGAGAACCCGCGCGTCATCGCGGCCTATTTGGGAACGGAAGAAGAGTAGGGGGAAAACAGATGGAGAAAGCGATTTTAAAAGTGGACAACATCACGGCTCGCTACGGTCCCGTAGAAGTGTTGCACGGCATTACGATGCAAGTCAACGAAGGGGAGATCGTCTCGCTGCTCGGCGCAAACGGCGCAGGCAAAACGACGTTGTTGAACTGCATCTGCGGGCTGCACAGCGCGAAGGAAGGGAAAATCTGGTTCCGCGATACAGACATTACGGGGATTCCGGCCGAGCTTGTGGTGCCGCGCGGGATGGCGCACGTGCCGGAGCGCAGGCAAATTTTTTCCACGCTGACCGTAGAGGACAACTTGTGGCTCGGCGCTTCTCATCGCATGCCGAAGACGAGCAAAAAAGAAATCGCCAAAGAAATGCAGACAGTTTACGAGCGCTTTCCGATCCTGGCGGAGCGGAAGTGGCAACTAGGGGGAACGCTTTCAGGGGGGCAGCAGCAAATGCTTGCGATTGGCCGGGCGCTTTTATCCAGACCGCAGCTTTTGCTGCTGGACGAGCCGTCGCTTGGCCTCGCTCCGCTGATTGCCAAGGAAATTTTGACGATCGTGCAGGAGATTCGCTCCCAGTGGGGCACGACGGTGTTGCTGGTCGAGCAAAACGCTCGCGCTGCGCTGGCCATCTCCGACAGAGCCTACGTCCTGAGTACGGGAGAGGTCATGCTCGAAGGCAGCGCTGAAGAGATCAGTAACGATCCGCGAGTGCAATCTGCTTATTTGGGTCACTCCCATCAGGCAGTTTGACATTATAGAAGATAGATAATCGAAGGGGGTTTTACGATGAAAAAACGAACGTTTGGCAAGTGGCTGTACCCGGTTGCGATTGCTTCTCTCGTCATGCTCAGCGCCTGTGGCGGCGGCGGGCAGCAAGCACAACAATCCGGCGGCGGGCAGACTGCAGCGACAGAGAGCAAAGAACCGATCAAGGTAGGGGCGATTTTCTCCCTGACTGGTCCGAACAGCCCGCTCGGCGTACCGGAAAAGCAGGCAGTTGAGCTGTTGGTCAAGGAAATCAACGGAGCAGGCGGTGTGGATGGCCGTCCGGTAGAGGTTGTGTTCGAAGACGACAAGTCGGATAACACCGAAGCGGTCAAAGCGATCAAGAAGCTCGTTTCCAAAGAAAAAGTAGTCGCTGTGCTCGGCTCGTCCGGCAGCGGCCCTTCCCTGGGGATGGCGGAGTTTGCCGCAGCCGAGAAGCTGCCGCTGATCTCGATGGCAGCCGCGGACCAGATTACCAACCCTGTGCGCGCAGGCATTTTCAAAACACCGCATACCGATGTGCACGGCACGAAGCGCATTTTTAAATATTTGAAAGAAAAAGGCATTACGAAAATCGCAACGCTCAACGACAGCAATCCGTACGGTAGCGGCTGGACGACCCAACTGCAAAAATACGCGCCGGAGTACGGCATTACGATTGTGGCAGAAGAGAAGTACGGGACGAAGGACCCGTCCATGAGCTCCCAGTTGACCAAAATCAAAGGCACGGATGCACAGGCGCTGATCGTGGCAGGTACCAACCCTGGCCCGGCGACGATTGTGAAGGAAGCGAAGCAGTTGAACCTCGGCATTCCGATCATCAGCAGCCACGGGTCGGCGAACAGCAAGTTTCTTGAGCTGGTTGGCGACGCGGGCGAAGGCGTCCTGATGGTAGCGGGCAAGCTGCTCGTGCCCGATCAGGTCGATGCGAACGACCCGCAAGCGGCTATCATCAAAAAATTCACAGAAGGCTACCAGACGGCGTACAACACGCAGCCGGACGGCTTTGCCGGATACGGCTACGACGGCTTGAACCTGCTCGTGGAAGGCTTGAAGCAGGCAGGCGGCGATGCTTCCAAGCTGGGTGAAGTTCTGGAAAAAGTGAAGTACGTAGGCGTTACCGGGGAATTTACGTTCTCGGCAGAAGATCACAACGGCCTGACGGAAGATAGCATGATTATGGTCGAAGTGAAGGATGGCAAATTCCAGATTGTAAAGTAGCAAAATCGATGAGGCAGTAGGAGACGATGGCTGTTCTTTCCGCAGACTTGACGATGGCGGGGAGAATAGCCGTTTTCGTCCCCGCGCCAGGAGGGAAGAAACATGTCGCAGCTTTTAAACAGCTTGCTTACGGTCGCGCCCATTTTGCAAAAAGCGTTTTTGTTCGATTGCATGGTCGGGGTCACCGACCGGGAAAAATTTCTCGCCTACTATCCGGCCCAAGGGCTGAATCTCGGGATCAAAACAGGGGACCCGCTGCGTCCGGGCAGCATCAATGCGATGGCGATTGCAGAAAACAAGCGGGTCGTGAAGAAGATCTCCAAGGAAATTTACGGCATTCCGTACATAGCAGTCGGCTATCCCATCGTCGAAAAGGGACAAGTGGTGGGCTGCCTGGCAACTGGCGTAACGACTGACCAGGAAGACCGTTTGCGCAACCTGGCGGAAAATTTGACGAGCGCGCTGGAAAACATCGCCCTGCATACCGAGAGCCTGGCGAAAGACGCGGAAAATCTGGCGCAGGCCAGCCACACGCTGAGCGACGCAGCGAGCCAGATGGAAGTGAAGATCGCGGAGACGACGCAAATCAACGAGCTGATTCGCAACATTTCCACCCGTTCGAACGTGCTTGGCTTGAATGCCGTGCTGGAAGCAGCGCGTGCCGGAGCGGCCGGGCGGGGCTTTTCCGTCGTCGCAGAGGAGATTCGCCAGCTCTCGCAAACGACTTCGACGTCGGCGAAGGATATTTTTCGCATTTTGGCTGAGATGAACGAACTCGTCGCCACAGTGTCCGGGGAGATGGAAAAGACGCTGAACCACAGCCTGCAGCAGTCTACGCGCATACAGGAGCTGGATGCGGTCATGCAGGAGCTGCGGCATATGGCAGAGCAGTTGAAGAAGGCGGCTGCCCTGTCCGGACGGCTGGAATGAGCTGGTTCACGACGGAAGCGTATTGCAAAAAAGTATGACGTTATGTTATTATAACGTTATAAAAACGTATTATAAAATTATCATAATGGACAACGGGTAAAAGGAGGTTTTCTCCATGCAAACACAGATGGAACGTTCTGATTTGACGGAAAACGAAAAAATGGAAGCGTTTTTAGCGAGAATCGATCGTGGAGAAAAGATCGAAGCGGATGACTGGATGCCAGACGATTATCGGAACCAGTTGATTAAGCTGATTTCGATGCACGGCATTAGCGAGATCATGGGCGCTTTGCCGGAAAAGGAATGGGTTCCCAAGGCACCGACACTGCGCCGCAAGCTGGCGATCATGGCGAAGGTACAGGATGAGATGGGACACGGACAGCTTTTGCTGCGCGTAGCGGAAGATTTGCTGGCGCCGCTCGGCAAGACGCGCGAAGACTTGATGCAAGATTTGTTCGCGAAAAGACTGAAATTTCACAATGTGTTCCACATGGAAGCGCCGACCTGGGCAGATGCCGGGGTGATCGGCTGGCTGGTTGACGGAGCCGCGATCATCACTCAGTCCATGTCGCTCGATACATCGTATGCGCCGTATGCGCGGGCTTTGCACCGCATCTGTGCGGAGGAAAAATTCCATGCGCAGCATGGCGAGAGCATCGTGCTGGAGCTGGCAGAAGGCACGGAGGAACAGCGCCAGATGCTGCAAGAGGCGATTACCCGCTGGTGGCCGTCGCTGTTGATGTTCTTCGGACCGCCTGAGAACGGCACGATCACGAGCAACCAATCGACCAACATGCGCTACAAGATTCGCACGCAGACCAACGAAGAGCTGCGTCAGGTCTTTTTGAAAAAGTATTTGCCGCGCATTTTCCACCTGGGCTTCACGGTTCCGGACGATACGATCCACTTCGACGAAGAAAAAGATGAGTGGGTGTATCAGCAGCCTGACTGGGAAGCGTTCAAGCAGATCGTCAAAGGCAACGGCCCTCGCTCTGCTCATCGTCTGAACCTTCGGGAAACATCGTATGAAGAAACAAAATGGGTGCGCGATGCGATTATGTCGTACGGCCGCCACGTAGGGTAGGTGAATGAATATGAACAACGAAACAGAAGCCAAAAACAACTTTTTCATATACGAGGTATTCAGCCAAAAAAGCGTAAACTCTTCGTTTGTCCATCAGTTCAGCCTTCTGGCTCCGAACAAGGAAGTGGCTTTGGCGATGGCGCGCGAGAACTTCTTGCGCCGCGAGACTTGTTTTAATCTCTGGGTCGTCAAGCGCGACGATATTTACGGCTTGTCGCCGGAGGAGCGCCCGTTTTTGGAGCGGATCGACAACAAGAGCTACCGGGAGACGAGAGGCTACGGGGACTTGCAGGCGAGATGGCGCCATCACCGGGAGAAGTACGAAGAAAAACAGAAGCATGCGGAAAGCGGCAGCTAAGCAGGAGGGAAACAATCATGGGCGACTTTTCACGAGTAGAGACAGTAGAAGCGGCAAAGCAGAATCCAGAATACGCGCAAGCCTTGACTGATCTGTTGTTCCAACTGGCTGACGACGATTTTATTCTCGCGTACCGGGGCTCGGAATGGCTCGGGCTTGCCCCGCATATCGAAGAGGACGTCGCGTTTTCTTCCATGTCGCAGGACATGATGGGCCATGCCGTGATGTTTTATGAAATGCTGGAGCAGCTTGGCGTGGGCAAGGCAGACGATCTCGCGCAGCTTCGCGAAGCGGATGCGTTCCGCAACGCGATTCTGGTCGAACGCAAAAACGGGGAAGGCGACTACAACAGCGATCCACACTACGACTGGGCGTATGCGATTGTCCGCAGCTACGTGTACGGCTTGCACAAGCAAGTGCGCCTCGAGGCGTTGCTGCAATCGTCCTATGTGCCGCTCACGCTGGTCAGCCGCAAAATGCTGACCGAGCATCGCTACCATCTGATGCACTGGCAAGTGTGGCTGAAGCAGCTTGCGAACAGCACGCCGGAAGCGCGGCAACGGCTGGAAGCGGCGATTGCAAAAGTATGGCAGGATGCTGGAGAGCTTAGCCAGCTCGGTCCGAACGCGGACAGCATCGTCCGCTGTGGCCTGATTGCCGCTGAGAGCGAGCTGAAGCAGAAGTGGCTGACGCTTACGCAAGATATTTTCGAAAAAGCGGGACTTGTCTGGCCGGGAGAGCCGGGAGTGCCGGCGGAGCGCGGCCGTCATGGACAGCATACGGCTGAGCTGGCGCAAGCTTTGGCTACCTTGTCGGAAGTGTATCGCATCGATCCGGCCGCGAGCTGGTAAAAAGGGGTGATCTGCATGGCGCAGGAAGGAATGCACGTACACGATGGACTGGAAGCGACATGCTGGGAACTGCTGCAGCAAGTGACTGATCCGGAGATTCCGGTCATAAGCATGGTAGAGATGGGGATGATCCACCAGGTGCGGGTAGAGGACGATGTCGCGCATGTCGACGTGCTCCCTACCTTCGTCGGCTGTCCCGCGCTTGAGATCATGAAAAAGAACATCGCAGAAAAACTGGTGGAGGCGGAAGGCATCAGCAAAGTAGAAGTTCAGTTTGTCTACGACCCTGCCTGGACGTCCGATCGCATCGCGCCAGAGGCGAGAGGCAAGCTGAAAAGCTTTGGCATCGCACCGCCGCCAATCGATTTCAAACCGGGAGATGTCTGGGAGGTAACCTGTCCTTACTGCGACTCCCCATATACACAGATTGACAACCTGTTTGGCCCTGCCGCATGCCGCAGCATTTTGTACTGCCGGCATTGCAAAAATCCGTTTGAGGCCCTAAAGCCAATCTATTGAAGAGAGATTGAGAGGAGCGATAGTCATGGGAGAGTACAAGCAAATGTATATCAATGGGGAATGGGTTTCCGCCGAGGGCGGCGAATCGATTCAGATCGTCAATCCGGCTACTGGCGAAGTCGTGGGAAGCGCCGCTTTTGGGGATGATCGCGATGCCAAAAAAGCGATTGATGCCGCACATGAGGCGTTTGGAAGCTGGTCTCGCCTGACTGCTCGCGAGCGCTCCAAATATTTGTACACCTTGTCCGAACTGGTCAAAAAAAGCCGCGATGAGCTGGCTGGCATCATCTCAGCCGAAATGGGCAAGCCGCTCGGCGAGGCAAAAGGCGAAGTGCTGGGCGCGGCCGACAACTTCGTCTGGTACGCGGAAGAAGCGAAGCGCGTCTACGGCGAGACGATTCCTTCGTCTGTGCCGAACAAGCGGATCATGGTGCTCCGCCAGCCTGTAGGCGTGGTCGGGGCGATCACCCCATGGAACTTCCCGGTGAACATGGTCGCTCGCAAAATCGCTCCTGCTCTGGCGGCAGGCTGCACAGTGGTGTTGAAGCCTGCGGAGTCTACTCCTCTGTCTGCGATTCGCCTGTTTGAGCTGATCGAGCAGGCTGGCTTCCCGAAAGGCGTCGTCAACCTCGTCATCGGCAAGCCGGAATCGATCGGCCAGGAGTTTATCGAAAATCCGAAACTGAGCAAAATCGGCTTTACAGGCTCTACTCGCGTCGGCAAGCTGCTGATGGAGGGCGCAGCGAAGCAGGTGAAGCGCGTCAGCATGGAGCTGGGCGGACATGCGCCGTTCATCGTATTCCCGGACGCGGATCTGGACGCGGCGGTCAAAGGGCTGTTTGAGAGCAAGTTCCGCAACTCCGGGCAAATGTGCATTTGTACAAACCGCCTGTACGTCCACGAAGATGTGGCAGACGCGTTTACCGAAAAGCTGGTCGAGCGCCTGAAACGGGCAAAAGTAGGGGACGGACGCCTGAAGGAGACAGAAATCGGTCCGCTGGTGAACGAGCGCGCGCTGAACAAAGTGCTGGAGCACATTGAGGACGCCAAGGAAAAAGGCGGTCAGGTCGTGTACGGCGGCAGCCGACTGACCGAAGGCGAATACGCGAACGGCTTCTATTGCGAGCCGACGGTCATCACGGGTGTGACAGAAGCGATGAAGATCGTCAGCGAAGAAACGTTTGGCCCTGTCGTTCCGCTCGTTCGCTTCACAGACGAAGCAGACGTGGTGCGACAAGCAAACGACACGCGCTACGGCCTTGCTGCCTACGTGTACACGCGCGACAACCAGCGCTGCTTCCGCATGGCCGAGCAGTTGGAGTACGGCATTGTCGGCATCAATGACGGCTCGCCGACCCAGACGCAAGCTCCGTTCGGCGGATTCAAGGAAAGCGGTATCGGACGCGAAGGCGGACGCTACGGCATGGATGAGTATTTGGAGACGAAATTCGTTTCCTTCGGAGTGTAAGCCAAGCGAGTTTTTTTACGAGACCAGAGGAATCTGGTCTCTTTTTTTACAGATAAGAATTTATAAGATTCTTATCCGGCATAAGTGTATTTGTCAACACTTTGTTCATTTTTCTTATCAAAGAAGAAGAGAATCAGCGGTATAATGGAGATTGTATAGAGGGCACCCTTATTAGGTAGATTAGAATTTAAAAAATTCCAATCGACATAGCGCGCAGCTCGGCCAGATTGTAAAACGAAGCGGGCAGCAAGACTTGCGCCCGGTTGGGAGCGCTGGCCCTGCAACGACTGACGTGGCGAAGCCCCAGGCTTTACTATTAGGAAGGGAGGATTTGAATGGGTCAGCATCAACACGAGCTGTCAGCGATGAACGCGACGGCATCCTTTTCAGATTTGTGGAGTCCCGATGTGATGCTTTTCACTCTGCTAATCGCTACGGTATATTTCCTGGTGACAGGTCCCATGCATAAACGTTTTGAAAATGCCACGATGGCAACCACGAGGCAAAAGCTGCTGTTTGTTTTTGCCCTGTTGCTGTTTTACGCAGCACAAGGGAGCCCGATCAGCTATTACGGCCATCATTACTTGTTCAGCTTGCACATGCTGCAGCAATCGATCTTATACTTTGCCCTGCCTCCCATCGTGCTTTTGGCGATGCCTGAGTGGCTTCTGGAAAAAATCTTTCAGCCACGGCCGCTCAACGCGATGCTGCGAGCTTTTACACATCCGTTAGTGGCTGCGCTTTTGTTCAATACGCTGTTTTCGTTTTACCACATCCCGTTTATTTTTGACGCGGCGGCGCTTCATCATCAATGGATGACGGTCTATCACGTTATTTTGATCCTGGCTGCCTTTGCGATGTGGTGGCCGATTGTCAGCCCGTTGTCCGACAGCAAGAGACAACTGGCCGGATTGAAAAAGCTGGCGTACATCTTCGTCAACGGCGTGCTGATTACGCCCGCCTGTGCGCTGATTATTTTCGCGTCCGATCCGCTGTATGCGACGTACATCTCGGCTCCGCAACTGTTCCCGAGCCTCAGCACTTTCAGCGACCAGCGGCTTGGCGGAATCATCATGAAGCTGGTGCAGGAGCTTGTGTACGGCTCTGTACTCGCCTATGTCTTCTACCACTGGTATAAGCAGGAGAAGCAGGACGACCTGCCCATGGATGAACAGCCAGGCGCCCTGCTGATGAAAACGCCGGCTACGGATGAAGGCAGGGTATAGAATTATAGATAGATTATTCGAATGAGGTGTAGAAATGTCCATCTTGCTGCCTACGATAAGCACATCGTTTATCGTCATCAGCGGTATTCTTGTCGCTTGTGGCTGGTATGCGGTCGCGAAGAAACAAATTGACAAACACATGAAGATCATGAAATGGGCTGCCATCTGTGCAACGATCTTCTTTATCACGTATGTATCCAGAACGGCTTTTGTCGGAAACACGCATTTCGGTGGGCCTGACAGCTTGAAGCCAATCTACCAGACGTTCCTGATCTTTCATATCGTACTGGCTACGGTAGGGGGAGTAATGGGGCTGGTGACGCTCAGACACGCCTACAAAAACAACATTGCCGCCCACAGAAAAATCGGGCCGTGGACGTCGATCGTCTGGTTTGTCACCGCCATTACCGGAGCTACGGTGTACACCTTGCTCTACATCATTTATCCGGGCGGCGAGACAGCCGGCGTTCTGGATGTTATTTTTGGCAAGTAGGGCGTGCGCTTTTCAAGTTGACTAGCTTCTTTGGCATTCGATACAATGAAAGTTAGTTTTTCCAATTGGATATTCGCATGTTCAGATAGATTCAGACAGGAGGTACAAAACGTGGACCAGCAAGTGACAATGCAGGAATCGCTTGATACTGAGACGCCCCTGCACGCACAACCGGGAGAGCCGGCAACTTTTCGGGACTACGTAGAACTGACAAAGCCTGGAATTACGATGTCCAACCTGATGACCACTTTCGCTGCTTTATGGCTGGCATCTTACGGTTTTCCAGACTGGAAATTGGCGATTTTCACCATGCTCGGTACAGCTTTGGTGATTATGTCGGGTGCGACGTTAAACAACTACTATGACCGCGATCTGGACAAAAAAATGAAGCGGACCAAAGGGCGCGCGCTCGCAGCAGGGCGGATTTCTCCGCGCACCGCGATTCTGCTCGGAATCGGCTTGCTGCTCGCAGGTTTGGCCGTGCTGGCGGTATTCGCGAATCCGCTGGCTGCTGTCTGGGGACTGATCGGCCATATTTTCTACGTGCTGATTTACACACCGCTCAAGCGTGTGACTACCTTGAATACCGTCATTGGCGGGATTTCCGGTGCGGCTCCGCCAGTCATCGGCTGGGTAGCCGTCACAAACAGCATGGACCCGGCAGCGTGGCTGCTGTTCCTGATTTTGTTCCTGTGGCAGCCGCCGCACTTCCTCGCGCTGGCGATGCTGAAAACAGAAGAATACCGCGCAGGCAATCTGCCGATGCTGCCAGTCGTCAAAGGCTTCGCCGAAACAAAGCGGCAAATGGTGCTGTGGGGCTCTGTCCTGTTCCCGGCTTCGCTCCTGCTCTTCATCCACGGCAGCGTAGGCTACGTCTACCTGGCTGTGATGGGCTTGATGGGCATCGTGTACATGGTGCTGCTGTTCCAAGGCTTCAAGGCCAAGGATGATCTCGCCTGGGCACGCAAGCTGTTCGGCTATTCGATCCTGTATTTGACGATCTTTTGTGCCGTCATTGTCATCAGCACAATGGTGTACCATTATTGACACGAAACACTCACGAAATGTTCACGGAACATCCCTTGCTTAGCAGGGGATGTTTCATTAATGTAAGAGAGGGCAACAGTTAAGAGGCTGCTTCACCGTGAGTCTCAAACATCACAGGAAACAGGGTGTATTCACTATGGAAAAATGGCTGAAACCTCTAGCCGTTCTTGCTACTCTCGTCATGTTTATCGTCATGATCGCCGGGTCGCTTGTGACCAAAACGGATTCCGGTCTGGGCTGTGGAAACGACTGGCCGCTCTGTAATGGCAAGTGGGTCCCGGAATATACATTGGCATCAATTATTGAATACATGCACCGGTTGATTACAGGTGTGGCTGGCATCGTTGTGGTTGTTTTTTCCGTGCTGTGCTGGCGCCACTATCGGGGCAACCAGGAAGTGCGCAATCTCGCCCTGTTCGGTCTGTTTTTTATCGTTCTGGAGTCCATTCTCGGCGCTTCTGCGGTCATTTGGCCGCAATCGTCATCCGTGCTGGCTCTGCACTTCGGGTTTTCCCTGCTGGCTTTTACCGGCGTGTTCCTCTTGACCGGGTTCGTGCTGCAGCGGGACAAGATGGAGAGCATGGTGCAAGATACGGCATCGACGGGTTTTCGCAACTGGATGTGGGCCGTGGCGGCCTATACGTACGGTGTGGTCTATCTCGGAGCGTACGTCCGGCATACCGGATCGAGCATGGCTTGTAGCGATTGGCCGCTGTGCCAGGGGCAACTGATTCCTCAGCTCTCCGGCCAGACAGGCATTCATTTTGCCCACCGACTGGGCGCGTTGCTTCTCGTGTTTTTGCTGCTCGGAACGATGATTTATGCCATGCGCCACTTCAAGGAAAAGCGCCGCGATCTGTACGGCGCAAGCATTCTCGCCTTCGTGCTGGTCATCCTCCAGGTGTTCAGCGGCGGATTCGTGGTTCTGTTCCAGCTTCACCTCTATGCTACGCTGCTCCACTCGATGATTATTACGATTCTTTTCGGGGTCATCAGTTACATGTGCTTGCAGTCGCACAAGTCGCCGCAAGCAGGCAAGCTGAGAAGATAGAGACAGTGATTCGCGCTTGAAAAAAGCCGCACTCCCGCTTTTGTGCAGGGGGTGCGGCTTTGTGCATTTTACGTTTGCGAACTGGCTTTACGGAACAGGGGTGAAGACGCCCTGGTCAAATTGGTAGACCACAAGCTTGGTTGCGGTCTTGCCGGGGAGGGGGATTCCACTGTCCGGGTCAAGCTCTTGCTCTGTCGTCCAGTAGTATAGCTGCGGGATCTCTCCGCTTATAATCTGGTAGCTGCCGAGCGTCTGGAAAAGCTGACCGCCGGGAACGGAGGAGGTTTGCTTCAACAGTCCGCTCCAGGCTTCCACCAGCTTGCCTTTTTCCAAGTACCAGAGGTGAGCTTCGTAGACGCTCAGTCCGGTTCCTCCCGTATGGTCAACCGTTTCAAGCAGACGCGTTCCTGTCAGCTCGATGCGGCTGTCCAAATAATACGGGTCGAGCTCGGGATGGTTTACCTCCTGTGCATAATCCCAGCGTTCCGGTTGCAGCTGCGGGACGTTCCACCGCTTTTCTGCGATGAGCGAATACGTGCGGTCTGGCTTTTGATCGAGGACGTAAAACGTGCCGATATGTACGCTTGCATTTTGCTTGGCAATAATCTCCAAATCAGCGTCTTCATCCAGATTGACCAGTTCAAAATCAACGTGAGGCAGGTCAACAGGATCATGGGCACTTGCATTGATCCAGTTGATGACCTGCTCAGGTGTGGGGGAGACGGAAGCGGGCGACAAGGGAGCGGCAGCGTGGACCAGGCAGGGAAGAGCCAGTCCGGTGAAAGTGAAAAACAGCAGGCGGCGAACCAACAAGGGTAACAAGCTCCTTTCGGCGGATGGTTGGAAAGAACAGGGATCTAGTAGAAAGACGCAGGCAGAGCGCAAAAGTTACCGGCAAGTACCGTAAATTTCAACCACGCACCGCTCTGTCTTTTGTTACAATAAAAAGCAAACACATGATCGTGGAGAAAGGATGGGAGTCATGCGCATTTTACATACGGCCGACTGGCATTTCGGGCGGCAGCTCGAAGGCCGCGACCGCCGGGCGGAGCAGACGGCATTTGTGGACGAGCTCTGCCGGATCGCGGAAGAGCGGGAAGTCGATTTGGTGCTGGTGGCAGGAGATGTGTACGATTCGGTAAACCCGCCAGCGTGGGCGGAGGAGCTTTTTTACGAGGCGCTGGAGCGCTTGTCTGCGGAAGGCCGCCGGGGGGTTATCGTGATCGCGGGCAACCACGACCAGCCTGAGCGGGTCAGGGCAGCATCGCCGCTTGCCGCGAAGCACGGAATCGTTTTGCTCGGCTTGCCGAAGGAAGCGCCTTTGATCGCACAGTCACCGTCCCCGGACCGGGTACAGGTCGTCCAGGGAGGCCCTTCCTGGCTGGAGCTGAAGGTGCCGGGCTGTGAGCATCATGCGGTGGTGCTCGCGTTGCCGTACCCTTCCGAGTCGCGGCTGAAGGAGCTGCTCAGCGAGAGCTTTACGCAGGAGCAGATGCAGCTCGCCTTTTCAGAGCGGATCGCTCGGTTGTTTGCCGATTTGTCCGTCCATTTTCGCGAGGACACTGTGAATCTGGTCACGAGCCACTTGTTTGTGATGGGGGGCATGGAGACGGATTCGGAGCGGCCGATTCAAATTGGCGGCGCTTTGACGGTGTCTCCGCAAGCTTTTCCGAAAAACGCCGACTACGTGGCGCTCGGCCACCTGCATCGCCTGCAAAAGCTCAGCGACAAGCCGCTCGTGCGCTACAGCGGCTCGCCGCTCTCGTACAGCTTTTCCGAGGCGGGGCAGAGCAAGGCGGTGGTGTTGGTCGAGGTGGAGCCTGGGCAGGACGTGCGGGAGGAAATCATTTATTTGACGAGCGGCCGTCCGTTGGCGCGCTGGAAGGCGACAGAAGGAATCGCCCAGGTCGAGCGCTGGCTTGCCGAAGGACGGGACGCAGGCTCCTGGATCGACCTGGAACTGCACGTGACAGACGTGATCGACCCGGCGGAGTTTCAGCGTGTACGGAAGCTCTCGGACGACTTTTTGAAAATCCAGCGCGTCGTCATTCGCGAAGAGCGCGACGAGGAAGAGGCGCAGCGGGTGGAATTGACGGAGCTGACATCGGATCAGTTGTTTCGGCGTTTTTATGAGCGCAAAAAGGGAGCGGCGCCGGATGAGCGGCTCGTTGCCTTGTTCCAGCGGCTGCTGGCGGAAACCGGGGGAGAGGGGGAAGAAGCGTGAGGCCGATTCGATTGAAGCTGGCAGGGATGCACAGCTATCGGGAAATGCAAGAGGTTGACTTCGAAATTTTGTGCCAGGCGGGACTGTTTGGCATTTTCGGACCGACGGGCAGCGGCAAATCGACGATACTGGATGCGATCACGCTGGCGCTGTACGGACAGGTCGTCCGGCTCGGCGGCGGGAACCATCCCAAGGAAGTGCTGAATCAACTGGAGCGGCGCGTCTTCGTCTCCTTTACGTTTGAGCTGGGCACAGGTAATGAGCGCAAGCGATATACGATTGAACGGGAATTTGGTCTGGATAAAAAAGGGAACAAACGCCAACCCGAGGTGCGACTGATTCAGTCCGGCGCGTTGAGCGGAGAGCCGGATGTCGTGCTGGAATCGAAGGCGACGGCAGCTACTGCGGCGGTCGAGGAACTGATTGGCCTGACTTTGCAAGATTTTACCCGCGCGGTTGTTTTGCCGCAGGGGCAGTTTTCCCGCTTTTTGACGCTCAAAGGCAGCGAGCGCAACGAGATGCTGCAGCGGATGTTCCGGCTGCACATCTACGGGGAAAAGCTGAGCGAGCGCGTGCGGCACGCTCTCGACCAGGCAAAGGAGCAGATGCACCGTCTGCAGCTCGAGACGGCGGCGTTGGGAGAAGCGGGGCCGGAAGCGCTGGAGCAGGCGCGACAGACTTTTGAGGAAGCAGCGCAAATGGAGCGGTCGTTCACGGAGCAAAAGCAGGAGCTGGCCGGAAAGCTCAAGGAACTGGAGCAGCTCGCCCAGTGGCAAGGGGAGCTTGCCCAAGTCCAGCAGCAGTTGCAGCAGCAGGCAGCGAAGGAGGCGGAAATCGCTCTGCTCACGGCAAACATCCGCGAGTGGGAGGCGAGCATTCGCCTGTGGCCGCTGGTGCAGCAGTACGAGCGGCTCGATCAGGAATGGAGCGTGACCGGGCAGGCGCTGGAGCAAAGCCGGGAACAGCAGGGGACAGCACGGCTTGCCCTGGAAGCGGCAGAAGCCGAGTACGCGCGGGCGCAGGCGGAGCTGGCCGCGCAGGAGCCGCAACTGATCCAGCAAAAAGGCAGGCTGGTTCAGGCCCAGGAATGGGAAGCAGAGCTGAAAGCGATTCGCGAAGAGCAGTCTGTGCTGGAGCGCGAATGGCAGGAAGTATCGCTTGGCCTGGCGCAGACAAAGGCGCAGCTTGAGCGGGACGAAGCCGCTCTGCAAAAGTGGGAGCAGGAGTGGAACAAGCTTGCGGAAGAAAGCAGGCAGGCGATGGTGGCTCCGGAGTGGCGAGAGCGCGTCGCGCGGGCGCGGGAAGCGAAGCAGCAGTGGGAGCGGGAAGAAAAGAAGCTGCGCGAGCTGGAAGCGGAGCAGGCAACGGCCGTGTCTCGCCTGCAGGCGGCGACGGATAGAGCCAGTGTGGACACACGCGATTGGGAACAGTCCGCAAACCGGCTGGCCGAGCTCAAAGAACGGCTGGCAAAAGCGGTGGACAAACCGCTCATGAGCGACGAGGAATGGGAGCGGTCGCGCAATGTGCTGGCGGAAATGAAGCAGGTAGGCCGCCAATGGCGCGAAGGCTTGACGGCGATCGCGAGCTGGCAGGAAAAGTGGCAGCAGATCGAGCAGGAGCGGCAGCAAGCGGCGAAGCGTTACCAGGAGCTGGCTGAGACGGTTCAGGCGTGCGAAGCCGAGGCTCTTGCGCGGCTTGCCGAACGTGAAGGGCTGCGCCAGGAGTGGGAGCGCTGGCAGCAGGAAAACATGGCCCGCTACTTGCGCGAGCGGCTGGAAGAAGGCAAGGAATGCCCGGTGTGCGGCTCGCTGCATCATCCGCTGGACGGCCAGGGTCATCCGGCAGACGGCGAAGCAAAAGCGGCGGGTGACGACCTGCGCGCCCGGATCAAAGCGTCCGAAGAAGCCGTGAAGGCAGCCGAGCAAAAGACAGCGCAGGCGAAAGAAGCGTGGGTGACGGCCAGGGGGACACTGGCTGCTGCCGAAGAGAGAGCAGCCGCGGCGCAGGCCGAGTACAAAGAGCTGGAAGCGCGGCTGGCCGCCGTCAAGGCGGAGTGTCACGGACATGGGCAGCCTTGGCTGGTAGAGACGTTTGAAGAGCTGATTGCCGTCTACCAGCGCGAGGAAAAGGAGCTGGCGGCCAAGCACGCCGAGCGGGAGCAGGCCAGGGAAGAACGGGAGCGCCTGCAAAAGCAGTTGGAAGTGCTGCGCGAGGAAGAAGCCGAGAAGAAGCGGTTGATGGAAAAAAGCGGCCTGCTGCTCGAACATGCGCAAAAGGCACTGGATGAGAGCATTGCCCGCGTTGCCGTTGCTGTGGCAGCGGCGAAGCAGTCTGGCGAAGAGCTGGATGCGGTGCGCCAAGAGATGTTGATCGAGGAAATTGAACAGCGCTACGAGGAAATCGGCCGCCTGGACCGGAAGCTGGCAGAGCTAGAGCGCATGCGCGCCGAGCAGGAAGCTTTGCGCAGCCAGCTTATGACACAAGTAGAGGCTGCCAAATCGCGAAAAGCCGATTGGAAATCGCGTGAATCCGCTCTCGGGGAAAAGCTGGCCGACCGAAAACGGATGTGGGAGCAAAAGCATGCCCAGTGGCTGGAGCGGACCGGCGGCATTCCTGCGCAGGAGGGGCTGGCTCAGATAGAACAGACGCTAGACTCGCTGCGCCAGTCGCTGACAAAGGCCGAGGCGAAGCGCAAGGCAGCCGCAGAGGCGAGACAGGCAGTCCAAAACGATTTGGTCAAGCATTCGGAGACGCTGGCCGTTTTGACCAGACAGCGCACAGAGGCGCATGAGGCTTTGTATCAGGGGCTGCAGGAGACGGGCTTTGCCGCCTTGGAGCAAGTGCGTGAAAAGTACGCAGAGCGCGGCAAGCTGCCTCAGGCGAAGGAGCAGGTCGAGGCGTATGCGCACGTTTTGGGACAGCTTCGCTACGAGGAAGACAGGCTGCTGCAAGCCATCGCAGGCCGCACGATCTCGCACGAGGAGCTTGTGAGCGCCAAAGAAGCGTGGGAGACGTGGGAGCAGTCTTTTGCGGAGGCGCAGAAGCAAGTCGCCGTCGCCAAAGAGCACGTCGAGCGCATGGAGAAAAACCATAGCAGGTGGCAGGAGCTGCATCAGCAAATCGTCGAGTTGCAAGACGAGCAGAGCCGCCTGGAAGAATTGAAAAAGCTGTTCGAAGCGAAGGCGTTCGTCCAGTTTATTGCAGAAGAAAAGCTCGTGTCCATCGCACGGGATGCATCCTATCACCTGAAGCGGATGACCGCAAATCGCTACGGTCTGGAAATCGGCGACGAGGGCGAATTCGTACTGCGCGATGAAGGCGCGGGCGGGATGCGCCGTCCGGTCAGCACCTTGTCCGGCGGCGAAACGTTTTTGACCTCGCTTGCGCTTGCGCTCGCCCTGTCGATGGAGATACAGATGCGCGGCGGCCGACTGGAGTTTTTCTTTTTGGACGAAGGCTTTGGAACGCTCGATCCGGAGCTTCTGGAGGTCGTCATGGACGCGCTGGAGCGGCTGCGGATGGACGATTTTACGATCGGCGTCATCAGTCACGTCCCGGAAATCCGCGTGCGCATGCCGCGCCGCCTGGTCGTGACGCCGGCAGAGCCGATGGGCAAAGGCAGCACGCTGCAACTGGAGATGGAGTAGGGAAGGGGAAAAAACATGGCAGTCCAATTCATACTGGGACGGGCAGGCACGGGAAAAACGGAGGCGATTCATCAGCAGATTCAAAAGCGGCTGCGCGATACGCCGCTCGGCTCCCCGATGATTTTGCTCGTGCCGGAGCAGGCCAGCTTTCAGGAGGAATACGCCCTCGCCAACCTGCCCGGGCTGGGCGGCGTGATAGGGACCCAAGTGCTCAGCTTCGGCCGGCTGGCTCATCGGTTGCTGCAGGAGCTGGGCGATTTGACGACGGTGGCGGTCGACGATCTCGGGAAGCACATGGTACTGCGCATGCTTCTGGAGCGGCACAAGGAAGAGCTGCAAGTGTTTGGCCGTTCGGCCATGCAGCCGGGCTTCGCCTCTCAGCTTGGACGTTTGATAAGCGAGTGCAAGTCGTACGGCGTCTCTTTTGCCGATTCGGAAAACGTGGACTGGGGCGGAGCCAATCTCAATCAAAAAATCAGCGACCTGCGCCTGATTATGAACGCCTACGAAGGGTACATGGCAGAAGGGTACTGCGATGCTGACGATATTTTGAACCGGGTCGCTGTCATGGTGCGCGACTCGGCCTACATCAGACAGGCGGAAATTTTCATCGACGGCTTTACGGGCTTCACCAACCAGGAGTTGCGGCTGATCGAACAGTTGATGCTGCACGCCAAACAGGTGACGATTGCGCTCACCCTGGACCCGGACGAGCGCGACGCGTCTGTCGACGAGCTTGGGTTGTTCCACCCGACTTTGCGCACGTACCAGGCGCTGTCGCTGATGGCGCGGGAATCGGGCGTTTCCGTTGCCAAGCCGCTGCTGTTGACCGAGACGCGCCGTTTTGCCGACAGCCCGTGGCTGCGTCAGCTCGAACAGGTTTATTTTCAATGGGGGGCGCCGCCCGCAGTCGGCGAGCCTCGTCGCAATGATGAGGTTGCCTTGCTCTCTGCCGTGAACAGGCGGGCTGAGGTAGAGGCCGTCGCGCTGAAAATTCTCGCCCTTGCCCGAGAGGAAGGCTACCGCTGGCGGGACATGGCAATTTTGCTGCGGGAAATTGGCACCTATGCCGATGAGATTTCCGCCGTTTTTACCGATTACGGCATTCCGCACTTCCTGGACCAGAAGCGGACCGTGATGAACCATCCGTTGGTGGAGCTGGTGCGCTCGGCGTTGGAGGTCATCGTCACCAGATGGCGGTATGACGCAGTATTTCGCTGTTTGAAGACAGATCTGCTTACGCCAGACCTCGCCCATGAGCGCACGTCCCGCCAGGAGATCGACCGCTTGGAAAACTACGTGCTGGCTCACGGCGTCTTCGGCTACCAGTGGGCGGAGGAATCGGCCTGGCGTTTTCGCGGGCCGTCCGGTGCCGCCGAGGATGCGGAAGCAGACGAGCTGAGGCGCAAATACGCGGCTCCCTTGCTCGCTTTTGAAAAAGAGATGAAGCAGGCGGCAGGCAAAAACGTGCGGGAAATGACGGTGGCGCTGTACAATCTGCTGATCGCCCTGGACGTGCCGGGCAAGCTGGAATATTGGCAACGCAAGGCAGAGCAGGAGGGCGACCTCGATGCGGCACAGGTGCACGGCCAGGTGTGGACGGGTCTGGTCGAGCTGATGGACCAGGTCGTGGAGGTCATGGGCGACGAGAGCATGGAGCTGGCTACGTTTGCCCGCGTGCTCGACAGCGGTCTGGAAACGATTGAGCTTGGGCTTGTCCCTCCGGCCTTGGATCAGGTGCTGGTCGGGGCGATGGAGCGCTCCCGTCAGCCTGATGTCAAAGCTTTGTTTATTCTCGGGGTGAACGAGGGCATCATCCCTCTGCGCCCGAAGGAAGAAGGCATTTTGGACGAGGCGGAGCGCGAGCGGCTGGCGGAGATGGGCCAGGTGCTCGCGCCAAGCGCCAAGCAGAAGCTGATGGCGGAGCCGTACCTTTTGTACCAGGCGCTGACGCGGCCGTCCGAGCGGCTGATGCTGAGCTGTGCCCTGGCCGATGAGGAAGGCAAGGCGCTGCTTCCTTCCTCGGTGTTTTCGCGCATCAAGGAGGTGCTGCCAGACATCTCGCACCAGATGTTTTACAACGAGCCGACGGGCGAGGCGGACACAGATGCCTTTTTGCTCGGACAGCCGAGAAGGGTGTTCCGCCACTTGCTGACCTTGTTGCGCGCGATGAAAAAGACAGGCGAGCTGCCGGTGTTCTGGTGGGAGGTGTACGACTGGTTCGTCCGTTCCTCCCCAGAAGCATTGCGGGAAAAATGGCTGCTGTCCGGCTTGCGCTACCGGAATCTCCCGGACGGGCTGGACAGGCAGACGAGCACGACCTTGTACGGCAAGCAACTGAAAATGAGCGTGTCGCGCCTGGAGCGCTTTCAGGCGTGCCCGTTCTCGCATTTTTCCTCGCACGGGCTGAGGCTGTCGGAGAGAACGATGTACAAGCTGGAGCGGTTCGATGTGGGCGAGCTGTTCCACGCCTCGCTCAAGCGCGCGGTCGAAAAAATGAACGAGGAACATCTGGAGTGGAGCAAGCTGACGGAAGACCACAGCATGCAACTGGCGAGCGAGGTAGTGTCCGAGCTGGTGCCGCAGACCAGAAGCAGCATTCTCACGCGAACAGCGCGCTATCGCTTTTTGGCGGGCAAGCTGATGCGGGCGGTTGGCCGGGCGATCTACGTGCTGGGCGAGCACGCCAAGCGCAGCCGCTTCGCTCCGGTTGGATTGGAAGTTTCTTTCGGACCAAACTCCGACTTGCCGGGCCTCGTGCTCACCCTCGACAACGGCGTGGAGCTGCAACTGATCGGCCGCATCGACCGGGTGGACCAGTCGCTGGACAGCGAGGTTCCGTATTTGCGCGTGATCGACTACAAGTCAAGCCCCAAGCAACTGTCGCTGTCAGACGTGTGGAACGGCTTGAATTTGCAACTGCTCGTCTACCTGGACGTCGTCGTGGCAAACGCGGAGGAATGGCTGGGCAAAAAAGCCGAGATGGGCGGCGTCTTTTACTATCAGGTGGCCGATCCGTTTGTGACGGCGAAGCGGCTGCTGACGTCCGACGAGGCAGCCAAGGAGCGGGCGAAGCGCCTGCGGATGAAAGGCTTGATGCTCGCCGATCCCGAGTTGGCGAAAATGATGGACGGGTATGTAGAGCAGGGGCCGTCCGAGCTGGTTCCGTTTGAACTGAAAAAGGACGGGACGCTTTCTTCGCGTTCCTCTGTCGCTACAGCCGAGCAGTTCCAGACGCTGACGACGTATGTGCGCGACACGGTGAAGCAAATCAGCACGCGCATGACCGAAGGGGAAATCCAGATCAAGCCGTATTCCAACGGGACGATGACTGCCTGCGATTACTGTTCGTACAAGCCTGTGTGCCAGTTCGACGGGGAGACAGGCGGCAACGAGCACAGACAGCTTTCCAAATGGAACAACAAACAAATCTGGAGCATGCTGGCCGAGCAGCAACTGGCAGGAGAGGGAGGTGCTACCGATGGCGGAGCAACAAGTGCAGGCCAAGCCTGAACAATGGACGGATGAACAATGGCAAGCGATTATTCAGCGCGGGGGCAACTTGCTGGTAGCGGCTGCGGCAGGCTCCGGGAAAACGTCGGTGCTCGTCGAGCGGATCATCCGGCGCATCATGGACGAGAGCGAGCCTGTCGGCGTCGACCAGCTTCTGGTCGTGACCTTTACGAATGCGGCGGCAGCGGAAATGCGGCACAGAATTGGCGACGCGCTGCGCAAGGCGCTGAAAGAAGACCCGCATTCCGCCCACTTGCGGCGGCAGCTTGCGCTTCTCCAGCGAGCGACGATTACGACGCTCCACTCGTTCTGTCTGGGCATCTTGCGCCAGTACTACTACCTGATTGAGCTTGACCCGGAGTTTCGCATCGCCGACCAGATGGAGGGCGAGCTGCTGCGGCAGGACGTACTGGAGGAGCAACTGGAGGGCTGGTACGAAAGCGACCCGGACTTCCAGGCGTTGGCCGACATCATGCTGGACGGACAGGACGATCAGGCGCTGGCGACTTTGCTGTTGCGGCTGTACGAGTTTTCCCGCAGTCATCCGTCGCCTGAGCGCTGGCTTGCGGAAGCAGCCGACATGTTTGACATTCGCGCTGGGGCCGGTCTGGACGGGCTCGTCTGGGCGAAAAGCGTGCTGCGGTCTGTGGAGCTTTTGCTCGTCGGCATGGCTGGCAAGCTGCAGAGGGCGGCAGAGCTGGCAGCCTCCCCGGAAGGTCCGGCGGCTTATTTGCCGATGTTGGAAGCGGAAGCAGCGGCTTTGAGGCAGGCGGCTGCGGCTTGCAAGGAAGGTTGGGAGGCAGCGAGCCAGGCTATCCGTGGCGTTGCTTTTGCCAAGCTGCCGCCAGTCAAAGGAACCGATCCCGAGATCAAGGAGCAGGTTCAGGCGCTCAGAAACGGCGTGAAAAAGGAGCTGGCGGAGCAGATCGAGCAGTATTTTTCGATGACGGCCGAGCAATATGCCGCTGATTTGCAGCGACTGGCCCCGCACATGAAGACGCTGGCCCGGCTCGTTACCGAGTTTTCCGACGCGTTTCAGTTGGAAAAGCGGGCGCGCGGAATCGTCGACTTTGGCGATCTGGAGCATCTGGCCTTGCGCATTTTGACGGCAGCGGACGAAGCGGGCGAGGCGGTTCCTTCGCCGATATCGGAGCAGCTTCGCGAACAGTTCGCAGAAGTGCTGGTCGACGAGTATCAGGATATCAATCTGGTGCAGGAGACGATTTTGCGCATGGTTTCCCGCGACGGAACGAACGGTGCTTGCGCCAACCGCTTTATGGTCGGTGACGTGAAGCAGAGTATTTACCGTTTCCGTCTGGCGGAGCCGAAGCTGTTTCTGGAAAAGTACTTGACCTATCAAAAAGGCGCGGCAGGCGAGCAGGATGCGGACGATGACGCTCCGGGACGGCGGATCGACCTTGCCGCCAACTTCCGCAGCAGACGCGAGGTTGTGGATGCGGTCAACTTTTTGTTCAGGCAAATCATGTCGCCGGGCGTGGGCGAGATCGACTACGATCCGTCGGCCGAGCTGATTAACCGCGCCTCTTATCCCGAGGCAGAGCCGGGCAGGCTGCAGGCAGAGGTGCACCTGATTAACCGCAACGTCGAGCAAGAAGCGGGGCAGGAGGCGTCTGCAGAGGCAACGGAAGAGGCCGAGCTGGCGGGAATCCCCGAGGCGACAGGCGAATCGGGCGAGGAAGCGAGCGTCGCGCAACTGGAAGCGCGACTGATTGCCAGCCGGATTCGCCGCTGGATGGAGCCGGGCGAGGGCGAGTCGCCGCTGCTCGTGTTCGATAAAAAGGCAGGGGGAATGCGCCCGCTCGCTTACCGGGATATCGTCATTTTGCTGCGGGCTACGTCCGGCTGGGGGCAGACGATGCAGGAGGAACTGCATGCGGCGGGAATCCCCGTGTACGCCGAGCAGACGGCAGGCTATTTTGCGGCGACAGAAGTAGAGACGATGCTCTCGCTGTTGCGGGTGATCGACAATCCGTTGCAGGACATTCCGCTCGCTGCGGTGCTGCGCTCGCCTATCGTCGGCTTGCGCGAGGAACAGCTTGCCCAAATTCGCATCCAGTATCCGACGGGCCCTTTTCATCTCGCTGTCATCCAGTACGTGAAGGAGCGCCCGCCGCAGGAGTCGTGGGAAAAACGGCTGCGCCAGTTTTTCGCGAAGCTGGAAGGGTGGCGGACGCATGCGCGCAGGGGAGCGCTGTCTGAGCTGCTTTCCGTGCTGTACCGCGAGACGGGCTATCTCGACTACGTCGCTGCCCTGGAAAACGGACAGCAGCGGCAGGCCAACTTGCGTGCCTTGTACGACCGGGCAAGACAGTATGAGGCAGGCTCTTATCGCGGGCTGTTCCGCTTCCTGCGCTTCGTCGACAGGCTGCAGGAGGCGGGCAATGACATGGGCGAAGCGCGCACGATCGGGGAAAACGAGGATGTCGTGCGGATCATGACGATCCACAAGAGCAAAGGCTTGGAGTTTCCCGTCGTTTTCGTCGCGGGCATGGGCAAGCAGTTCAACACGATGGATTTGAAAAGCCAGTTTTTGCTGCACAAGGACCTGGGCTTCGGGCCGATGGCCGTGGAGCCGTCCATTCAGTTGCGCTACCCGAGCATCGCGGCGCTGGGCATTCGGCAGCAGTTGCGCCGGGATATGCTGGCAGAGGAAATGCGCGTGCTGTACGTCGCCTTGACCCGTGCGCGCGAGAAGCTGATTCTCGTCGGTTCAGCCAAAGACTTGGCGAAAAGCGTCATGGACTGGGGCAGACAAGGTGATGGCGAGCGGCTCAGCGACGAGGATCTGATCCAGGCCAAAGGCTATTTTGACTGGGTAGGCCGCGCCTTGCTGCGACATCCGGCAGCAGGCGAACTGCGCGCGTATCCTGCGAAGCAAGGCGCAGGCGAAGAAGTGCGAGTCAGAACCGTTCCCGATGACTCCGTCTGGTCGTTTCATTTTCATCAGGCGGACGAGCTGAAGGCGCAGCAGGAGGCCATGAGCGATGACATGGCACTGTGGGAGCGCGCGACCAGGCGGGAGGAGATTGCAGAACGGCCAGGCGACGAAGCGCTGCGCAAGCTGGTAGAAGCGAGACTGGGCTGGACCGACCCGCACCCGGTTGCCTCGCGCGTGGCGGCCAAATGGAGCGTCAGCGAGCTGAAGCGGCATGCCAAGGTCAGCAAAAGCGGGCAGGCGCTCACACTGCCTTCGATTACGGAAAAGCCGAAGTTTTTGGCGGAACAAAAATCGCACCGCCTGACAGCAGCCGAGAAAGGCACGATCACGCACCTGGTCTTCCAGCATCTCGATTTGCAGCGTCCGCTGGATGAGGCCGACATACGCGAGCAGGTGGCAGAGCTTGCGGCGCGCCGCTTTTTGACAGAGGAGCAGGTGCAGGCGGTGGATGCCGGACAAATTGCCACGTTTTTTGCCGACCCTCTGGGGCAGCGGATGAAAAGGGCCAAGGCGGTTCACCGCGAGCTGCCGTTTACGCTGGTGCTGCCCGCGCATGAAGTGGAGCCGGAGCTGGGCGAAGCAACTTCGGAGCGGATTATCGTCCAGGGTGTGATTGACTGTTTGCTGGAGGAAGACGACAATCGGCTGGTCTTGATTGATTTCAAGACTGACTGGATGGCCAAGGAAGCCTCATCCGAAGCAATCGAAGAGATGGAGCGCAGGTACAGCGGCCAGATCAGCTTGTACGTTCGGGCGATCAGGCAGATCATCAAGCCGTCTCAGGAAGTGGAGAGCTATCTGTATTTGCTTTCCGGCGGCTTCTCCATCCGGTTTACGTAAAGGCAGACAAGACTGCCGAGCATAAGAGCGCCGTTTTTGAAGCGAATCGAAAACGGCGCTCTTTGTCATGTGCGAAAACACGCTAACGCTCCCTCTGCAAAGTCGGGGGAACGGATGAAGTTGTGGGAGAGCGGGTGAAGTTCAGGACAACAGATAACAAAAGCGGCAAGCAGGCTGGATAATGGCGAACGTACGTGTTAATGTATAGAAAATATTGACATTTCAGTCTATGGGAGGATTCAGGGTGAAAAAGCTGTTGGCGTACAACTGGATGGTGCGGGATGAATGGTTTGCCTGGTGTGCAAAGCTGCCGGAAGAAGAACTGCTGAAAACGAGAGTGGGAGGCGCCGGGACGATTTTGTACACGCTGTTTCATATTGCAGATGTGGAGTACAGTTGGCTGCGGGCCGTACAGGGGAAGCCGGATGTGCAAGTGCCTTACGAGGAACACCAGTCGCTTGTGCAGGTAAAGGCGCTGGCGGCTCAATGGCGGGAAGAGCTGCGCGATTTTATCGAGGCTTGGACAGACGACTGGGAGCGGGAGCCTGTGCGCGTGGCATGGAGCGACAAGGAGTACGCCAAAGGGGAGATCATGCGGCATGTGATCGCGCACGAGATTCACCATATGGGGCAACTGTCGATCTGGGCCAGGGAGCTTAGCTATACGCCAGTCTCCGCCAATTTTATTGGCAGGAACTTGGTGTAAGGCAGCGAGTTTTGCGCGGACAGGGCGCATCACCCAGGACTGCTTCGTTGTAATTTTGCACCGGAATGCAGGCACGGCAAAAAGGAACCGCCACGCCAGAGTCAGTTTGTAACAAGGCAACGCGATTCGCGTCTTCGCTGGTGTGCACCAAAGCAACACATGCCCCTGCCAGTGCCAGTCCGCAACAAAGGCCACGCCGTCCACACCTTCGCGCGACTGCAACCATCCAACTTGATCCCCCATGCATAATTTTCCTCTTGCCTGCCCATACTCCAACTGTTTCGATTGAAGCTGCTGGAGTTGGAATGTCCGGGCGGGAGGCACGCACAATATGTCGTTAAAAGAACAGTTGTTGAGAAAAAAATCGGTTGCCAGCTTGATGGCACAGGTTGAGAGCAGGCAGCTCAAAAAAACGTTGGGCGCTTTTGATTTGACCATGCTTGGCATCGGCGCGATTGTCGGGACGGGCATCTTCGTTCTCACTGGAGTCGCTGCGGCCGAGCATGCGGGGCCTGCGCTGGTGCTGTCGTTTGTCCTGTCGGGGCTCGCTTGCGTATTTGCGGCGCTGTGCTATGCAGAGTTTGCTTCCACCGTCCCCGTTCCCCGTGTCCGGAAGTGCGTACACATACAGCTACACCGCGTTTGGCGAACTGGTGGCGTGGATGATCGGCTGGGACCTGATCCTGGAGTACGAGGTGGCTTCCGCAGCGGTGGCGAGCGGCTGGTCGGGCTATGCGCAAGGCTTGCTTGCAGGCTTCGGCATTCATCTGCCTGTCGCTTTGACGAATGCGTTCGACGCTTCTAAAGGAACGATCATTGACTTGCCTGCTGTTGTCATCATTTTTGTTATTACGCTTCTGCTCATGAAAGGGACAAGGGAGTCGGCCCGCTTCAACACGCTGATGGTCATTATCAAGGTCGCGGTGATCCTTTTGTTTCTCATCGTCGGGATCGGTTATGTGAAGCCGGAAAACTGGAGTCCCTTCATGCCGTTTGGCTTTGCCGGGGTCGCGACGGGCGCTGCGACAGTCTTTTTTGCTTTTATCGGATTTGACGCGGTTTCCACGGCCGCAGAAGAAGTGCGCAATCCGCAGCGCGACATGCCGATTGGCATCATCACATCGCTGCTGGTGTGCACGCTGCTCTACATCGACGTCTCCTTGACGCTGACCGGGATCGTTCCGTACGACATGCTCAATGTCAAAAATCCGGTTGCCTTTGCGCTCAACTACGTGAAACAAGATTGGGTAGCGGGATTCATTTCCCTCGGGGCCATCGTGGGCATCACCACTGTATTGCTCGTGATGATGTACGGACAGACGCGGCTGTTTTTCGCGATGAGCCGCGATGGTCTGTTGCCCGCCGTTTTTTCGCAGGTGCATCCGACCACGCAGGTGCCGCGAAAAAGTACGCTCATCGTCGGCATTTTGGTTGCGATCTTCAGCGGATTGCTGCCGTTGAACAAGCTGGCTGAGCTGACGAATATCGGGACGCTGTTTGCGTTTATTCTCGTCTCCATTGGCGTCGTCGTACTGCGCCGGACGAATCCGGAATTGCGCCGTGCGTTTCGCACGCCGTTCGTTCCACTCGTCCCGATTCTCGCCGTGCTTTTCTGCGGATACCTGGTCTACAGCTTGCCTGCTGTCACGAAGATCGGGTTTCTCGGCTGGCTGGCTGCAGGCGCTGTCGTCTACTTCCTGTACGGACGCAGGCACAGCCATTTGCGGGATGGCGAATACGGCAAATAGCAAAAAAACGAGGCATGTTCTCCTGGGGACATGTCTTTGTTTGCATCTGACAAAACCATCCAATTCGTGGTAGAGTAAAAGGAACCAAACTGACGAGGAGAACAGGCCATGAAGCGAAAACGAGCAGACCGACCTGGGTGGAGACGCGTCAAGCGAATGGGCTATCAGGAAAAGTGGGTAGAGGCTTTGTCTTTTTCCGGGTACGCTGTCCGTTTGACCCTGGACGAAGTAACCGAGCCCGCCTACATGCCTGTTGGTGAAAAACTGTTGTGCGTAGGCGACAGAGGGTATGTGTACCTGCAATACTTTCCGGATCAGAAGCCTTATGCCGTCACGAAAATGATGGACGAGCTTGGCAACACCGTGCAGTGGTACATTGATATTTGCAAGGCGCATGGCAAAGATGAGAACGGCCATATCTGGTATGACGATCTCTACCTCGACATTGTGGTGCTGCCGCAGGGCGAGGTTTATTTGCTCGACCAGGACGAACTGGACGAAGCGCTGCAAAAAGGAGTCATCGACAGCGACGAGCACAGCTTCGCGACGGAGGTGGCCGATCAGCTCCTGCGGGATATTTTGGCAGGCAAGCGGGATACCTTTGACTTTCCAAATTTCTTTGCATAAAGTGGGTGCTTTGCATAAAATGAGGAAGAGTTTGGAATGAATCCACATGCAGGAGGGGAAGCGGGATGCAAAAAAAGAGGATGCCAGCCGATTTCCCCTGTTTTTTCAAGAACGAAGGCAACTGTTGCCCTCGTTCTTTTTTTGGTAGAGGGAACCAAAGATTTCGAAAACGTAAAAGACAACGATCGAGGAGGAGGCGCCATGAAGTATAAGCGGGTGTTGGTCAAATTGAGCGGCGGGGCTGTCGCGCAGGAGAACGGGTTTGGATTTGACCCGGGACAACTGGAGCATATCGCGGGGGAGATTCTTTCCTTGCTCGACATGGGCGTCGAGGTAGCGATTGTCATTGGCGGGGGAAACATTTTTCGCGGCAACATGGCGGACCAGTGGGGGATCGAGCGGGTTGAGGCAGACAACATCGGGACGCTGGCGACTGTCATCAACAGCCTGATGCTGCGAGGCGTGCTGAAGGCGCGCGTCAACCGGGAAGTCAGAGTGATGACAGCCGTGCCGATCAATGCCGTCGCGGAGCCGTACATTCGCCTGCGCGCCGTGCACCATCTGGAAAAGGGCTACGTCGTCATTTTCGCGGGCGGAAACGGGCAGCCGTATGTGACGACAGACTATCCGGCTGTGCAACGGGCGCTGGAGGTGGAGGCCGACGCTCTTTTGGTCGCGAAACACGGGGTAGATGGCGTCTACACGGCCGATCCGCGCAAGGACGCGACGGCGAGACAGTACCTGGAGGTTTCCTTTGACGAGGTGGTCAGAAAAGACTTGCGCGTCATGGACCAGTCCGCGATGATTTTGGCGCGGGACCACGGCTTGCCGCTGCATGTGTTCAACTTCGACCAGCCCGGAGCGATGGCGCAAATTTGCCGTGGGGAGCAGGCAGGGACTTTTATCAGCCGGGAGCTGGAACCTGTCTTCAAATAAAAGCGGATGAGTTTGGCCCAACCGCTTACTGGGGCGCGGCGCAGAGCCGCTCTTCTTTTTGCCCGAAAGCGACAGCGGGTCACAGCCGCCGCCATTGCCAAATGCTGCAAAAGATTTGGCGTAACCCGCGTTCTCATCTACAATGGATGAGAACACATAGCAGGAATGTGAAGCAGATGTAAGGTGGTGTCACTGATGAGCAAAACGCTTGTGCTGGCGGAAAAGCCATCCGTCGGCCGCGATATCGCGAAAGTATTGCAGTGCCAGAAAAAAGGGAACGGCTTTCTGGAAGGAGATAAATACATTGTGACGTGGGCCTTGGGGCATCTCGTGACCTTGGCCGATCCGGAAGCTTACGGGCAGCAGTTCAGCTCGTGGCGAATCGAGGATTTGCCGATCATGCCGTCTCCGTTGAAGCTCGTCGTCATCCGCGAGAGCAACAAACAGTTTCAGACCGTGAAGCAGCAAATGCGGCGCAGCGACGTCAGCCAGATTGTGATTGCGACAGATGCCGGGCGCGAAGGCGAGCTGGTCGCCCGCTGGATTATCGAAATGGCGCATGTGCAAAAGCCGATCAAGCGGCTGTGGATTTCGTCAGTCACCGACAAGGCGATTCGCGACGGCTTCCGCAACCTGAAGGACGGCAAGCAGTACGAAAACTTGTACGCTTCTGCGGCCGCCCGCGCCGAGGCGGACTGGCTCGTCGGAATCAATGCTACTCGCGCCTTGACGTGCAAGCACAACGCCCAGCTCTCGTGCGGGCGCGTCCAGACGCCGACGCTGGCCATCGTCGCGGCGAGAGAAGAAGAGATTCGCCGCTTTACGCCCAAGCCGTTTTTCGGCCTGCGCGCCGTGGCAGAGCAGTCGGTTTCGCTGCAATGGCAGGACCAGAAGACGAAGGACGTCAAAACGTTTTCCAAAGAGCGGGCGGACCAGCTTCTCGCTGCCTTGAAGCAGGAAAAAAGCGCAGAGGTCGTGGATGTGACCCGCACGCACAAAAAGACGTACGCCCCGCAACTTTACGATCTCACCGAGTTGCAGCGGGACGCGAACCGGATGTTTGGCTATTCGCCGAAAGAGACGCTGTCCATCATGCAAAGCCTCTACGAGCACCACAAGGCAGTGACGTATCCGCGGACCGATTCCCGCTACCTCTCGTCCGATATCGTCGAGACGTTGCCAGACAGGATCAAGGCTGTGCAGATGAAGCCGTATGCGCCGCTCGCGGCGAGAATTTTGCGGTCGCCGATCAAGGCGGCGAAGTCGTTTGTGGACGACAGCAAAGTTTCCGACCACCACGCCATCATCCCGACGGAGCAAGCGGTGTTTCTCGGCGATTTGAGCGACAAGGAGCGCAAAATTTTCGACCTGATCGTGAAGCGCTTCCTTGCTGTGCTCTTGCCTCCTTTTGAATACGAACAGACGACGATCCAGGCGAAAATCGGCGGCGAGCTGTTCCTGGCCAGAGGCAAGACCGTGCTGGCCCAAGGCTGGCGGGAAGCCTACGACCACGATGTCGAAGACGAGGAAGGACAGGACGGACTGGCGGAGCAGTGGCTGCCGAAGATCGAAAAAGGCGATCGTCTCGCTATCCAGAGCATCGCGCAAACGAAAGGCGAGACGAAGCCGCCGGAGCCGTTTACAGAGGCCAGTCTGTTGTCCGCGATGGAAAATCCGGCGAAATACATGGCAAACGAAAGCAAGGAGCTAATCAAAACGATCGGCGAGACAGGCGGACTCGGTACTGTGGCGACGCGCGCCGACATCATGGAAAAGCTGTTTAACAGCTTCCTTTTGGAGAAGCGCGGCAAGCATATTTTCGTCACGGCAAAAGGCAAGCAGCTTCTGGAGCTTGTTCCCGACGAAATGCAATCCCCGACGCTGACCGCCCAGTGGGAGCAAAAGCTCGCCGCTATCGCCAAAGGAAGCCTGAACAAGCGCGCCTTTATCGAAGAGATGAAAGCGTACGCGCGAGAAGTCGTACAGGAGATCAAAAACAGCGACAAGACGTTCCGCCACGATAACCTGACGAGAAGCAAATGTCCGGAGTGCAGCAAGCTTTTGCTGGAGGTAAACGGAAAGCGCGGCAAGATGCTCGTCTGCCAGGACCGCGAATGCGGCTACCGCAAAAGCATTGCCAAGCAGACGAACGCCCGCTGCCCGAAATGCCACAAGCGGCTGGAATTGCGCGGCGAGGGCGAAGGGCAAATGTTGGTTTGCGCTTGCGGGCACAGGGAAAAGCTCTCGACGTTCAAGGAGCGCAGAGAGAAGGAAAAGGGCAGCAAAGTGTCCAAGAAGGAAGTCGCCAAGTATTTGAAATCGCAGGAGAAGGAGAGCGACGAAGGTATCAACTTCGCGCTGAAGGACGCGCTCTCCAAGTTCAAATTCGAGTAGGGAAGCACGTGCGCAGCAACTGACGAAAACCCTGGCCAGCCGTTTTGGCCGGGGGCTTTTCAGCTCCGAACCAGTCTGCGCCTAGGCTCGTGAAAGAAAAGAGGATGGACATGGGATTTTTCGGCAGCCGTAAAGAAGAAACAGACGCAAAAGCAACAGCAAGCGTCCTGTTGACTATCCATGACAACGAACGAACCATCCGGCAGGAAACCGCCGCGATGGCTGCGTTTCTGAACACGCTCATCCAGCAAGCGAGCCGGGAACAAAGAGAGGTCGTCTTTTTGTGCATCGGGTCGGATCGCTCGATTGGCGATGCGCTGGGGCCATTGGTTGGAACGATGCTGCTGGAGGCGGGTGTCACCCACCGCGTTTACGGAACGCTGGAGGAGCCGGTTCATGCCTTCAATCTGGAGCCGACCTTGAAGGCGATCAAGCGACAGTTTCGGCAGCCGCTCATCATTGGCATTGACGCCGGGCTGGGGGAGAAGGAGCAGGTTGGCGCGGTCATTTTGAAGGAAGGTCCGCTGCTTCCGGGGCGGGCTTTGCAAAAAATGCTGCCGCCTGTAGGGGACTATCGCATGGCAAACGAGCCTATCATGCCCGCCCCTCCATGTAAAGCCGCCCACGTAACCATCCGCCTGTTAAAAACCCATTTACACAAAAAAATTTACATTCCCAGAAATGGACTGCGAACGCTTAGTCATTCAAGAATCCCACCCGTACACCGCAAGCTGGAAGGCTTGCGGCTTTAGCCGTGGGAGTCTCAAACCGATCTGACTGGCACTTATCGCAAAGCGGCGGACATGGATCTCGCCATTCGCATGATGTCGATGCAAAAGCCGCACCAGGCGCTGGCGATCACGGGAGCGATCTGCACCACGGCGGCCGCTTTTCTGCCTGACACCGTCCTCTCCGAGCTGATCGACATCAAGCGGGAGGTGCTGCGGCTCGCGCATCCCGGCGGCATCATCGAAACGAAGGCGGAATTTGTCGCGGGCCACATCAGCGCAATCAAAGTCGTGCGCACGGCACGGATGATTTTGGAAGGGTATGTGTACACGAAAAGCCATTACGCGCTTGCTTCCCAGTCCCAGTTGGCGTAATGGGGGGAGAGCAGCCCGCGGAACGCCGCCGAAAGCCAGCGAAAGCCGCTGACGGATGCGCTGGTCGAGTGGCATCCCAGGTCCCGGCACTGCAGCAACAAAGAACGCTCCACTACCAAAAAACCTCCGCCAGCCAAAAACGCTCCGGTCGGACTGGGGACGAATCCCTGGTTCTGGCGGGAGCGTTTTTGGCTGTTGACGCGTGTTCACAAAATAAAAATTGCAAGTTAGGCGCAGGGGGCATATACTCACAGTAAGAAGTGAGTAATCACTCGCTTTTCGTGAAGTTCATCCGGCGAAGTGCATCATGATCTGCACAAAGAGGGCAAACTGCCCGTTTTTTTGGCCGTAAAAATAAAGTGATTACTCACTCATTACAGATGGGAGAGGTTCTGCATGAAACGTGTCTTGCGCGCTGTAAGTATCGGCAGCCTGATTCTCGCTCTGTCAGGCTGCGGCCTGCTCGGGGAAAAGCAGCAGCCACTGTCGGGGACAATCGAGGCGGATGAATGGCCGATCGTGGCCGAGGTAGGCGGGCTGGTGACGAAGGTGATCGCCGAGGAAGGTAGCGAGGTGAAAAAAGGCGAGGTGCTGGCGGAAATCGACCCGCGCAGCTACCAGATCAGCGTGGCGGAGGCCAAGGCCGCATGGGAGCAGGCGAGGGCCAGGCTGGAGGAAGCGAAGGCAGGCTCGCGCGACCAGACGATTCAGAAGGGAGTGGCCGCCGTTCAGCAGGCGAATGCCAGCATCCGTTTGGCGCAGGCGAGAAAAAGCCAGGCAGAGGCCGGAATTGCCCGGGCGCAGGAGCAACTGGCGCAGGCCGAATCGCAGCGCGCAGGAGCGGAGGAGACGCTGCGCTACCAGCAAAAGCGGCTGCAAGAGGCGACGGCCTTGTATGAAAAAGGAGCGATCTCGCAAAAAGATTTGGATACGCAAAAAGAGGCGGTCAGCCAGGCGACTACCCAGTTGAACCAGTGGACGGCACAGGTGGCGCAGGCCAAGGCGGCGTACCGTTCCGCCCAGGAGGACGCAGCTGCGGCGGCTGCCCAGGTCGGCACAGCAAAAGCCCAGCAGCAAGGAGCGCAAGCAGAGCTTGATCTGGTGCGGGCAGGCAGTACGGACTACGCCATCCGGGCACTGCTGGCAGCGGAGGAGCAGGCGCAGGCGAGGCTCGACCAGGCGATGCTGCAGCTTGAAAAGACGCGGATTGTCGCCGCAGAAGACGGCGTTTTGCTGCGCTCCTCCATCGAGCAGGGAGAGGTCGCCAAACCGGGGGCTACGTTGTTTACGATGATGAAGGCAGACCAGCTCAAGCTCGTGGTGTACATCCCGGAAGCGCAGTTGAATCGGGTGCAAAAAAGGCAGGAGGTCGGCATCAAGGTCGATGCGTACCCGGATGAGACGTTTACAGGCACGATCAGCCGCATCGCGGACAAAGCGGAGTTTACGCCGCGCAATGTGCAGACGCAAGACGAGCGGACCAAGCTTGTGTTTGCCGTCACGATTGACGTCGCTAAAGGCCAGGACAAACTCAAGCCGGGCATGCCTGCCGATGTGCTGCTGCCAGACGGGGAGGGAGGCCGATGAGCGCCGCCGCCATTACGTGCCAGCAACTGACCAAGCGCTTCGGAGAGCGGGTCGCCGTCAACAGCCTGACCTTGACGGTGCCAAAAGGCTCGATTTACGGCTTCCTCGGCCCGAACGGCTCGGGAAAATCGACGACGATTCGCATGCTGTGCGGGCTGATGACGCCGACGACGGGCAGCGGAACGGTGCTCGGCTATGACGTCATGACACAGAGCGAAGAGATCAAGCAACGCATCGGCTACATGTCGCAAAAGTTCAGCCTGTATGAAGATTTGACAGTGGAAGAAAACCTCGATTTTTACGCGGGCGTCTACCAGCTTGGCGCAGCAGAGCGGCGGAAAAGAAAGGCGGAGCTGATCGAAATGGCAGGGCTGACAGGCCGGGAGAAGCAACTCGCAGGCTCGCTGTCCGGCGGCTGGAAGCAGCGTCTCGCCTTGTCCTGCGCCCTTTTGCACAAGCCGGAGCTGCTGATTCTCGACGAACCGACGGCCGGAGTCGACCCGGTGTCGCGGCGCATTTTCTGGGAAGTAATTCACGAGCTGGCTGAGCAAGGAATTACCGTGCTGGTGACGACGCACTACATGGATGAGGCCCAGACGTGCGACTGGATCGGGTTCATTTTTTTCGGCAACCTGCTTGCGGAAGGAACCCCGCAGGAATTGATCGAGCAGATGGGCGCGGACAATCTGGAGGACGTGTTCATCGAGCTGGTGCGGCGCGAAGAAGCGCGGCAGGTAGCGGAGGGGGGAGCGCGATGAGACGGTTTGTCTGGGGGCGCTACTGGTCCATCGTCAAAAAGGAAGTGATCCAGATCAAACGCGATCGGCCCAGCCTGGCGATTGCGCTGGTCATGCCGCTGATGCTTTTGTTTTTGTTCGGGTACGCAGTCAACACGGATGTGAACGACATCCGCATGGCGGTCTGGAACCAGAGTCCGTCAGCCGCAAGCCGGGAGCTGGTCGATCAGTTCGTGCACACGAAAATTTTTCAGGCGACAGTGAGCGTCGGCGGCTACCGGGAGCTGGAGGCGATGCTGGACGAGGGGACGGCAGATGTCGGGCTGGTGATCGGGCCGGACTACACGCGGCAAAAAGACCGCGGCGAGCCAGCGCACATTCAGCTTCTCGTCAACGGCTCCGATCCGAACATCGCGCGCACGGCTGTGTCCAACGCCCAACTGATCGTGCAGCACCAGGCGATCAGCTTGCAGGAAAAGAAGCTGGAAAAGCAGGGAATGGGCGAGCTGACGCTGCCGCTTGCGCTGGAGACGCGCGTGCTGTTCAATCCGAATATGGAGAGCATCGTCTTCAATATCCCTGGCCTGATCGGGCTAATTATGCAAAACGTCACGATGATTTTGACCGCCTTTTCGCTCGTCCGTGAAAAAGAACGGGGCACGATGGAGCAACTCGTCGTGACGCCGATTCGCCCGCTGGAGCTGATGCTTGGCAAAATTACGCCGTATGTCGGCGTCGGGCTGTTTTCGTTTTGCCTCGTGCTCTTCGTTGGGACTGCCTGGTTCGGGGTTCCGGTCAAAGGAAGCATTGGCCTGTTGGTCGCCTTGTCCGTCCTGTTTCTCGTGACCACGCTGCTGCTGGGAATTTTGATCTCGACCGTAGCGAAGACGCAGCTTCAGGCGATGCAGATGGCCTTCGCGCTCATCCTGCCCAGCGTGCTTTTGTCCGGGTTCATGTTCCCGCGCGATTCGATGCCGGTCGTGATACAATGGTTAGGCGGGCTTGTCCCGTTGACCTATTTTCTGGAAATTTTGCGGGGAATCTTTTTGAAAGGCGTAGGCGCCGAGGCACTCTGGAAAGAGATCGTCGGGATGGGCGCATTCAGCCTGGTCATTTTGGCCGTTGCCATCGGCAGATTCCGCAAAAAGATCGAATAGAGGAGCGTAAACGTCGTATGAACAAGCCGCCGTCGTTTGAAGAGGGCCTGTTGCAATATGTGGAAGAGCTGAAAGACGAGAGCGAGATGACGGAAAAGCAGCGCAATATTTTGCGGGCCTCCGTTAAGCTGTTCGCGGAAAAAGGCTTCCATGCCAGCTCTACCTCGGAAATCGCCAAAGAGGCGGGAGTGGCTGAAGGGACGATTTTCCGCCATTACAAATCGAAAAAAGACATTTTGCTTGCCGTCGTGGCACCCGTGCTGGTGAAATTCGCGGCGCCGTTCATCCTGAAGGACGTGCGCGAGATCTTCAAGGAGCAGGCGCAAAAGCCGTTTGGCGAAATCGTCACGGAGCTGTACCGGAATCGCCTGAACCTGGTCGTCGCCAACGAAAAGCACATTCGCATCTTGCTCCAGGAGGCGTTTTTCCACGACGAGATTCGGGAAGCGCTGATCGCGACTGTCTTTAAGGATGCCAAACTGATGGCGCAAAAGCTGATCGAAGCAAAAGTGGCTGAGGGCGAGCTGCGTCCGCTGCCGAGCCAGGCGGTCTTTCGCGTCGTGCTGTCTGCGATGATCGGCCTGGTGCTGTTTCGCCAGGTGCTGGACGAGGACGATTATGCAGCCTACAGCGATGAAGAGCAAATTGCTATGACCGTCGATATTTTGCTGAACGGGGTTGGAAAATGATTTTTTATCGATAAGCAAGCGTTTTCTCTCAAATTGCCTCTAGAAAATCCGCCGAGGAATGGTATAATTGCAAACAACTTTTTGCTGTTTGCTTTTGGAGGAGAGAAACCATGCATTTGTTATCAGAGAGAGAATGGCTCGCGTATCGGGAAAAAAACAAAGACCGAGCGCGCATGCTGATTTCCTGCCCGGACCGTGCGGGGATCGTGGCGGCGGTCTCGAATTTTTTGTTTCAGCAGGGCGCAAACATCGTCCAGTCTGACCAGTACACGACTGACCCGGAGACAGGCCGCTTTTTCATGCGGATTGAATTTGATCTGGTCAACCTGCAAGAGCGCTTCGAGGCGATCAAGGCGGAGTTCGGTCAGGTAGCCGACAGCTTCGGCATGGACTGGTCCCTGGTCGAAGCGAACAAGCGCAAAAAGGTTGCCTTGTTTGTTTCCAAAGAAGACCACTGTCTGCTGGAACTGCTGTGGCGCTGGAAGTCCGGCGAACTGCACGCGGATATATCCGTTGTGGTCAGCAACCATCCGGACATGCAGGAGACGGTGGAGTCGTTTGGCATCCCGTACCGCTGCATTCCGGTGACGAAGGAAAACAAGCCGCAGGCGGAACAAGAACAACTGGAAGCGGCAGCGGGCGTCGACCTGATCGTCCTGGCGCGCTACATGCAGATTTTGTCCCCGCGCTTTCTTACGGACTACGCGATGCGGATCATCAACATCCACCATTCGTTCCTCCCTGCCTTCGTGGGTGCCAAGCCTTACGAGCAGGCGTATCGCCGCGGCGTGAAGCTGATCGGGGCGACCGCGCACTACGTCACCGAGGAGCTGGACGCAGGTCCGATCATCGAGCAGGACGTGCAGCGCGTCTCGCATCAGGAGGATGTCGAAGCGTTGAAGCAGCTCGGACGCCAGGTGGAGCGCACCGTGCTGGCGCGCGCCGTCCGCTGGCATCTGGAAGACCGTGTGCTGGTGTACGGCAACAAGACGATTGTGTTTCCGTAAACACGATAGAGGGCAAAACGGCTTCTTGTATGTGGTTTGGCCAAGCAGGAAAAAGCTTCCCCGGGGAGGGAAGCTTTTTTTGTGCGCCATGCATGGCGACTAACTAATGGAAAGTGCGTTTGAGTTACATTTGCTGGTCCCTTTGTAAATTCGGTTAAAAGAACGGTGTACGAGAGATTTTCGCTTTACTGGTAATTAGTGGTATAATATACACGCCCTTCAAAAAGAAAAAGGGGTGCCGATTTTTGGAAAAAACAATATCAATCTTCCTAGGCTTTTTGATTGGGTTTGTATTCAGTTTTTTTTAGAAATTCCAGTCGTTATTCAAAATTTTATCGAGTTCATAATAATGGTGATATTTGGATACTTAACTATAGCCTTCAATCATCCAAAGGTTTTTTCGCGATAAAGGTGCAAAAGGTAAATGGGATAAGTCGTTATTCCTTTCTCTTCATTGATTGTAATCCATACATATCTGTCTAAAAGAAGCGTTTGGATAAGCTTTTCTAACATGGGATGCGGGAGGTCCGACAGATCAAGAAAGTCGGGGGTATTCGGGTTGGTCTCTTCAAAAAGCAGGATCTGATTCAAGTGAACAAGGTCATCTTGCTGTTTTTTCGAGTTAAGTGAACTTGAAATAAATTAAAGATTTTTAGGACCATTCCATTAGTAAATAATTTGGAATTTGAAAGAAAAAGAGCCCTCTTGGTACGGTGCGAGGTGTCCGCAAGTTGCGTAACTAACGGACACCTATACACTGAAAAAGCTGTTTGCGGAAACTCTGCAGTCGTTGCTAGAAACGGAACTCAACACGGAATTCGACTATGAAAAGCATGATGCAGTCGCAACAGGAAGACCGAGAAGACAGTAACGAGCGAATACGGGAGGTGAATATCACGGTGCCACGGCGCATAATGGTGAATTTGAGTTCGTTATCGTTCCAGTCAGAAATTGAGAAATGGTGAAAGAGCGAGAATGAATGAGAAAAACCTAATTTATATATGGGGAGGGATTCTCTTGGATTTAAATATTACTGTTCACTAGCGTTGCATTAATCTTTTCATACCATTCAAAATCATCATAACTTTCAGCGTTCAAGTGTTCTCAGGCATAAAAAAATCCTTTACACTGGAAAGGTCAGGTAGTTCCTGTCCAAATCCAACGCAAAGGATAGACCATGGACAAGAATACCCTATTTTCTTCATTTGGTAAATACATTTCACCCATTAATATTGTGAAATTTCAACAACGGATAGACGAAACGGATCAGGACAAGTACGTGAAAAAGTTAACGACCAAAGCATATCTACTCCTGTTTTTGCATGCTCAACTTCAGCAACGAGAAGGACTCCGAGCCATTGCAGATGATGTTTTATCAAAGAAATTCCAGCGAGAGTTAGGACTGTCGTCGATTAGTCCCGCTCAGCTTAGTCGCAAAAACAATCGAGTAGATCCAGCTTTGCTTGAAGAAATATTTGTTGACCTTGTAGGGCAAATTCAGAGACACTCGGGCAACACGTATTCCCTTCGAAAAGACATGAAAATCATTGATTCTACAACGATTGGGCTGTGTTTGCAGAAGTACAAATGGGCAACTTTCCGTAAAACCAAGGCTGGCATCAAACTTCATCTTCGTCTCGTCTTTGCCGACCAGGGGGATGTGTATCCTGAAAAAATAACCATCACGGGTGCCAAGTCCAATGACCGCACTCAAATGGAATCGTTGATTGATGAGATCGGTATGATGTACGTCTTTGATCGAGGGTATGTGGATTATGAAAAATTTGATGAATACACGGACAAAGGCATCTTTTTCGCTTCTCGTCTAAAAGATAACGCCGAAATCCGTCATCTTTATGAATTCAAAATCCCCTTGGAAAGCTCCGTTTTATCGGATTCCATGATCCTTCTTGGAACGCCTCAAAAGCGGGTAGATAACGTGCTGCGACTCATTGAAACGCTTGATTCGAAGGGAAATCTCATTCGAATCATTACGAATCGGTTCGACCTGGAAGCAGAAGAACTCAGCGACATCTATCGTTGGCGTTGGCAAATTGAGCTGTTTTTCAAGTGGATAAAGCAGCATGTAAAGATCAAGAACTTCTATGGAACGAGTGAAAATGCGGTACGAAACCAAGTATTACTCGCACTCATTGCCTACTGCCTGTTGCTCCTTGTCAAACTGGAACAAAACAGTCAGCACAGCTTGTTGCAGATCAGGAGATGGCTAAAAGTGTTTCTTTGGCAAACGTTCGAACAATGGATAGGTAGAATGAATTACCAGTCCAAACGAACATCCAGAGGGCGACAGAAAAGGAATTAGGTATTGGTTGCTGTTATCACGATTGTAATAAATGTATAAAACTACCAAATGGACAGTGGCTACCTTTTGCTTGGTTGCTGCCGTTTTTGGTTGTGTAGCTGAAAATGTCATTCAGAATACTTTGACAAATTACGAACGCATTTTTTATGCAACGCTAGTGATTACTGTTGCATTTATTATTTTGTTCGTCATTTTGCTAAGTATTTTAAATACACTGAAAAAAATCAACTCATCAGTCGAAACATTAAAGAACAAATTAACAAATAAGAAAGATTAGCGTATCGAGTATTCAGTGAATATTACCGATCTGTCCAGGAAGTTGATTTTGACTGGCTTTCTGGAGCAAAAGCTGGTCCATTAACTACTATGGATCAGCTTTTTTATCTGGAGCGGCAGTCCCTAAAACCATCCCCAAAAACCGCTCCACCACCGGGCGATGGCTGACTTCCTCCTCGCGCGTGCAGATGTAGACAGGGCGCTTGATCTCCACGCCGGGGACGGTCACGCGCCCGATTTCGTTGCGATCGACCATTTCCTTGACGGCCAGCGCAGGGGCAAGCATCGTTCCGTACCCTGCGCGTACAGATTGGATCGACTCGACCAGCCCGTGGTATTGCAGCCCGACGCGCGGGCGCTTGACGCCGTGCTCGCGGCAGAGGGAAAACAGCCATTCCCGCGTCGAGCTGCCTTGCTCCCGCAGCAAAAACGGCTCCTGCACAAGCTGATCCATGCTCACCTCTTTGCCTGCATACGGGTGATCGGCAGGCAGGATGAACCAGTAAAGCACATCGGTCATGTGTACGCGCCGGACGGGCAGCTCGTCCCACGATTCCTTGATGACGATGGCCAGATCGACCTGCCCGCCGAGCAAAAGCTCGATAGACTGGGCGGAGTTGCGGGTGCGGATTTCCACATCGACCTGTTCGTACTGCCGCTTGAATGCGGCGAGCCACTTGGGCACCAGATAGTGGGAGGGCAGGTAGGTGGAAGCGATGCGCAGTTTGCCCTTTTTGCCCTGTTTGATCTCTGCGAGCTGCCACTCGATCTCGCGCTCCCAGTCGTAAATGCGGCGGGCTTTTTCCAACAGGAAGCGGCCTTCGTCGGTCAAGGCAATTCCCCGGCCGCGAGGGGCGACGAGCGCAACGCCCAGCTCGTTTTCCAGCTTGCGGATTTGCGCGCTGACCGCCGGCTGGCTGATTGCGAGGGCAGCGGCGGCTTCGGTCACGCTTTGGCGCAAGGCTACCTCCACAAAAATTCGCAAGGCATGCAGGTTCATTTTGCTCCTCCATTCATAACTGTTGTTTATGAATTGCGCAACAATATGTATTAGATCCGATGAATGATTCCTTGTATGGTAATCCATAGGACGACGGGAAGTAAAGGAGCAAAAAGAGATGAGAGAAATCAGCGGGAAAACGCAGGTCGTCGCGGTTGCATTGGTGACGGCGCTGTGCATGCTCGGAGATTCGATGTTGTATGTGGTGTTGCCGCTCTATTGGCAGGAGGCCGGGCTTGGTTCGCTGTGGGAAGTGGGCGTGCTGTTGTCGATCAATCGCTTCGTCCGGGTTCCGCTCGGGCCGCTCGTCGGGAAGTGGTACGAGCGGACGGGAGGGCGCGCCGGACTGGTTCTCGCAGTGGTGCTTGCTTTTGTGACGACGCTGTCGTACGGCTTCCAAGGTTTTTGGCTGTGGCTTTTGATGCGCTCTTTGTGGGGCGTCGCCTGGACGTTTTTGCGGCTGGGGGCGTATTCCTTGATTGTGGCTGTCGCAGACGAACATAACCGCGGGCAGTTGATGGGGCTGTACAACGGCCTGTACCGTCTCGGCAGCCTGGGGGGAATGCTCGTGGGGGCGCTGTTCGCCTCCTGGTACGGCTTGCTGCCGGCTTCGCTTCTGCTCGCCTGCTGCTCGCTGTTTGCGCTGTTGCTCGTCTTTCTCTACATTCGCCCGGGCTTTACCAACCGGACGGCGGCAGCCATAGAGGAAGGCGGGGAGTCGCGCAGGCTGAGGCTATGGCGGCAGGCGGCCATGCAAAAGACCATGCTGACCGCGCTTATCGTCACCATGGTTTATCAAGGGATGTTTGCGTCCACGCTGAGCAGGCTGGTAGAGCAGCGGACACCGTTTCTCGCGCTCGGGGGCATCGTGCTGGGAGCTGCCGTGCTCGCGAGCCTGGTGCAAGGGCTGCGCTGGTGCTGGGAGCCGTGGGCCGCGCCTGTTGTCGGCAGGCTGGCGGATCGGTACGGCAGAAGGAAAATGTTTGCCGCCACCCTTTTTGCAGGCGCGCTGCTGTTTGCGCTCATTCAGGCGGGGGTGCCGCTTGGCGCGTGGTTTGCGGTGCTGCTCGGCATCCAGTTGACCGCGACGATCATCACCACGGTGATGGACACGCTCGCGGCAGATGAAGCAGCCAGGCATGCGAACAGCACAGCGGTAATGACGTTTTATTCCGTCATCACAGACCTGGGAGCAGCCTTGGGACCGCTATTCGCCTTTTGGCTTGATGAGCATGCCGGGCTGTCCGTCATGTACGTCGGGCTTGCCGCAGCGCTTCTGCTTATAGCTGCGGCGTGGAGCGTCAGACAGAGACGGGAGAGTCTGGAAAGCGCTCCTTGAGCGCAGCGAGGACGCGAGCGATGGCCGCTTCCTTGTCCGGGCCGTGCAGCAGCATGTGATTGGAGTGCTCGTACCAGGTGATTTGCGGCGAGGCGGATTCGTCTACGCTTTTGGCGAGAAGCTGTGCGCTGATGGCATGCACCGTGTCGTCCCGCTTTGCCTGCAGCAAAAGGTACGGGGTCTTGATCTGGCCCAGGAGCGGCTTCGTTTCCGACAAAAGTCGGCGAAACTCCAGCATGCTGCTGACAGGGATTCTGCCGATGCTTCTTACGTAGCGGCGCGAATGGGTAGGGAAGTCCTCGCGCAAGTAGTGTATGGCTTCCTTTACGTCCCAGTACTTGTACGGCGTATTGATCGTAATCAGCAGCTCGACAGGGTAGCGGGTCGTCAGATGAAAGGCGAGCAGGCCGCCCATGGAAAACCCGATAATGACGATCGTGTCTGCGCGCATGGAGAGGCGTTTGTAGCCTTCCTCCGCAGAGCGCAGCCAGTCTTTGCGGGTGCTTCGGGCCATTTGGCGGCGAGTCGTCCCGTGCCCTTCCAGAGTGGGACACTCGACCTGGTAGCCAGCCTCGCGCAGCGCTTTGGCGAGAGGCAAAACGTCGTTGATGTCTCCGGCGAATCCGTGGATGAGCAGACAACCGACTGTTCCTGACATCGTAATCTCTTCCTCTCAAATGTTGGGAATTTGCTTTGTGTACGTATTATATACCGAATGCGGGCGAGAAGCGACTGCGCGGGTGCAGCTTGCGAGTGAAAGCAAAAAGGCCCCATCCCGGTAGGATGAGGCCGATTTTGTGAAAGCGGCGAGCAGGAATGAAGCTGTCAGGTGTAGGGCTGGTCAAAAGGTTACAGGCCAATCGTTTTCAGCTCTGGCGAAATGAGTAGCTTCGGTTCTGTGCACGCCTGGATGTCTTCTGGCGTATAGCCTTCCGCGACTTCGACCAAAAGCAGGCCGTCCGGTGTCACATCGAGAACGGCTCTGTCCGTGATGATCCGGTTGACTACTTTTTTGCCAGTGAGCGGGAGAGCGCACTTGTTCAAAATTTTCGTTTCGCCATGTTTGTTGACGTGGTCCATGATGACGACGATTTTTTTCGCGCCGTGCACGAGGTCCATCGCTCCGCCCATCCCTTTGACCATCTTGCCGGGAATCATCCAGTTCGCCAGATCGCCCTCGGCAGAAACTTCCATGGCTCCAAGAATGGCCAGGTCGATGTGCCCGCCGCGAATCATCGCAAACGACTCGGCGCTGGAGAAGTAAGCCGCGCCGGGAATCGCCGTGACGGTTTCTTTTCCGGCGTTAATCAGATCGGGATCGAGTTCGTCCTCGGTCGGATAAGGGCCGATTCCGAGCAGGCCGTTTTCCGATTGCAGCACGACGGTTTTTCCTTCCGGGATGTAGTTGGCGACGAGTGTAGGCATCCCGATTCCGAGATTCACGTAAAAGCCATCCTCGATTTCTTTGGCAGCCCGAGTGGCAATTTGCTCACGAGTAAGCGACATATCTGTTTCCTCCCTTGAATGACCTTTGTATGTGATCGTGTCGTCGGTTAGGAGCGGACCGTGCGCCGCTCAATCCGTTTTTCAAACGATGGCGCCTGAATCAGCCGCTGGACGTACACGCTTGGCGTATGGATGTGATCCGGGTCCAGCTCGCCTGTTTCCACGATTTCTTCTACCTCGACAATCGTGATTTTTCCGGCGGCGGCCATCATCGGATTGAAGTTTTGCGCGGTCTTGCGGAAGACGAGATTGCCCATCTTGTCGGCTTTCCACGCCTTGATGAGCGCGAAGTCGCCCGTGATCGCATGCTCCAGCAAATACTCCTTGCCGTTGAAGACGCGCGTCTCGCGGCCTTCCGCAATCGGAGTGCCGACGCCCGCAGGCGTGTAGAAGGCAGGGATGCCAGCGCCGCCAGCGCGGATTCTTTCCGCCAGCGTGCCTTGCGGCGTCAGCTCGACTTCCAGTTCGCCAGACAGGAACTGGCGTTCAAATTCCTTGTTTTCCCCGACGTAGGAGGAGACCATTTTTTTGATCTGCTTTTCGCGCAGGAGCAGGCCCAGGCCCCAATCATCCACGCCGCAGTTGTTGGAGACGACAGTGAGGTTTTTCACTGCTTTGTCGCGCAGGGCGATAATGAGATTTTCCGGAATGCCGACCAGTCCGAAGCCGCCGACCAAAAGGGTAGCTCCATCGTGAATATCTGCCACGATCTCCGCATAAGAAGAGTAAATTTTTGCCATGACGATCACTCCCACCATGAAAAAATGTCGTTGTACGCGAGTAAAGGCTTTTTGTAAGCGCTAACAAGCAATCGGACAATTGCTTGAATATTTCCGCCCTTCCATCATACAAGATACGAGTTACAAACAAGTGACGAGAATCCGCCCGATAATAAAAAAATATAAAAAATGACAGAAAAGTGATACAACTGTTTTTATTTTCTGTAAAATATATTTTGTCAATGATTATTCTTCTTGATTCAAGTCAGATGACTTGCCGCTGTTCAGCGAGGCGTTCGCTGGATGAAGCGGGCGGATTATGGAAGGTTGCAGGAGTGAAAGTATGAAAAAATGGATCAGCCTCACGATTGTTGCCCTGCTTTTGACAGGCTGCGAAAAGCTGGACGAAAGAACCGGACAGCTCAAGCGGATGGAAGAAGAGACTGTGATTAAGGTAAAAACGGTAAATGCTTATACGGTAGAGGATAACCAGAACGTGCGCACGATGGAGGTGCCCGGCGTGGTGACGCCTCGCCAGGAGCTGGGGCTGTCGTTTGGCACCTCTGGGAAAATCGCGAGCATTCTCGTCCAGAAGGGGGCGAGCGTGAAAGCGGGCCAGACGTTGGCGACGCTGGACCAGTCGGGATTGCAGGCGGGGATTCAGGCCGCTTCCGGGCAAGTCGCGAGCGCGGCGATCAGGCGCAGCAAGGCGCTGTCCGGGCCGGAGAGCCACGAGGTGCAGACGCAAAAGCTGCAAGTGGAAAAGGCGAAGGAGCTGGCCTTGAAGGCCGAGCGGGAATATTCGCAAGCCACCATACTGTTTGCCAACGGCGCGATTTCCAAGGATGAGCTGGACAGGCTGGCTCTGGCGCAAAAGCAGGCCAGGCTCAGCCTGGAGGAAGAAGAGGTCGCCTACAACAAACTGATGCAGGGTGCGGATCGACTGGACGTCGAAGAGGCAGAGGTCGGGGTGAGCCAGGCGAACGTCCAGCTCAGCCGCGCGAAGCAAGAGGCGGCCGACGCCGTGCTGAAAGCGCCTTTTTCCGGAGTCGTGGCCGAAATCTCGCAAGTTGCCACCCAGCAGACCGGACCTGGCAGTGAAGTCATTCGCCTGGTCGATACGAGCACCTGGATTGTCAAGCTGCAGGTGGACAGCGAGCAGATCGGCAACTGGCAGACCGGGGCGACCGTGCACGTAAAAGCGGCGGACGGCAGCGAGGCCGAGGGCAAAGTGACGTTTGTCTCGCCGACCATGGATCAAAATGTAGGGGCGTATCCGGTCGAGGTGACGGTCAACGGCAGCGCGGTGAACTGGAAGGGCGGCATGACGGTCACTTGCCAGTACGCGCTGTCCGGGAAACAAGGGGTGCTCGTGCCCGTCGCAAGCATCGGCGTTGCGGAAGAAGAGTATTACGTCATGAAAATCAACGAGAACACCGTGGCAAAGACACCTGTCAAAGTAGGAGCGCTGCACGGTACGTTTTACGAAGTCCTGGAAGGGCTTGAGCCGGGCGATCAGATTGTCGGATCGGGTCTTTCCTACGTGGTGGACGGCGAGGCGGTGAAGGTGGCGGATGAATAACAAAGCGTTTCTGTCAATAGCTCCTGCCCTCGCCCGCCTGATCGCTGTGCTTCTCTGCCTGTTTGCGATCAGCGCTTTGTTCAGAATGGATGTGCAGACGTTTTCCGACCGGGGATTGCCGGAGTACAACATCAACCTCATCGCGCCAGGACTGACGGCGGATCAGGTAGAAGCGTCGGTCACGCGAAAAGTCGAGGAAGCCGTGCGCGCGATGGGCAGCGCTGTGATGATTTCCACCGACTCTCGCCCCGGCGCGGGCACGATTACGGTGCAGACGGCGGAAAACCTCGGCTCCGATTACAAGGAACGTCTGGAACAGAAGCTGTCACAGGTCGCGAAGACGCTGCCTGTCCAGGAGTACAGCATCAGCCAGGAAAAGCTGGGAGACAGCCTGGTCGGGTTTTACCTGCTTCATGGCAGCGATGTCCAGACGCTGTCCAATGTTGCGCGCTATACCGTCTATGAAAAGCTGATCCAGACGCCGGGGGTTGCCCGTGTGGAAGTGGACGGCCAGCCGGTTCGCGAGCAGATCGAGGTCGTTTTTCGCCCTTCCATGCTGCTCGTGTATGGCTTGACTCCGGGGGATGTGCTGAACCAGCTTCCGAGTGACGTGATCGGGGAAGAAATCGGTACAGTCGGAAAGACGGCGGATCGCACCGCCTTTACGTGGACGAGCCAAACGGAAGGGCCACAAGGGCTCGGCAAGCAACTGATCGCGACTGGCAAAGGATATGTGCCGCTCTCGCTGCTGGCGGATATTCGCGACACGCGAGGCAGCAAAGGCGAAGAGGTGAGTGTATATCGCGGCTCCCCGGCGGTAGGAATCTCGGTCTACGCGGCAGAAGTGGGACAAATCCCTTCCATCCGCAAAGAAATAGCCAACATGGTGGCCGAGCTGAACGAAGAGGCGGCTGGCAAGTATGAGCTGGATCTGTTCGAAGATCACGCCTTGCCCATCTCGGCGGCGACCGGGCAGTTGGCTTTGCTCGCAGGATTGGCTGCGCTGCTCTGCGCGCTTTTCCTGTTCGCTTCCTTGAAACGCACAGGCCCTGCTGTTCTGTCGCTGCTCGCAGTGTTCATGGCGGCGGGGGGCGTGCTGGGCGGCATGTGGTTGTTTGGGCTGAAACTGACCTTCTTCACACTGGGTCCGCTGCTCGTGTTTACGATTGTTTACCTGATTGCGGGCGTTGCTTTTTTTTCCCGTCTGGACAGGCTTGGCGCCTACTCGTTCTCGGGCAGCCTGAAGACCGCCTGGACGGTGATGAAGCCGCTGCTGCTCGCGCTTGTCGTCATGGCGGCCGCCTGGTTCACCGTCGTCATGACGGATATGCTCAAAGCCGAAGACAAGGTCGTCCTGTTCGACGCCTGGCCCGTGCTCGTTTTGGGCGCGGCGAGCCTTGCGCTCGTGTACGGCTGGGTCGTTCCGGTGCTGGCCGGAACGTGGCTGACAGCAAGAGAGACGCCAGCGGACGAAAGCAGTCCGCGCGCGCCAGGACGGTTGACGCGCACACTCGTTGCCCGCTGGGAGCGGCTGGTGCAGCAAGGCTACTTGCCATTTGGCCTTACGCTCGTATCGTCCGTCGTCTTTGTTTTGTTCTTGCAATCGTTTGTTCTGGTGGAGCCGTTTCGCGACGTGAAGCCAAACGGCAAGACGTTGTCGCTGCCGATGGTTCAGGAAAGCAGCGTAGACGATGCGATCAAGGCGGCGCAGACGGCCGAGGAACGGCTGCGCGGCCTGGCAGAGGTGGCTGACCTGTACACAGTTGCTTCGCGCGAGCGGTTGACGATGCATCTGAAGCTGACGGACAAAGCGGATTGGACCCGCTCCGTTCTCGATCTGGAAAAAGAGCTGGACAAAAGGCTGCGCGATATCCCGCAGACGGACCCGTTCGCGCTGGTCGTCAACGAGGAGCAGAAAACGCGTCTGGAATTTACGGTCAAGGGCCCTTCGCAGGAGACGGCGAACCATATTGCCAAGAAAATTCTCGAATACTTGCAGCAAATGAGGTGGCGCGACAATGACGGCCGGGAGATCGTGACCGATGAACGGATCGGGCCGAAGCCGCAAACCGCGTTGATTGACATTCGCCCGAAAGCGGAGATGCTCGCGCGCTATCATCTGAGCGAAGAGGAGATCAAGCGCCAACTGGAAAGCTATCTGGGGGAAAAGCGGGCGGGAAGCATCCACGTAAACGAGCGCAATGTTTCCGTAGTCGCCCGCTTCCCGGACAAGTGGATGGACCACCCGGAGCAGGTGAAGCAGATTCTCATCCGCACCCAGCAAGGGCCTGTTCGCCTGGCCGATCTGGTCGACTGGTCCAGCGGCGGGCAGCCGCAAGTGTATGAGCGCCAGGACGGCATGTACGTGGTCAAGGTCAGCAGCGCCATCGCCGACCCGAGGTGGATTGACAACCTCGCGTACAACCTGCCGCTGGCGATGCAAGAAAAGATCAACGTCCCGGAAGGCTATACGATTCTCAACGAGGATGAACTGAAAAAGCTGAGCGAGGAGCAGTCAGACAAAAAAGACTGGAGCGGCCGGTTCATCGTGATGATCGCGATGGTCGCTGTCGTCCTGATGGCGAGCCTGCTCTTGCGGCGTAGAACGCGGGATGGCTGGTTCGCCCTGATCCTGCTGCCCGTCCTGTCAGGGGGAGTGACGCTCGGGCTGCTTTTGCTGGATCACCCGATGAACGTGATGGGCTTCTACGGCATCGCGGCAGCGGCTGCCCTGCTCATCTCGCTGGCCTTGCTTCACCTCGACGAACTGTCGGCAGCCCATGACGAGCAGCCGAGCATCTGGGAAGGTGTGCGTGTCGGGGCAAAACGCGCGTGGGCAGCTCAGGCGGGTGTGGCCGCTGCGGTCGCCATCGCCTGCCTGCCCGTTGTCGGCAGGTGGATGGCAGGCGGCGAGTCGTTTGCCTCTTTTGCCAGCAGTTTGTTGTTCGGGACCGTGTTCGCTTCTTTTGTCACCCTCGTGCTCGTGCCGGGCATGCAGCACGCAGCCCAATGGCGCGAGAACGTCCAGTCGGATTTGTCGCTGCCCGTGCTCGTGCGACGCCTTCGCGACTGGCAGGACAACGAGCGGATTCGCCGTCGCGACTTGAGGGAAGTAAAGCGCAGACAAAAGCAGCTCGCAAACGAGCTGCGCAAGGAACAGCAGGACAGCTCCGCCAATTCGAAAAAAGCTTTGTCGCAGGAGGACTTTTTGCCGCTCCCGACAGGCACAGACGACGCCAAGCCGTAACGGCTGGCGTCTTTTTCTTGACTGAAACAACCTTCCGCTGAAACGCGGTCGCTCAGCTTTGAGAAGGCGATGATAAAGGTTTTCTTATTTGTTCACAGGCTCGGCAAGGACTTTTGGCGCGATCTCGGGTAAGATGAGGGAAGAACGGAGTATGGGAGGGAACCCAGGCGTGCGCCGCTATCGAAAACTGTTGGATTACTTGCTGTTGACTGCGATTTTGGTGGGCTTGTTCCTGTCGTCCTCCCAGCCATACTACAAACAGGATTTGCGGGGAACCATATCCAAAGTCGTAGATGAAAAAAGCTGGAACGAACGGATGGAAGGGATTACCATTCCGTATGCCGGACGCGAAATCAGCGTCGAGAACAAGGGAGCCGCAGGCTTTATCGAGTTTTTCCTCCGCAAAGGAACGCATTTTACCGTGTTTGCCCTGCTGGCGTTCAGCTTTTACCGCGTGTTTTCCCACCGTCTTGCATTTGCTGTAGCATTGCCCTGGAGCGCCTTTTGCAGCTTGCTGGCGGCGGTTTTGGACGAGTGGCATCAGACGTTTACCCCGGATCGGACAGGAATGGTGAACGACGTTCTGTTGGATTTGTCGGGTTCTGTCACGATGTTGTTGATAATTCTTCTCAATTACATGTATTCACGAAGAGCATATCATTATAAGATGAAGTGAGCGACCGCCATCCTGACCGGGGCTGTTGCTTATTGAGAGATTAGGGAGTGGATGAGATTCGTGTCAGACAAAAAGAACGTGCTCGTACTGAACTGCGGCAGTTCCTCGGTGAAGTACAAGCTTTATGAGATGCCGGGCAAAACATTGCTCGCCCAAGATTATTTACAACAAATTCAACGCGACGAATACGAAGATACGATTCGTGGCGTGTTTGAAACATTAAAGCAATACCGCATTGACATTATCTCGCACCGGGTCGTTCACGGCGGAGAAGCATTCAAACAGTCCGTCGTCATCGACGAACAGGTAAAAGCGGAGATTCGCAGCCTGTCCCGCTTTGCGCCGCTGCACAACCCGATCAACCTGACCGGGATCGAGATCGCGCAAAGCATCTATCCTGAACTGAAGCACGTGGCTGTTTTTGATACCGCGTTTCACCAAACTATGCCGCCATCCTCTTACTTGTACGCGTTGCCATACGAGTATTACGAGCATTACGGCATCCGCAAGTACGGCTTCCACGGCACGTCCCACCGCTATGTGATGAGCCGGGCAGAGGAGATGTTGAACCGGCCGAAGGAGCAGCTCAGGCTTATCAGTTGCCACATCGGCAGCGGCGTCAGCATTACGGCGATTCGCTACGGAGAATCGTTTGACACGTCGATGGGCATGACGCCGTTGGCGGGACTGTCGATGGGAACGCGCAGCGGCAACATCGACCCTGGCATCATTCCTTACATTGAAGAGATCGAAAAGACGGACACAGCGGGCGCGATTACGATTTTGAACAACAAGAGCGGACTGATGGGCGTCTCCGGCGTCTCCAACGATTTGCGCGACGTCATGGAAAAGGCGGCAGAAGGGCATTACCGCAGCCAGCTTGCCCTGGAATTGTTCACGACGATCCTGCATAAACATATCGGGCTGTATCTCGCACGACTAAATGGCGTCGACGGAATTATTTTTACGGCAGGTGTTGGAGAAAATAGTGCTACCGTCCGTGAAATGGTTTGCACCGGGCTGGAATTCGCCGGGGTCAACTTGGACCGCGAAGCGAACCGGGCAAGCAAAGGCGAAGCGTTTATCAGTACGGAATACTCTCCGGTAAAGGTCATGGTAATTCCTACCAACGAGGAGCTTGTAATGGCTACAGACGCCTACGAGCTGTCTTTTCAATAGCTTGAAGTGCGTCACCTAGAAAGAATAGGCTTTTCAGTATTGGAATTTCTCTGCTATACTAGGAGAATGAGGCTTCTGGTTTGAGGTTCTCACCATTTTTCTGAAATAATAAAAGGAGTGCAAACTGGATGGCAGTACAAGTGGGAAGCATCATCGAAGGAAAAGTGACAGCGATTAAACCGTTTGGGATGTTCGTAGCAGTCAGCGAAACCGAGCAGGGGCTGGTCCACATTTCCCAAGTAGCAAACGGTTTTGTAAAGGATATCAACGATCACTTTACCGTGGGGGCACAAGTAAAGGTCAAAGTTCTCTCCATTGATGATGCAGGTAAAATCTCGCTTTCGGTTCGCGCCGCACTCCCAGCGCCTGAGCGTCCGGAGCGCGAAGAGCGCCGTGGTGGTGGTTATCGTGGAGGCGACCGCGGAGGAAATACAAAACGCGATAGCGCTGCTTCCTTCGAGGACAAATTGAAAAAATGGTTGAAGCACAGCGAAGAGAACCTTGCGACGATCAACAAAAAGAACGCAAAACGTGGCTATTAAAGCCTTGTGATAACGGAAGAAGGACGGGATATCCCGTCTTTTTTTTACGCTTGGAAGCTAAGAAAAGGCAGGGGAATCCCCTGCCTTTTTGCGTGCGCTAATAGATTAATTCCCGAGTTCTGGCTTTACCTTGTTCTTCTTGGGTTTACAAAAAAACGACACAGTGGAAAGACACGATGTCCGGTGGTACAAAAGTCGGCCCTTGTTTAAGGCTTAATTGCAAAATAGACAAAATGACCGCCTTGGCTTGTCAAAGCTCAAAGGCGGTCATTCTGTCTATTTTGCACTATTCCTTTATCCGTTCCTCAGTGACTTTTCCGTCACCGATGCTAAATTGGCCAATAACAGTCTTTCCATCAACGTCATACAGAGGGATGTGGCGACTTCCCTTCGCATTAAGCTGTTTGGTCAAGGCTACTGCTTCACTCGGATTCTTGGGCTTCACCCCTCTTAAATCCTCAGAGCGAACGTATCCAAGAGTCCCGTCCACGCCATATGCCTTAATTAAATCCGGCTCTGCCCCTAGGGAAGTGACATTTAATGCAGAACCATAAGTTTGTCCTTGCTCGTTTATTGGGAACTCTGGAACAGGTGTAGGGTCTTTATCAAGTCCTAATGCAATGCCAGAACCAAAAGATCCTATTACAATCCCGGTTAACAAAGTAGCATAGACAATTACAGTTCGTACACCAAGTCGCTTAATTTGCATTGGGTTCACCTCCTAAAAGTTGATATTTGGAGTAACGTTTGTGAGATAGGTTCGATAGCCGCTACCATCAAAAACTTCAGTTGCACCTCGGCTGTTATAGATACCTGAGCCGCAGTTGCCATACGTTCCAACCCTCATGGAGGCTGTTGCAGAAGAGTTGTAAGTCATTTCTGAAGCTTTACACAAAGCATCTCCTTTAAACAGCCTTGGACCTGCACTCATATATCCCACTGGTATTTTACCCGAATTTTGACTTCCAATCTCTGCTGTATAATACACGTTGTCACCAGTTTTTTCAACAGTTGCCTGATTGTAGTATGAATAGCCACCAATTGGACCAAAGTTGTACACTCGGCTTTCTGCAGCAGATGCATAAACTGCCGTTGCACTTACTCCAATAAGTAAGCCTACCATAAATGACTGGGTGACAACCTTACTATATCTTTTACTTACTAGAAATCGCCTCCCTTCTTAACTTGTTTATACTATACAAAAAGCTTTTTGTATAAAGATGTAAAATTTATAAATGTTTGATTCATCACCATAACCCGTGCTAGACATTGAAAAAACGTAGATGTTCCTCTATCGTGAAAGTTGTCCTGACCATCACAAGATAGGAGGAAATCTACGTTGTCTAACCAGTTTACCACAGACTTAATCGGCCTTCCATCGTTTCAACTTTCCCATTGGGACAAAACGACTGAAACCGATTGGGTAGTGACTCTCACTCCCAATCCAGCCTCTCATCTGTGTCCTCTCTGCCTGAAAGAGAGCACCAATCATGCTCGCCCAGGGTACCGTCTTCTTCGTCACCGCTTTATTTCTTCATGGGGTACTGTCTGGGTACGTGTTCCTGTATATCGACAACGTTGCCACGATTGCCAGATCACCTGGACTCTCGAATGGGATGGAATTCCCTATCGAGGAACGGCTACTTTTGCGTTTCGTCAAATGGCCGTTGAGTTGTGTCAGAAGAGGGATTTGCTTAGCGTTTCCAAACAACTCGGAATCTGCTATACGACATTGGAACGGTGGTATTACGAACTGGCTCCTCAGCTTCTCGCTAAGCCCCAAGATCATCTTACGCCTACTATGGTCTGTCTGGACGAGTTTGCTCTCCAAAAAGGACACAAGTACGGTGTCAACCTCATGGATGCACAAAGCGGGCATATCTGGCAGGTTACAGAAGGGCGTTCACGTGAGCAGGTTCGTCAGGCTCTCATGAACTGGCCCTTTGCTACGCCTCCACAGGTTGTTGTGACAGACTTGGCTCCTGGAATGGCTGAGACGGTTCGCGGTGTTTGGAAGGATGCCACGGTAGTAGCGGACAAGTTCCACGTCATTCAGCTCTTCTCCAAATCGTTAGAAGCTGCTCGTAAACGTACCCGTTCGCGGGGAACTCATCGCCGGGGTAGACATGAACAACGTCTGCTCCACACATCTCCTGATAAACTGAAACCTGAGGAACAGGAGGAATTGAAAGCCTGGTTCGCTCAAGATCCCCATTTGGAACGCCTTACAACGCTCTTCAGCACATGAGAACGGTATATGCAGCTCAGACAGAAGAGTCGGGAAAAGAAGCACTCCAACAATGGATAACCGAGCACCTCACATCTCCCACCTCTGCCGTCCGTTCGATTGCAAAAACAATCGTTCAATGGCGACAGTCGGTTCAGAATTATTTTTCGTTTCGAGTTACAAATGCTCCGATTGAAGGGACACACAACAAAGTGAAAGTCATCAAGCGACGAGCCTATGGGTATCGCAACATCGAGCGGTTCAAGATTCGAATTCGGCTGGAGTGTAAACCAGCCATATAAAAAAGTGAAAAACTACGCTAGAGGAAGATCAAGCACGTTTAATGGTGAAGAGCTATAAAATTGCATAAATAGAAAAAACAGGAAATGTAATACGAGAAAAAAGGAAATACGTAGCAGGATTTGTTTGGCAGGTTGGACCATTTGGCAGCGGTTAAGCCAAGTGATGCCCCTGGCATAAACAAACTCCGCTGCCACACCAAGACGGACGGGAAGAAGATGGCTGTTATCCTTCTACATGGATGACAGCCATCTCTTCTTGTTGCCCGTTTTTATTAACAACCTGATTAGACGAGCTTTCAGGCTTGGGAGCAGTCGCTAACGCCATCATGGGGCGTTCGTTCCACCCCCTTCCCCTCCCGCTGCCAATACTCCATCCCCCAAGCATCTCCTTGACGGCAAAGCCCAGTTCGGCAAGCTTGGCGCACGCTTTCGCTGCACCGTTGCAGGCCGGGCCCCAGCAGTAGACGACGAGCAGCTTGGAACGGTCCAGGAAAGCGGTCGTCTCTGCTGAGATCAGCGGGTGGGGCAGCGAAAAGGCGCCAGAAACGTGGCACTCTCGATACGCCTTTTCGCTGCGGGCGTCGAGAATGACAAAATCGGCTACGCCGTTTTGCAGGTCGTGCGCAACGTTGGACACATCTGTTTCCAGAGCGAGCTTGGCGAGAAAATGACGCTGCGCTTGCGCCAGGGGAGCGGCTGGGGTTTGCAATACGCTTGAGATTCGCATGGACATGTGACATCCTCCTTGGCTTGAGATGATCTCAACTTCAACTTCGACTTCAGCTTAGCATTGATCGAATCATCACCATTATCTATACTATTCCATAAACATCATCATCCATTTCTATAGATGAACAGGAGGGAGCCGCCATGGAGCTGGTGTATCTGCATACGTTTCGCGAGGTGGCCAGATGGGGCAGCTTTACCAGGGCGGCAGAGGAGCTTGGCTATGCGCAGCCGACGGTGACCGCCCAGATGCAAAAACTGGAGCAGTCGTACGGGGTGCCGCTGTTCGAGCGCTATGGGCGCAAACTGCGGCTGACCCAGGCTGGAGAAGCACTTTTGCCGTATGCGAGGGAAATGATTCGGCTATATGGGGAATCTAAGGAGGTCGTGAACCGCCAGGAGAGCGGTCCGCTGACGATTGGCACGATTGACACGCTGGCGGCTTTCTTTTTGCCGCCGTATTTGCAGAGCTTTCGCGAGCATTATCCCAAAGTGGATCTCGTGTTGCGCACGGCCGGCGAGGAAGCGATTTTGCAGCAGCTTCACGAAGGATATCTGGACCTCGGGATCATTTTTGATCGCCGCTGTACCGACAGAGAGCTTGTCGCCGAGACCATTGCCCAGGAGGAACTTGTGATCGTCATGCCTCCCGAGCATCGGCTGGCGGGCTTGCCTACGCTCACCGCCCGCGATCTGGAAAACGAATCGTTCATTCTCACAGAGGAAGGCTGCACGTACCGGGGAATGCTGATTGACGTGTTGAACGAACAAGGCATTGCTCATCGGATCGCGTGCCAGTTCAGCAACCCGGAAGCGATCAAGCAGTGCGTGCGCTGCGGGTTGGGAGTAGCGCTCTTGCCGTCCATGGCTGTGCGCAGAGAGCAGGCGGAGGGGGTGCTTGCTGCCGTGCCTTTTCAAAACGACAAGCCTCCGTTTTTCATCCAGTTGGTCTACCACCAAAAGAAGTGGCTGTCCCCGTCGATGCAGTTTCTTGTAGAAAAATGGACGTCAAAAAGAGCGAAGAGAGAGGAATCGTGAGCAGGATGCAGGTTGATTTATCGCCATTTGTTGCTGTCACTTGCGAAGAGTCGGTCGTGCCGAACGTCGCGCTCTACACGGTCAGCTACTACAGCGACGGCTTGTTGGTCAAGGCGGCTTTGGCTGTACCGGAGAGCTTTCTGGCCGACGGGGCCAGACTCCCGGCGCTGCTCTACTGCCGTGGCGGGATCAAAGGGATTGGCCGGGTCCGGCCGGAGCGGATCAGCCAGATGGCGGCCTTTGGCTACGTGATCCTCGCCCCGCACTATCGGGGAAACGAAGGCGGGGAGGGACGCGACGAGTTTGGCGGAGCCGATCGGCAGGACGTGTTTGCGGCGTACGAGCTGCTTGGCAAGCTGAACATCGTCGACGCCCGCCGGATCAGCGCGTACGGCTTTTCCCGGGGCGGGGTCATGGCGTTGTTTGCGGCGATGGAGTGCAAAGGCTTGCTGGCGACGGTCGTCTGGGGCGGCGTCAGCGACATGGCGCTCACGTACGAGGAGCGGGTGGACATGCGGAGAATGCTACGTAGGCTGATCGGGCACCCGCGCAAGCAGGAGGAAGCTTACCGCTACCGAACCCCGCTGTATCGTGCGGCAGAGATTGCCTGTCCTGTGCTGATTATTCACGGGACAGAAGATGAGAACGTGAGCGTAGAGCACGCCCACAGACTGGCAGAGGCGCTGCGCCAGGCCGGTGTCCCCCACGAAAAATGGCTGGCGGAAGGGGCCAGCCATCTGTTTGTAGGAGACGAAATCGAGTTGTACACGCGCAAAATGTTTGCCTGGCTGGATGAACGCGGCCAGGAACGGGTCGCTGCCACCCAGGCGCTAACCTAATCGACTTTCGGGGTAAGCGGCAGCGTAATCGTAATTTCCGTTCCCTGTCCGGGGGTGCTTTTCACTTGCAGCTCGCCGCCGTGGTTTTCGACCATGCGGCGCGAGATCGGCAAGCCCAGCCCGGTTCCGTCTTCTTTCAGGGAGAAGAACGGCTCGAAAATCCGCACGAGATACTCCGGAGGAATCCCTTCTCCCGTATCTTTCACTTTTATATGTACCGCTTTTTCGTCCAGGTGGCTTTCGATGACAAGAAGGCCGCCTTCTTTCATGGCCTCGATACTGTTTTTCATCAGGTTCAGCAAAATTTGCTTGAGCTGCTCGACATCGGCATGCAGGCGAATATGGGGCGCACAGCGATCCACGATCTCGATGCCGTGCAGCATCGCTTCGGCATTCATCAACGGGAGAATCGAGTGGATGACGCCCGCGAGATTGACCTCGCGATAGTCCGGCTTGGACGGCTTGGAGAGCATCAACAGTTCGGTGACGATCCGGTTGACGCGCTCGATTTCCTCCAAGATAAGCGGGAGATAGTAGCGATCCCGTTCCTGATCGGACAGGCGCTGTTCCAGCAGTTGGATAAAGCCGTAGATGACGGTCAGCGGATTGCGGATTTCATGGGCGGCTCCGGCTGCCAACTGTCCGACCATGGCGAGTTTTTCCGACTGGTTCAAGTATTCTTGAATCTGCTCCTGTTCGGTAATATCGAGAAAAGCGACCATCCAGCCCGACTCCTGATCGTGCTGGTGATTGTGCAGCGGCACGTACGAGACAAGCGCGATAAAAGGCGTATCATCCTTCTTGTACAGCGTCATTTTGCGATTGACGAACCAGGGGGAGTCCTGACTGTCGGTTGAGGCGGCAAAAGAAGCATCCTTGCACATCGGGTAGCCTGCCTCATCGACCTTGACGAGATCGTTTGCCAGTTTGTTGACGTGAATGCCAGCTCCGGCATGGGGATGGGTAATGATCCCGACGGGCAGCGAGTTGAGGATTTGCTCCCGAATATTTTTTTCTTCCGTTAAAATTTGCCGTTGCATCGCGTCCTGGGCAAACAAATCGGCAATGTTGCTCGACATCTTGTTGAATTCCTGGGCGAGCTCGCGGAATTCATCCTGGTGCGTGTACACAATTTGCTGCCCGAACGTCCCTTTGGACACTTCGTGAGCCTGCCGCATCAACGACTCGATGGGGCGAAGCAGTTCGTTGCGGAAGTAGAACGTGCAGAAAAAGCCGAACAAAATCGCCGCGACCGAAACGGTGTAGGTGAGAATGAGCGATACGCGAATGCTTTCGTTCGTGTGCTTAAACTCTTTGTTCGTCTTGTACTCCAGTTGGTTGAGCGAGAAGGACAAGTCTCGCTCCAACTGGTCGATCAAAGGCTGGACTTCCTGGCTGAGCACATAGCTGACCGCGGGCACGTTGTTTGCCTTGAGCAGCGGATTGATTTTGTTCAAAAAAAGAAAATCCAGCCTGGAAATCGATTCGATGATGGAGAACAAGCCGCTGTTTTCCTCTGTTTTCGTCAGCGAGGCAAAGCGGGCGGTGTCGATCAGATTGGTGTAATACTGGTCGAGATACGACTCGTCGCGGGTCAAGGTGTACATGTTCAGGGCGTACGTCTTGGTGTAAATCTGGTTTTTGACCTCCAACAGTGCGCTCGTTTGCGGCAAGACGTTTTGCGTCAGGTGCACTTCATCGGAGGTTACTTTTGTCATCTGGTAGCTGAACAGGCTGGTGACACATCCGATCAAAAGCATCATGACGAGATAGCTGAGCATGATTTTTTTCTGGAATCCAAGATTTCTGAACAGGGACATGCAAATTAACCTCCAAATGAACCACGGGAAGAAGTGAGACGCTGCATTTCCCGTTCAATATCTTCACGAACTTCCGGGGGCACCATCGGGCCGAACGGGCTGAAATGGTTCACGCCTTCGGCCAGGCCGTACACGACTTTGCCGCTCGGAAGCCGGCCTGCCATGTACTGCTCCAAAATAATCCGGTAGCACTGGCGCACGTCCTGCACCAGCGAGGCGAGAACGTAGTCCGGCGCAATGTAGCGCTGGTCCGCGATGTAGCCGATGGTGTACACCTTGGCCCGCTGCGCTTCGGTAATGACGGCGAGGTTGAAGCTGTCGCCGGTCGTGTAGATGACATCGACGCCGCGGGCGATCATCTCGCGTGTCTTCTGCACCGCATTTTCTATGTCATTAAAATCTGACACTTTTCCGATCACGACCTCCGTTTTCGGGGAAACCTTTTTTACCCCTTCGCGAAAGCCCTCGGCCTGGGCAAGTTCCGGCGGTTTGTCCACCAAAATATAGCCGACTTTGCGGGCGCGGGACATTTTCGCTGCGAGCATGCCGACGAGCTTGCCTGCGGGCTTCATGTCGTAGCGAATCGTCGTCTGGTTGGGATGCGGGGCTTCCCCGTTAAAAGAAACAAAGCGGGTATGCGGATATTGCAGCGCCACGCGGGTAAACGGTTCGGAAAAAATCACGCCATGTCCCAGGATGAGATCGTAGTCATTGGCGGCGTATTTTTGCGCCACGTTCATAATTTGCTCCGGCTTTAAATTGTTCGCGATTTCCAGGGAAAAGCCGAATCTTTTTTGCATTTCCGTGATGCTTTCCATCGCGCTGCTGTTCCAGCCCTGGTCGTAGGTAGGACCTTCCAGCAGCAAGGCCACACGCAATATGTCAGAAGAAGGCCCGCGTTCATTCATGACCTCTTCCAAATGCTTCATACTGGTGATGAACTGGCTGGTAATGAGCAGAAGCAGCCCGACAACCAAAGCGGTGAACAGGGCAAAAAAAGGCTTCAGCTTGAGCATGGATAAATTCTCCTCCAAAGGAAACAGGCGTAGATTCAAGTAATCGGCAAAGAAGTGCACTCCTATTATATCGGAAAAGTGCCGCGATGAAAAAAAGAGGAAATGATGGAGGCAGGTGGAGCTGCATGGAAAAAACGGATCAGGACACGCTAAGGAGGAAAAATACGCAGCAAAAGCGATAAAAAAGGGAGGCGTCTGTCATGGAAAAAGAGATCGTGGAAATCCCGCAAACCGATATACCGGATGAAGTGAGACAGGTCGATTTGCCGGAAATAGGCGAGACGACCCCGCACCCGAAGCCGGAGAGTCCGCTTGCTTCGGGCGCGGGCGAGCAGTCGGTTGGCGAGCGCGGTACAGGCGATGCTACAGGGCCAATCGGCTTTCTTCCATAGGGGAGTGTGCTGCAAACGTTTGTTTCGACAAAAGAAGTCATTTTCTCTCGTGGACAAGGCTTGCGATTTCTGCAAAAGTAATAGGTAGAATGCGAGCAAGATGTGAGGGGATAGGACACCATGGCCCGATTGCTGATTGTAGATGACGCAGCCTTCACGAGAAGGATGCTGACGGATATGCTAGGCGAGCAGCACGAAATTTGCGGAGAGGCGAGCAATGGCTTGGAAGCGATTGAAAAATACAAGGAATTGAAGCCGGACATCGTGACGATGGACATCACGATGCCGCACATGCACGGGATTGAAGCCATGCGCAAAATACTGGATTACGATCGGGATGCCAAGGTGTTGATTTGCTCGGCAGTCGGCCATCGACAAAAGGTGCTGGAGGCGATGAAGACGGGGGCGAGCGACTTCGTCATCAAGCCTTTTCAAAAAGAGCAAATTCTCGATGCGATTTCACGCTTGCTGTAAGCGAACAGGAAACAGCCGCCAAAGCGATGTGCTCTGGCGGCTGTTTGCGTGCAATTTTGGACGCGTTACAAGGAAACTTCCGTGCCGATTCCGGCGGCTTTGGCCCGTTCGTACACCGTCTTGGCTACCGCTGTATCGAGATAGGCGATTCCTACCGACTTGTACAACGTAATTTCCTCTTCGGTTTCCCTGCCCGGCTTTGCGCCGATCAAAATTTCGCCCAATTCCGCATGCAATTGCGCGAAGCTCCATTCGTTTTGCTCAATCGGAATGAGCAGATCGCCTGCCTCGTGCTCGGCGCCTTCCAGCGTGTCGACGACGACCTTGCTTTTTTGCACCGTGGCAGCGTCCACCTCGCGCATGTGCGGGAGAAACGCGCCAATCGCATTGATATGGGTGCCAGGGCGCAGGCTCGCGGCGGCAAACAGCGGCTCGGTCGCTTTGGTGCTGCAGATGACGATCTGTGCCTGCGCGACCGCTTCGTCGGCATTGTCCACGACCGTCAGCTCTCCTTGCCAATCCGGATAGAGCGCCCGCAGGCTCGCTTTCATTTCGTCCGCTTTTGCCCGAGTGCGGTTGTAGAGGAAAATGCGCCGCAGCGGGCGAACCTCCATGACCGCCTGAATCTGGCCGATGGACTGGGCCCCGCAGCCAAGCACTGCGCAAGTGTCGGCATCTTCTTTTGCCAAGTATTTGGTGGCGACGCCGCTGCTTGCCCCTGTGCGCATGACGGTCAAAAGGCTCGCGTCCATCATCGCGACATGCTGTCCGGTTTTGGCTTCGGTCAGCAGGATGACGCTCTGCAGCGACTTGATGTTGTGCTTGTGGTTCTCCGGGAAAATACTGATGACTTTCACCGCCACATAGTCGTCGCCAGCCAGGTAGGAAGGCATGTACAGGCTGGTGGCGCCGTACTTCGGATGGTCAATCGCGGTCCGCACAGGCGTGGTGACCTCTCCTTGCATATGGGCGCGAAAGACGTGCTCCACGTCCTCCAGGCAATCTTTCATCGTGTAGATTTGTTCAATATTTTCGCGGCTCAAGACCAACATGTTGCTCATCCTTTCCATCAGGATTTGTCAAAATCCAAATCCTTCGTTTCCTTCGTTGCGAAGATGGCAACGAGTGAGATCATTCCGCAAAGCACAATGTACAGGGCGACAGGAACCCACGAGTTAAAAGAGCTGAGCAGCGCAGTCGCGATCAGCGGCGCAGTGCCGCCAGCCAGGGCTGCACCGAGCTGATACCCCACAGTTACCCCAGTATAGCGCACATTCGTGCTGAAAATCTCGGAGAAAAGCGTACCGAGCACGGCCGTCACCGGAGCCCAGAGAATGCCCAGACCGATGACCGTGGCGACTGTCAGCCACAGCGCAGACTTCGTGGACAGCATGTAAAAGTAAGGGAAGGCAAAGAGCATCATCGCAATCGTACCGCCGATGTACAGCGGCTTCCGGCCGATTTTGTCCGAGAGCTTGCCCATGAACGGAATCGCAATCGTCGTGACCAGCGTGGCGATAGTGACGGCATTGAGCGCGGTAATCCGGTCGTACTCCAAGTAATTCGTCGCGTAGGCGATGACAAACGTGGAGAAAATGTAGAACGGCCCCGTCTCCACGACTTTTGCCCCGACCGCAATCAGCACGGACTTCCAATGGTAGCGGAACGTATCGACAATCGGCACCTTGGCGATGTTGCCACTGGCTTTCGCCGTCTGGAACGCCGGCGTTTCGTCAATGCCATTGCGAATCCACAATCCCACGAAAACGAGCGCAGCACTCAAAATGAACGGGACACGCCAGCCCCAGGACAAAAACTGTTCCTCGGGAAGCGCACTCATCAAGGAAATCGCCAAAGTGCCGAGCAGCATGCCAATCGTTACGCCCATTTGCGGGATGCTGCCGAAAAAGCCGCGACGGCCTTTGCCGGAATACTCAACCGCGAGCAAGAGCGCGCCGCCCCACTCCCCGCCGATCCCCAAGCCCTGGACCAGACGCATGAGTACGAGCAAGATCGGAGCCCAGACGCCGATGGAGTCGTAATCAGGCAGCAAGCCGATCAGCACGGTCGCGCTGCCCATGAGCGAGAGCGTCAGCACCAGCGTTTTCTTGCGGCCGATCTTGTCACCGATGTGGCTGAAAATGACCCCGCCAAGCGGACGGATGAAAAAAGGAAGACCAAACGACAAATAAGAGAGCAGTAAGCCTACAGTTGGATCGGTAGAAGGGAAAAACAGCTTGTTGAAGACGAGAGACGCCATCGTGCCATAAAGAAAAAAGTCGAACCATTCAATCGAGCTGCCAATCAGACTGGCGAACAGCGCCTTGTTTTGAACTTGCCTGGAAACTCCCGCTTGTGGTTGAAGTGCCATCAGTTTTCAGATCCTCCCTTGGTGTGTAGGATGATGTTAGTTGTAAAGTGGGTGCGTGGCGCAGCAGACCACCTGCCTTTCCGGATTTTTGCACAAGTAAGGAAAAGGGAAGCTGGCGACACCGAATTGAAGTGATACTTCAATTTATAGTTGAAGTGACACTTCAATTTTCGGGCGTAAAAAAAGCGAAAGCGCTTTTTGTCTGATAATAGTAAAGATTATAAAAGATAATAATATTTGCCGCAAGAGCGTTTTGCACCTTTTCTGCACACACGGTATGATAAACCTATCCTGCAAAATTCAATTCGAGGTAGAGCGGATGAAACCTACTATTGGCGTCTTGATTAAGTCGTTGCGGCTTGGCAAGAAAAAGACCCTGAAGCAAATATCGGAAAAAACCGAACTGTCGATAAGCTTTTTGTCCCAGGTGGAACGGGGGAAGTCCTCGATTACGCTGGAGTCGCTGAAAAAATTTCGGAGGCGCTGGAGGTCAGCCCGAGCTATTTCTTTTCGGAGAAGCCCGCGAACAGGACTGACCGTGTGCGCCGGGGCGGCAACAAGCCGGCTGCGCCAAGCGACTTCCCGTTTGTGTATGAGGACTTGTCCGGCGATCTGGCGACTCGTCTGCTGGAGCCGATCCTCGTCACCTTACAGCCGCATGAGGACAACGGAACGCCTTTTGTGCACAAAGGACAGGAGTTCATCTACGTGCTGGAGGGCGTGCTGACGCTGCTTTTGGGCGAGGAGGAGCACGACTTGTACCCGGGAGACAGCATCCACATGGAGTCCTCCACGCCGCACAACTGGCTGAACCGCACCGGAGAGGTCGTCCGTTTTTTGTGCGTCAATTCGGTTGCGGAAAAAGAGCAGTAGAAAAATGGTCAACCTATGCGGCGATCGCTTCCAGGTATTGTGCAGGGGAGCGGTCGCCGAGTTTTTTGCGGGGACGTTCGTTGGGGGAGTCGATGTATTCGCCAATGGGTTTGCGTGCCGTGCGTGCCGCAGTTTTGCTGTCAGGTTTCTCAAGATAAAGCTGAACAGGGGAGTTCCTGGGCTGAATGGAGAATAGCGTCTGCGGACTTCAGGTGTTTTATACATGACAGGAGGTCGTACATTTGGCGAGCAAACTAAACAAGCTGATTTATATAGGAATCCTTTTATGCCTTTCCACATTAATCGCCTGCTCGGTTACTCCCCCAACAGAAAATGTCACGGAAGCAATTAGCCTTCCTAAAATCATAATGAACACGGAAAACATTGGGTGGTCGGTTGTTCAGGAGTCACTCTTACGGACAACGGACGGAGGCGTCCATTGGAAAGTAGCAAGTCCAACGGATGTAAAAGTTTCAGAAGGGCAGTATTTTATCTTGGACGATAAGCAAGCGTGGATTGCATCAGATCATGAATCAACGGTAACGATCCATCATACTAGGGATGGAGGAAAAACGTGGAAAACGATGGGGGAGATAAAAACCAAAGGAATTTTTCCGCGGATTTTCTTCACAGACGAGAAAAGCGGTTGGATGATGGTATCGATTAAAAGAGCCATGAATGCGGATTCTGTCCAAATTCTGCAAACGACAGATGGTGGTGGAAAATGGAGAACGGTTGCAGAATCGGAATCAACCGAAACAGGAAATGTCCCTGTAGAGGGAAATAAGACGGGCATTTCCTTCCGCGATAGGTCTACTGGCTGGATTCGTTCTGTCCAATTGGTGCAGGAATTACCCTGGCTTTCTCATACGAAAGACGGGGGACTTTCGTGGAAGAAGCAGTACCTCATTGTTCCCAAACTAGAGGAACCTGCCCCCTTTACTTTTGATTCGCCAAAGTTTTTCTCCGAGAAAGAAGGAATCCTCGTATTCCACAGTGAATGTGAGCGCCAACAGTGTACCTATTTCTTCCAAACAACAAATGGCGGAGATAGTTGGGTCCATCATACAGTATTAAAATACAACAACCCGAATTTTTACATGAATTACGATTTTGTATCCATCCATACTGGTTGGACTACGGACGGGGAAAACTTGTATCACACGAATGATTCTGCAATGAGTTGGAAAATGCTGGTCAAGAACAGAGAAGTCGACAAAACCGTTGCGGATAGCGACCGGATTGTCTCGATTGATTTTGTTACGGATCAAGTAGGATGGATCGTCATGTCCAGTCAAGTGGCGCCAAATCAATTATTCAAGACAACAGACGGCGGCCATACTTGGCAGATCGTCCACCCACGTCTCGTCGATCGTCATTAGATTGTTTTATGCGCAGTATCCGCATGGCTCATTGTTATGCGGCCCCCTCCAGTTGCTCCAAAACAAGGAAAAGGCATGCCTGAGTCTTGCCATGAGGGGAGATTATCAAGAGAGCAGCCATGCGCTGCTGCGCCGGAAAAAGTGCGTCCCTCTCCTGCTTTCTTGTATAATAAAAGCACACGTATGAAAGCGCGGTAAAGAGGTGGAAATGTGTCCGTAGAGCCTAACTATTTTCAACAGTATCAGCATGCCGATATAGACGAACTTGCCGATGTGATTGGCGAGCTTTTGCAAAACCCGATTACGGTTGAAGATGCGGATCACAAGCTGATTGCCTACAGCTCTCACGGGGACAGCACGGATCAGGCGCGCTGGTCGACGATCATGGGGCGGAGGGTGCCGGAAAAGGTGCTGACCCGGCTGTGGAAGGACGGCGTGTTTCAGGAGCTGTTGACGCAGGATGATCCGGTGCACATCCCGGCCAAGGATGAAGTCGGCCTGGGCAAGCGGGTGGCGATCGCCATTCGCCGGGGCAGCGATGTGCTCGGGTATATTTGGGCGCAGGAAGTGAATCGGCCGATTACGCCCGAAGACGATGAGATTTTGCGCCAGGCGGCACGAGTAGCGGTTTCGCGGCTCATGCAGCGGCAAGGCAAGCGCAAGGCCGAGGAGCAGCGGCGCAAGGAGTTTTTATGGGAGCTTTTGCTCGGCAACCACAAGAGCGAGAGCGCCATCCGGCAAAAAGCGGACAGCCTGCAAATGCAGCTTCCGACCTCTTATTTGATATGCATTATCGAAGCGGCCGGAGCGCGGCTCGACCAGTATTTGTACCCGCTCCTCATGCGCGACAAGCTTTTGTGGGTCGTGGACGGCTCGCAAATCATCCTGCTGATCGGGCTTAGCGAGGACGGCAAAAAAGATGTGCGCGAAGTCCTGATTCGCAAGGTCGAGCAGTTTTTAGCCGATTCCTTGGGCAAGCTGGAAGCCCACGTCACAGAAGGGCGCCAGGTAGTTGCCGGATACGGGCTTGGCTACCGGACGTACTCGGAGATTGTGAAAAGCTACAGGGAGGCGCTGCACGCGCTCAAGATCAAAAAGCTGTTCCCAAAGGAAAACGAAGGCGTTTACGGCTACCACGAGCTGGGCATTTACCGCTACCTTTTGCAGTTGAAGCAGTGGGAAGCGGAGCAAGGCTACGAAAATGAACGGCTGGAGAAGCTGCGGCAGTACGACCGCGACAACCAGACGGCGATGCTGGAGACGCTGGAGACGTTTCTCGATGCCGCAGGCAAGGTAAACGTAACGGCCCAGCGGCTGCACATCCACATCAACACGCTGAGCTACCGGCTGCGGCGGATCGAGGAAATCATGCGGGTCGATCTGGAAAATATGAACCAGCGGGCGGCGCTCTACCTGGAGCTGAAAATGGCGAAGCTCGATCAGGAACAATAGTTCGTTTGTGAATTTTCACAAAAAGAAGGACGGCAAAATTAAAGGAATCCCCAAGGAAACGCTACCAACTGTCGCTGTACAATGATAGTAATCTCATTAAATCGGCGTTTCCAAGGAGGACTACCTATCATGATCGTTGGCATTCCAAAAGAAATAAAAAATAACGAAAACCGCGTAGCCATCACGCCTGCAGGCGTAGCCGCTCTGGTGCAAAACGGACACTCTGTCCGCGTAGAAACCGGCGCAGGCCAAGGCAGCGGCTTCACCAACGAAGACTACACTGCAGTAGGCGCTGAGATTGTCGCGACCGCAGCAGATGCGTGGGCCGCTGACATGGTCATGAAAGTAAAAGAACCGCTTCCAGCCGAGTACGGCTACTTCCGTGAAGGTCTGATCCTGTTCACGTACTTGCACCTCGCTCCAGAGCCTGAGCTGACTCGTGAACTGATTGATAAAAAAGTAATCGCAATCGCGTACGAAACCATCCAGCTCGACAACGGCGCTCTGCCGCTCTTGATGCCGATGTCCGAAGTTGCGGGCCGCATGTCCGTGCAAATCGGGGCGCAGTTCCTGGAAAAACAATACGGCGGAAAAGGCGTGCTGCTCGGCGGCGTACCTGGCGTGCCAAAAGGCGAGGTCGTCGTCATCGGCGGCGGGATCGTAGGGACAAACGCTGCGAAAATGGCGCTCGGTCTCGGTGCAAACGTAACGATCATCGACGTGAACGCAGACCGTCTGCGCCAGTTGGATGACCTGTTCCAAGGTCGCGTGCAAACGCTGATCTCCAACTCCTTCAACATCGCAAACGCGGTGAAAAAAGCAGACCTGCTCGTAGGCGCTGTCCTGATCCCTGGCGCACGCGCACCTCGTCTCGTAACGGAAGACATGGTCAAAGCGATGACACCTGGTTCCGTGATCGTAGACGTGGCGATCGACCAAGGCGGTTCTATCGAAACTATCGACCGCATTACGACGCACGACAACCCAACTTATGAAAAACACGGCGTGATCCACTACGCAGTAGCGAACATGCCTGGTGCGGTAGCTCGCACTTCCACGCTGGCGCTGACCAACGTAACCGTTCCTTACGCTGTGCAACTGGCGAACAAAGGCTACGCCCAAGCGATCCGCGACAACCGCGCGCTGGCTAAAGGCGTAAACGTCATCGACGGAAAAGTAACCTGCAAAGCGGTAGCCGATGCGCACAACCTGCCATACGCTTCCGTGGAAGAAGTTCTGCTGGTGAAAAACTAATCCGGTTTTCTGAAAACAAAACTGCTTGCCGCAGATGTCGGCAAGCAGTTTTTTGCTGTCTGGGCTGTTACTCGCGTCCGAGCGGGGACGGGTATTTGGTGGATTCCATTTTCATCTTGCCCGAGTCGCTCAAATGGACGTGGATTTGGATGCTGGCAATCGAGTCGCGCGTAGGCGCGGTGCGCTGCGCTTTTTCATACATTCGCCACGCCCGGTAGTCTTTTTTGAACAGCTCCCTTTCCAGTCCGTACAGATCGGTGCCTTTTTGCACCCCCTTCAAAAACGTTCCGCGGATTTGCTCACGCACTTGTTCCTCCGAGTTTTTTTGGATCTGCTCTGGACTGATCTCGGGGCTTATCAGCTCGCGAATGAAGCCGAGCAAATGGACGTGCAAATGGTAGCGCGGCATAGGCCCGGTCGTAACCGGGACGATTTTCAGCCCGACGTGCTTGATGCGGATCGTGGCTTTCGGGGTGTTGCCATCGCGGATGATGAGTCCGGCAAAGTCGGTATCCTCGTCCATCCAGCGCAGTCCCATCAGGTCCCGGCTCGGAAAATACCCTTTCCATGTGCCGCGGTGGAGCGCGTGTACCCCGTCTATGGTCAGCCGCGAAACATAGTGGTTGTTTTCTTTCCAGGAACGCTCGTAGATCGTGATGTTGGGCAGCAGCACCGTGTTCGATGGTTCCCAGAAATTGGCAATGAATCGGTAAAGCTGCATCGGCTCGATAAAGGAGCGCTGCTCGTAGACGTCCTTTGGCTGATGCAAGAGGGACGTCAGCGGGGAGAAGCCGGAAAGGGAATGGTTGCCAAGCACCTTGTCGATCGGCTCCCGCGTCCCGAACACCCATTTTGTATAGCGAATCAAGCCGTAGCGGTTCAAAATGTCATGCGTCGAAATAATGCCTTTTTGCAAGATGCGCTCGTGAACAACGAGGGACGACACAAACCCGAGAAACAGCGGAATCTGCGATTTTTTTTGCAGATTGTCAAACGCGGTCATCAGCGTCTTGCCTCTTCCGATGGAAATCGTGGCGGGAGGCGATTTCGGGGTGGCGCTCGTCTCCTGTTTGGCTACGCTTGCGAGGTCGACCGACTGGGCGTAAAGGACGTATTCGTTGTTGATAAAGTCAACGCCGAACGCGGACAAATAGCTCAAATCCTGAATCGATTTCTGGTCCCAGCAGCCGCTGAGGAGCGTGGTGGCCAAGAGCAGCAGCGCACAGGCGATTCGGGCGGCCTTCATTTGGCACCTCCGTTCCGCATCGGTTTTTTTCGGAAAAAGTAGATCAGCGGCCGGAACAAGACAAGGTACAGATTGGAGAGCACGTTCGACGAGCCCATCAACAAGTATGGTCTGCCGAACGAGGTCAAGGTGGACAAGTAATAAATAATCGCGATCATGCCAATGACGAACCCGTACATGCCGATCGTGGAGGACAGGATGAACACAATGAAGCGGGCGACCGTAACCGCGCCGCTGAGCGCCTGGTTGACCAGCGTGAAGGATGCGACGACAGTCAAGGAGCCTACGAACAGCATCGAGGGCGAAGTCAGTCCCGCGCGAATGGAAGCGTCCCCGATAATCAGCGCGCCGACAAGCGCCAGCGTCTGACCGACGTTTTTCGGCAGACGGGCTCCGGCCTCGCGCAGAAATTCAAAGATGAACAAAATCATGAACAGCTCCATGGGCGCGGAAAAAGGCAAGCCTTTTCGCCCTTGGGTGACAGTGGCGAGCAGTTGAAACGGGAACTGCTCCACGTTGTAGGCGGACAGGGCAATCCAAAACCCCGGGAGAAACGCTGCGATCCAAAACCCGCCGAGGCGCAGCAAGCGCTCCAGCCAGACGTAAACGATCGGATACTGGTCGTCCTCGGGAGATTTAATCAGCTCCAGCAGCGAGACGGGAGCAATCAGCGCCAGAGGCGAGCCGTCGACCATCACGATTACTTTTCCTTGCAGCAGCATGTAAATGGCGAAGTCGGGCCGCCCTGTGTAATCTACCAGAGGAAACAAGGAATTGCGGTTGTCGCTCAGCATTTTTTCCAAAAGAGCGCTGTTCAATATTTTTTTGTTGTCGCAGAAGAGCAGCCGGTCGCGCATCATCTCCACCAGGTCAGGCGGTGCGCTGTCGGTCATGTACATCAGCGCAATTCGGCTGCGAGAGCGTGTGCCGAGAATGAACGGCTCATAGGCGAGCGTGATCGTGCGCAGCCGCTTGCGGATGAGTGCCACATTGGTAGACAAGTCTTCCACGAAGCCGTCCCGCGGCCCTTTGATCGAAATCTCCGTGTTGGCTTCTTCCGTGCCCCGCTGCGGACGGTTGGAAATGTCCCAGGCAAAAGGCGGCGACCCTTTCAAAAAGATGAGCAAATCTCCCGAGAAGAGCCGCTCCGTCCACAGCTCAGGATTGGTGTAGAGCGGAATCAGCGGGAGCGAACGCAAGTCTCCGGCGGTCAGGCAGCGTTCCAATTGCGGCAAAGCCGTCTCTTGCAAATGCCGTACGTCGGCCAGACCTTCGCAGTACAGCATGAGAACCGACTGATCGTTGGGGGTGACTGTCCGCAAAAAGATGACATCCGCGCAATGCGTGAATTTTTCTCGCAGCTCTTCTTCAAGGGTCATGGCTCACATCCTCCAATCCGGTTGGTTTGCGCAGCGACAGCAGGAACAAGACGAGCGTGACAGCTACCATAACCAGCAAATAAAGCGGATAGTAAATCTTCGACAGAAACGTGACGAACTGCATGTCGTTGTAGGGGAGGCTGGTGAGAACGATCATGCTGGCGCCGAGGGCGAGCATGACGTACTTGCGCTGCTTTTTCGTTTTCAGGACCAGCAGCTCCCCGAGCAGCAGCAGGCAAAGCGTAATGCGGATAAACGAGCCGGACAGCCATTGAAAGATGGAAAAAAACTCCATGTTTTCGATGTCTTTTCCGATCGTCAAAAGCCGCCATTGTTCAAAGGCAGGAAAGCGCTGGCGCATCGACTCCACAGGCCCGAACTCGGCGATGGCTCCCGTCAGCGGGCTGAGCGTCAGGACCAAGGTAATGGCAATCATGACGATGTAGTGGATGAGCCGCAGCGGTTTGCGCACGTGATGCTGCAGCAACAGCAGCAGGAACAGCTCGGTAAAGCCACCCCCGACAAAAACCATGGCGTGCACGGTAGGGGCAATTCCGTTCTGGAACAGCGGCAAGAGCTGGGAGTAGTCTTTTTTCGGTACGTTGCCGAATGCGACGAACATGCCAAGCAAGGAGACAATGGGCAGCAATATGCCCGAAGTAATGCCGACTGAGGCAATGCCGCCGTAGGATGCGAGAACGCACAAGATCATCAGGGCAAGCGCAGTCACCCACTCGGGCGTCTGCGGCAAATAGTTGACGGTTGTCCACGTTTGGGTATCAACCAGATTGACGAGTGCCATCATGTACAGGCAGAGCATGATGGGGATGAGCAGCAGGAAGCGGACGGCTTTTCCGGACCGGAGCAAGAGCCAGTGGGACAACGACTGCTGTCCGATGCGGCTGTTGATGAAATAGAGCGCGTACGCCCAAACACAAAAGGGGATCATGCCAAAGATGACACTCAGCCAGGCATCGCGCCCGGCTTTGCTGAGCAGCAGGGGGATAAGGGTGACATGATTGGTGATTCCGATCGACAGCATCATCACCATGATCGCTTGGCCAATCCCGATTTTTCCGTCTGCTTTCATGAACCAACGTCCCCCCGACTTGGTGGTTTTGTTATGGTTTGTTTGCCCGGCTGGAAATATGTATCGCGTATAAAGGTTAGCCCACGATAAATAAAGTGTGGTATTCTACAATGAGGTAAAAATGGAGTAAGGAGTGCAGCCGGGATGTATAAGCTCATTAGGAAATATCTGTTCCAGATGGATACGGAAGAGATTCATGAAAGAACGGTTGATGCCCTGAAGCTGGTGGAAGATTCTGCTCCGGGAAAAAGCTTGCTGCGAATGATGTTTCAGGTGAAGGACGAGCGTCTTGCCACAAAGCTGTGGGGAATGACGTTTCCCAATCCGGTAGGGCTCGCCGCCGGTTTTGACAAAAATGCCGAAGTGTATCATGCACTGGGTGCGCTCGGGTTCGGGTTCGTGGAAGTCGGGACATTGACCCCGCAAGGACAGCCGGGCAATCCGCGGCCGCGCCTGTTTCGCCTGCCTGAGCACGAGGCGATCATCAACCGGATGGGCTTCAACAACCACGGTGCTTATTTGGCTTCGCAGCACCTGGTCGATTACGCGTATTCCGATGTTCCGATCGGGATCAACATTGGCAAAAACAAAGTCACTCCCAATGAGGAAGCGGCTTCTGACTATATCAAATGCCTGGACATGCTCTATTCGTACGGCCATTATTTCGTCATTAATATCAGCTCTCCGAATACGCCCAATCTTCGCGATTTGCAGGAAACCGAGAGCATGCGGCTGCTGGTGCGGGCGGTGCGCGAAAAAGCGGCGGAAATGGAAGCGCGCGGCATTCAGAAAAAGCCGATTCTGCTCAAAGTAGCCCCCGACATGTCCGACGAGCACATGCGCGATGTCGTGCAAGGAGCGGTGGAAGAGGGCATTTCCGGCATTATTGCCACCAATACGACCTTGTCGCGTGAAGCCGTTCAAGGGCATCACTATGCCGAGGAAGCGGGAGGACTGAGCGGAAAACCGCTGACAGAGCGTTCGACTGCCTGGGTAAAAGAAATTTACCAGGAAGTGGGCGACAAGGTGCCGATCATTGGCGTAGGGGGCATTTTCACGGGGGAAGATGCGTACGCGAAAATCCGGGCGGGCGCAAGTCTCGTGCAAGTGTACACCGGAATGATTTATCAAGGCCCGGGCATCTCCAAGCAAATCAACAAAAAGCTTTTGCAACTGTTGAAGCGCGACGGCTTTTCCCACATCAGCGAAGCGGTCGGCGTGGACGCCAGGTCGTAAGCATAAAAAAGAAGCGGATGCAACAAAGACCGATGACTCCCGGAATGGCGGGGCATCGGTTTTTTTACGCAGTTATACTCCGCTGATTATATTCTTCCGCTTTTTCCCTTGATTCTGTATAATAATGTGGGACAAGCAAGAACTATCTAACAATTGCATATCGTCGGCGATAGGTGCCTTTATGTGCAAGCCGCATAAAGGGTAACAGGGAATCGGGTGAAAGTCCCGAGCGGTCCCGCCACTGTAATCAGGGAGTTCTCTTTGAGATAGAGCCACTCATATTCATATGGGGAAGGACAAAGAGCGCGATGAGCTGAAAGCCAGGAGACCTACCTACTTGCCACACCCAGGAATACCTTCGCGGAAAGGAGCGGTGAATACGAAGCAATAGGACTGTGCCAACGGTCTGTTGTTTTTGTGCGCATACCTCGTCTGCTAGCGGATGAGGTTTTTTTGTTGGTGAAAAAAGAAAGAACAGCAAAGGAGGAGGAAATGTCTTGAATCGATCCCGTTTCGTTTCGACCTGTCTGTTGATTGCAGGCTTTGTCCTTTATTTTCTCGTAAATGAACCGCAGACGTCCCACGCGATGCACATCATGGAAGGGTATTTGCCGCTGGGCTGGGCGCTGTTTTGGTGGGTAGTATTTATTCCATTTTTTATTTTCGGCATTCGTTCCTTGAACAAAATCGTCAAGGAGCATCCGCAAATGAAGCTGCTGATCGGCGTATCCGGCGCGTTTGCCTTTGTGTTGTCTGCGCTGAAAATTCCTTCGGTGACGGGCAGCAGCTCGCACCCGACGGGAACCGGGCTTGGCGCGATCATGTTTGGCCCGTGGGTCATGTCCGTGCTCGGCAGCCTGGTGCTGCTGTTCCAGGCGCTGCTTTTGGCGCATGGAGGGCTGACGACGCTTGGAGCCAATGCGGTGTCCATGGCAGTAGTAGGGCCGATGGTAGCTTACGGCGTCTATCGCCTGATCGTGCGCGGAAACGGCGGACAGCGTTTGGCCGTATTCGCTGCTGCTGCGCTCGCAGACTTGGCTACTTATGTCGTGACCTCCGTGCAGTTGGCTTTGGCTTTCCCGGCTGAATCCGGCGGCGTTATGGCATCGTTCGCGAAATTCGCAGGAATTTTTGCCATCACCCAGGTTCCGTTGGCGATCAGCGAAGGGCTTTTGACCGTGCTCGTCTGGAACTGGCTGCAGTCTTACAATGCAAAAGAGCTGGCGCAACTTCGCCTGCTGAAACGGGAGGAATCGCTGTGAAAAAAGGGATGAACTGGCTGCTGCTCCTGGGCGTAGTCTTGCTGGCGGTTGTGCCGTTGCTGTTGGTGCAGGATTCGGAGTTCGGGGGAGCAGATGGAGCGGCTGAGGAAGCGATCAAGGAAATCGCCCCTGCTTACGAGCCGTGGTTCGAGCCGTTGCTTGAACCGCCAGGTGGCGAGACAGAGAGCTTGCTGTTCGCGGTGCAAGCGGCGCTCGGGGCGGGCGTTGTCGGCTATGCCGTGGGATTGTACAAGGGCCGGCTGGATAAGCATAAAAAATGAATTGGCAGCAGCTTGATTCGCTTTCCTATCAAAACCGGCTGCGATTTTTGCCGCCTGAGCACAAGCTCCTGTTTGCGGGCGTGCTGATTTTGCTCGTTTTGACGGGACATGAATGGTTGCAGATGGCGATTTGTCTATGGATGGGAGTATGGGTAATGGTGTATGCCCGTATTCCCGTCCGTTTCTATTTCGGATTTTTCATCTTGTCCCTGTCGTTTTTTGTCCTGGGGCTTCCGGCGCTGTTGCTGGAAGCAGTAAGAGCGGATGCAGGGGCGGTCGTCCAGGCAGTTGCGGCGTGGAAGATCGGGCCGTATCTGGTCTACGTTCCGGCAAGCGCGCTCGACAAGGTGTGGCTGCTTTTTTGGCGGACGATGGCCAGCCTCGCCTGCTTTGCTTTTGTCTTGTTTACCGTGCCGTTTGCCGAGATTTTGCAAGTGCTGCGCAAGCTGAAACTTCCGGTCATCGTGACGGATTTGCTCATGATTACGTACCGTTTTATTTTCGTGCTGCTCGGCGTCTCTCATCAACTGTGGATTGCCCAGCGCGCGCGCGGAGGCCATCGCGGGTTCCGGGCGATGCTGCGGGATGCGAGCGGACTGGCCGCGCAGTTGTTCGTCAGGTCCATGCGCAAGTACGATGCGCTGTACAAAGGGATGGCAGCGAGAGGCTTCGGGGAAAGCCTGCAGGTGCTTTCCTTGCACACTCATTCTCGCTCCGGCCGATATGAAGCAGAGTCAATCGCAGGCTGTATTTTGCTGATTTTGCTGGAGTGGTGGACAGGAGGGTAATGCTTTGACATCATGGCTGTTGGAATTTGTTGATTTGCACTACGCCTATCCAGGCGGCCGTGGCCCTGTCCTGAAAGGGTTGTCCCTGGGCATTCCGGAGGGGAAAAAATGCGCCTTGCTCGGGCGAAACGGCTGCGGCAAGTCCACCTTGTTTTTGCACGGGAACGGCATCATCCAGCCGCAGCAAGGGCAAGTGCTGTGGCGAGGAACGCCCCTCAGCTACAAACGCGCTGCCTTGCAAGAGATGACGCAAAAAGTCGGGCTGGTCTTCCAGGACCCGGAGCATCAGTTGATCGCCAGCACGGTCGCCGAGGATATTTCCTACGGGCTGTGCAACCGGAACTTGCCCGCCGACGTAATCCGCGAGAAAGTGCGGGCTGTCCTGGACGCGTTTGGCATGACAGAGCTGGCGGACGTTCCGATTCACCACCTCAGCCTGGGACAAAAGCGGCGTCTCGCCCTTGCCGGGGTCATGGTGCTTGCGCCGGAGCTGCTGCTGTTGGATGAGCCTACGGCCTACCTCGACCGTTACCAGACCAAAAATTTGCTGCGCGAGCTGGATGCCATTCACCAAAACGGCACGACCGTGCTGATGGCGACCCACGATATGGACATCGCTTTCGAATGGGCGGAGTGGATTTGCGTCATGGATGAAGGCCGGCTGATTTTTGCCGGAGAGCCCCAGGAGGCGCTGGCGCGAAGAGAAATGCTGGAAAGCCTGCATTTGGGCATGCCGCTGATCGCCGAGCTGTGGGATGCGTTGCCGCCTGAATGGAGGCGGGAGGCGGGCGAACGGATTCCGTGTTCGCTGGAGGAATTAAAAACACGGCTGGCCGGACAGGTGATGGTCCGGTAGATAAGGTACAGGCAAGCGGTCGTCTCGGCGGCCGCTTTTTTGCGTGCCAAACGTTGCGCGGTTTTGGGCAAAAGGAAAGGAGGCCGGCTGCTGTGCCTGTGGTCGGTCTGACGTTTTGGATGACCGCTTTTGCTTGGCGCTGTCTCATTCGCTTCAATGGGGCTTTTCCTGCCTGCCGGATAACGGGGATTGCGCTGATTGGTGGCGAACGCCGTGTATGGGTGGTTTCCGAGCGCCGTGCATGGCCGCTGTTTTTTTGGGGCATCTTAACCTCAAAATTCCTCTGGAGGTATCGCGATGGAACACGATTCCTTGAGCTCAGGGCTTGCTGGCGTGGAGCAAAAAGAATTCCCCGGCAAAGTCAAAGACCAGCTCATGTTCAATGTCCTGGAAAAAGAAATGACCAACGAAGAACAGGAAAAAAAGGCGAAAGACGAGTATTTGACAGGAAAGTCGTAGCCCGCGCCAAAAGCCCTTCTCGGCCTGGTCATAGCCCCGTCAAGTAGACACTAAAAAAAGACGCTATCTTAAGCGGCGATCGATTCCCGGTATTGGACTGGGGAGAGGTCGCCGAGTTTTTTCTGGAACCGTTCTGTATTGTAGAATTCGATGTATTCAGCGATCAGTTTGCGAGCGTGAGCTATATCTCTTGGTTTCTCCAGATACAACTTTTCCGTCTTCAGGTGTGAAAAAAACGATTCAACACAAGCGTTGTCGAAGCAGTTCCCCCGTCTGGAATGGCTTCCGGTTAGCCCTTGTTCTTGCAACAGATTTGCGTATGTCTTGGTAGTGTACTGGAATCCTTGGTCGGAGTGCAGGATCGCATCTCCATTACCCAGTTGCTTCACCGTAGACAGCACAAGATCAAGATCGTTTCTCTCCGACACTTCCCAAGCAACCGTTTCGTTATTATACAGATCCAGGACCACGGACAGATAAATGAAGTCATCGACGACTCGAATATAGGTAATATCGGTTACATATTTCTTTCTAGCCTCGTCCGCAGCGAACTGGCGATTAAGGACATTGTTGAACACGATGGAGGGCTTGCGGCCGGCAAATGGACGCTTTTTGCGGATCACTGAGCGGATGCCCAATTCTCGCATCAGTCGGCGAACTTTCTTCGTATTTACTTGTAGTCCCTCTTTGCGTAGAGCCGTGCGCATTCGTTTATACCCAAAGTATGGGCGAATGCGGTGAATTGCCAGTATATGTTCCTTTAGGTCGGCATCCTGCTCCACACGTACCTTACGAACCTTCTCCGTCGCCTTCCACTTGTAGTAGCCCGCCCGGGAGACCTCCGCTATTTCGCATAGCATGACCACAGCGTACTTGCGACTCATTTCTTCGATCGTCCTAAACCGGGTTTGCTTATCCAACTTCCCTCCCCGTGTAGATTTGGATTGAGCTTTTTTAGGTATTCGACCTGCGCTTTCAAGTAGTTGTTCTCTTCCTCTAGACTGCTGAAATACTTCTTGATCCATCGCCCTCTATAGTCTTCAAACGTTTCACCGTTTTGCCGTTTCTGTACCCACTCCCGAATCTGCGTCTTACTTTTAATGCCTAATTTCTCCATTATCATTGGGTAGCTCCAATGCTCCTCAACCCGCAAACGTACTGCTTCGCTCTTCGTTGCTTCGTCATATTGCTGCTGTTTTTGCCCTTTACGTGGCGGCATAAGAAAATCCCCTCCGGTCAACAGTGTTGATCTCATCATACCATGAGGTCTTTTTTCACTGTCTACCATGAGGGGATAATACCAAAACGGGAAGGGCTAAGTTGTTTTATGGGTAAAACCTGTGCCTTTTTGTGTAAATTATCACCGAAGTGTCCCTATTTTGAGGAATCAAGGGTGAAAAACCAGCGTAATTAACGGGCTATTTTGTATGAACAAATCTTACAGATCGTAGTACAACTCAAACTCTTTCGGATTCACCGTGCGCTCTACTTGTTGAATATCCGCGCGCTTCAGGGCGATCCAGCTTTCGATGACTTCCTTGTTGAAGACGTCGCCTTCGAGCAGGAAAGCGTGGTCTTGTTCGAGGGCAGTCAAGGCTTCCTCCAGGGAGCCAGGAGCGCGCTTGATTTCATGCTTTTCTGCGTCGGACAGGTCGTAGATGTTGCGATCCAGCGGGCCGTAGCCGAGTTCGCGCGGGTCGAGCTTGCGCTTGATGCCGTCCAGGCCAGCCATCAGCATGGCAGCGAAGGCCAGGTATGGGTTGGCGGTGGAGTCTGGCGTGCGGAATTCGATCCGGGACGCTTTTGGCGTTACCGCGGCGACTGGAATCCGTACGGCGGCAGAGCGGTTTCCTTTGGAGAAGACCAGGTTAACAGGCGCTTCGTAGCCAGGAACCAGACGCTTGAACGAGTTGGTGCTCGGGTTGGTCAGCGCGATCAAGGCTGGGGCGTGGTGCAAAATGCCGCCGATGTAGTAGAGCGCTGTCTCGCTCAGGTTGGCGTAGCCGCCTTGCTCGTAGAACAGCGGAGTGTCGCCGTTGAACAAGCTTTGGTGGACGTGCATGCCGGAACCGTTGTCGCCGACGATTGGCTTGGGCATGAAGGTCGCTGTTTTGCCGTGCTTCGCTGCTACGTTGCGCACGATGTATTTGAACAAGAGCAGGTTGTCAGCCGTGCGAGTCAACGTGTCGAAGCGGAAGTTGATCTCGCCTTGGCCGGCGGTCGCCACTTCGTGGTGATGACGCTCTACATGCAGGCCGGCTTTGGTCATCAGAGTGCACATTTCGTTGCGGATGTCCATTTGCGAGTCAGTTGGCTGTACCGGGAAGTAGCCGCCTTTGTTGCGCACTTTGTAGCCCAGGTTTTGCCCTTCTTTTCCGGTGTTCCAGAACGCTTCCTCCGAGTCGATGTGGAAGAACGAACCGGATGGGCCGGAGTCGTAGCGCACGCTGTCGAACAGGAAAAATTCCGATTCCGGGCCGAAGTAGGCGGCCGTAGCCAGTCCGGTTTGTTGCAGATACGCCTCTGCTTTGAGGGCAATGCCGCGTGGATCGCGGGTGTATGTGGTGTTGTCCGGATTGACAATGTTACAGATGATGTTCATCGTTTTCGCTTCGACAAACGGATCGATGAAAGCGGAGGAAGGATCAGGCATCGCGACCATGTCGCTCTCTTCGATGGATTTGTAGCCGATGAGGCTGGAGCCGTCGAAGGCGACGCCGTTACGGAAAGTGCCTTCGTCTACTGCGTAAGCAGGAACCGTAACATGGTGCTGGCGGCCAAGCAAATCGACAATGCGGAAGTCCACATATTCCACTTTTTCTGCATCAATGGTGGACAAGACAGTTTTCATATCCAAAACAACCCACTCCATTCGCGAAATATTTTCGTATTTGAATATTTATTGTTCGTGTTTTCGTGAATTTCTATATTTCGAATTATAGCTATAACAGACAATGTTCGTCAAGAGGTTTTCTTACTTAAAATGTTAGTTTTTCTAACATGATATTGCGGGGTTTAGAATTTGGTTCCGTTTTTGTAGAATATAGACGAACTATTATGAATAAACGCGGAGGCGATCATGATGAAGGTACTGGTACTGGGGGCAGGAGGAATCGGAGGTTATTTTGGCGGCCGACTGGCAGAGTCGGGTGTGGATGTAACGTTTCTGGTGCGTGAACGTAGATACAAGCAACTGCAGGAGCGAGGCTTGCGGGTGCTGAGCATCCATGGCGACCTGCACCTGGAGCGTCCGCAGATGATTCAGGCGGGCGAGGCGGCAGGGTCGTTCGACGTCGTCCTTTTGTCCAACAAAGCGTACACGCTCGCAGAGAGCATGGATGCGATTGCCCCTTATGTCGGAGACGACACGATCGTGATTCCGCTGTTGAACGGGATGGCTCACATGGAGCCGCTACGGGATCGCTTTGGACGCGAACGGGTGCTTGGCGGCCTTTGTTTCATTGAAACGACGTTAAACGCAGAAGGCGACGTCGTGCAGACAAGTCCGATTCACGATGCGGTGTTCGGCGAGTGGGAAGGCGGAAAAAGCGAGCGCGTAGAGCGGCTGGAGCAAGCTTTTTCCAAAATCAATGGAACGATGCGGGCGAGCAACAACATCCAGCGCGAGGCTTGGCACAAATATTTGTTCATCGCGACGTTCTCCGGAATTACGACGCTCATGAACTCGGCTGTCGGTCCGATTCGCGAGTCCGCCTATGGCGTGGAGCTGACCAGACAGTTGGCGGAGGAGATCGTGTCCGTCATGCAGGCACTGGAAGCGCCGATCAAGCCGGATATCGTGGAAAAGCAAATGGAAACGTTCCAAAACCAGCGCCCGCAAGCGAAATCGTCCATGCTGCGCGACATGGAAAAAGGACTCCCGGTCGAAGCCGACCACCTGCAAGGCTACCTGTTAAAGCACGCCGAACAAAAAGGCTTGTCCACGCCGCTCCTGAAAGTTGTCTACAATAATCTGAAGGTTTACGAACAGAAGCGGGCAGCAGGCAAATAAGGTATAATAGTGGGCGAACGTCATTAGAAATTTAGGAGGGGTACAGATGGAAGTCATCAAGATTTCCCCCCGCGGATATTGCTACGGTGTTGTCGATGCCATGGTTTTGGCGCTGCGTACAGCGCAAAACTTTGACCTTCCCCGCCCGATTCACATTTTGGGCATGATCGTACACAATGCCCACGTCGTCGAGGCGTTTGAAAAACAAGGCATTAAAACATTGGATGGAGAAGATCGGCTGGCGCTTTTGGACCAGGTGAACGAAGGAACCGTCATCTTCACCGCCCATGGCGTCTCTCCGGAGGTGCGGAAAAAAGCGCGGGACAAAGGCTTGACCGTTGTCGATGCGACCTGCCCGGACGTGACGAAGACGCACGACCTGATCCGCGAAAAAATTGCGGATGGCTACCATGTGATCTACATCGGGAAAAAAGGGCATCCGGAGCCGGAGGGGGCAGTCGGCATCGCGCCGGACCGCGTGCATCTCGTGCAAAAGCTGGAAGAGCTGGACGCGCTCGACATCCCGACCGACAAGCTGATTGTCACTAACCAGACTACGATGAGCCAGTGGGATGTCAAACATTTAATGGATGCCATCCTGCACCGTTTCCCTGGGGTAGAGGTGCACAACGAAATTTGCCTGGCTACCCAAGTGCGCCAGGAAGCAGTCGCGACGCAGGCGGGCGAGGCAGACCTGTGTATTGTCGTGGGCGATCCGCGCAGCAACAACTCCAACCGTCTGGCGCAGGTGTCGGAAGAGATCGCGAATGTGCCGTCCTATCGGATTGCGGATTTGTCCGAGCTCGACATCGAGTGGCTGCGCGGAAAGAAAAACGTTGCGGTGACGTCGGGCGCTTCCACGCCAACTCCTTTGACCAAAGAAGTGATTACCTTCCTGGAGCAATTCGATGAGTTCAACCCGGCTACATGGGAGAAGAAACGAACCGTCGACATGGAGAAAATATTGCCGAGGGTGAAATAGGAGAACGATATGCCAGGATCACATTCCGGTATGGGACTTTCGGGCGCTGGCGGAAGATACTTCAGTCTTTGCGCCCTTTATCTTTTTGTTTACTACGGGTTTGGTGCGTTTTCTCCGCTGATTACGCAGTACTACAACTCGATTTCGCTCACGGGCACCCAGATCGGCTTGATTAGCGCAGTCGCTCCCATCGTTTCGATTGTCGCCCAGCCGATGTGGGGGCTGTTTTGTGACCGCTTTCAAATTCGCAAAACTGTCTTGATTCTGACGCTTGTCGCTTCGGGACTGGCCGGACTTTTCTTCGTCGGCGTGTCCAGCTTCGCCTTTGTTTTCCTGCTCTATTTGATCCTCTCATTTTTTCAGAGCGCCGTCATTCCGATTTCGGACAGTCTGGCTTTGGGCTACGCGAAAAAAAACGGCCTGCAATTCGGCGACATCCGGCTGTGGGGAGCGGTTGGCTTTGCGCTCGCCGCCTTTGTGACAGGGCTTCTCGTCGAACAGTGGGGGCCATCCGTGCTGTTTTACTCCTACTGTCTCGCGCTGTTGATCGCCATGCTGTTTTTGCTGCGGGTGCCGGACGAGTCCGAGGAGACGTCGCGCTTTCGCGTCGGCATGCTGGCTGGCATGCGGGATTTGCTGCGGCTTCCGCGCTACCTGCTGTTTTTGCTGGCGTCCTTTTGCGTGCTTGGCGCGGTGAACGCGAACAACATCTGGTTTTCCTTGTTTTATCAGGAGATTGGCGGCACGGTGGCGGGAGTGGGGCTGGCTTTTCTGCTGTTTGCAGGCAGTGAAGCGCCGTTTATGAAGCTGGCAGGCGTTTTCGTGCGGAGGTGGGGCCTGGAGCTGACGCTGCTGCTCGCTGCTGTGTGCGGGGCGGCGCGCTGGCTCTGGTACAGTTCGGCACCCAGCACGACGTTCGTTATCGCCATGTTTTTCATTCAAGGCATCTCGGTAGGTTTTTACTTGGCGACGGCTGCCCAGTTTGTGCGCGAAAATACGCCCGCCTCCCTGCAGGTGACGGCGCTGGCCATCTTCTTTTCGGTAGGAGGCGGGCTGGGGACGATGCTGTGCAATCTCGTGGCTGGCTGGATCAAAGATTCGTATTCTACGCTAGGCATCTATTTGTTTTTTGGCATCATCACGGTAATCGGGATCATTCCGCTTGTTTTGATTACGTATGGGCCGTGGAAGCAAGCGGCTCCCGACGACAAAGTCGAGGCTACTCAATGACAAGCATGCCTTGGTAGCCGCTCTCCGGGTAGCCGGGGGCGTCCGAGACAAAGAAAAACCGCCCTTTTTTATCGGCAGAAAACTGCAGCATCGTAGACTGCGTCGGCTTCAGCTCTGTCGAGGACAGGTTCAGATCGCGAATGGAGAGATTGTGCGGGCGCGTATCCGCGTTGACGATCATTAACGAGACGCGCTCGCCTGCCCGCGCCGTTAGCTGGTTGGGCAAAAAGCCGGCGCTGGAGATCGTGACGGTGTGCGACCGCGTAGTGGCGGCGTAGGAAGTATGCAAGCGCTGGTGATGCGTCCAAAGCAGCGTTAATGTTACGGCCAGTGCGATGAGGGGATAGCGAAGCTGCCGGAACCATTGACGAGACATTTGCAAATCAGCTCCTTTGCGGCAATAACATGATGAAGTTACTATTATCCTGTCCCCACTCTGTGAACAGTAAACACATTTTTCCTCATCGACAGACGATGGGCATTCCCGAACTCTTGCTGGAAGATTTTCTCCTGGCGGGAGTTTTTTCATGTTGGCATGCGTGCAACAAAAGGCGTGGCGGGGGAGAAATTTTCCAAGCGGCAAATACGCGCTCACTTTGCCAATTCTCCGTATTGAAATATCCGTACTTTTGTAGTAGGATTACTTTGCTTTTATAGTGCGCAACACGATTCCCGCACGTGCAAAGGAGTAGAGAACGATGAAATACGGCTTTTGGCTCCCGATCTTTGGCGGTTGGCTTCGCAATGTGGAAGATGAACAAATGCCGCCTACCTTTGATTACGCAAAACAAGTCATCCAGTCAGCGGAGAAGTGGGGATTCGATACGACGCTCATCGCCGAGCTGTACTTGAACGACATCAAAGGCCCGGAACAAGACTCGCTCGAAGCGTGGTCGACAGCAGCGGCACTGGCAGCCGTGACGGAAAAAATCGAGATCATGACCGCTGTGCGCCCTGGTTTTCACAACCCGGCCGTTACGGCAAAAATGGCGGCAAACATCGACCACATCAGCAACGGACGCTTTACCTTGAACGTCGTCTCGGCCTGGTGGGAGGAAGAAGCCCGGCAATACGGCGGCATTTTTACCGAGCACGACGAGCGCTACGAGAGAACGCTGGAATTTTTGGACGTTTTAAAAGGGTTGTGGACGCAGGAAACGTTCAGCTATGACGGAAAATTTTATCAAATTCGCGAAGCCAAACTTGCGCCAAAACCAGTGCAAAAGCCGAATCCGGTATTGTACGCGGGCGGGGAAAGCGAGCGTGGCAAGCAGGTGATTTCCGCAGCGTGCGATGCTTATGTCATGCACGGAGGCACCGTAGAGGAAATCGAGCGAAAAATCAACGACATGAAACAGCGTCGCCAGGCGACGGGACAAGCGCCGTTTGCAGCGTTTGGCATGGCGGCCTACGTCATTTGCCGCGCGACGGATGAAGAGGCGCAGGAGGAGCTGGCGCGCATCACCGACGTGAAAGAATCGAGCGGCTATGCAGGCTATCAGGACTTTATCAATAAATCCCAGTTGGAAACACAGATTCAATTGCGGGACTATTCCGTCTCCAACCGCGGCTTGCGCCCGAATCTGGTCGGCACGCCGGAGCATATCGCCAAGACGATTCTCGCCTACGAACAAGCGGGCATTGATCTTCTGCTGCTGCAATTTTCGCCGCAACTGGAGGAAATGGAGCGGTTTGCCAAAGAAGTCATGCCGCTGGTAGAGAGCTTGCGCGAAGCGAGCCACAGCCTTTCGTAAGCCATCCGTTCCGGTCACAGCGATGAGCGGGCAGTCTGACAGAAAAGAGGAGATTTTTCGATGAAAAAGATTTACGTCATCCATGAAAACAGCGAGTGGACCGTGCATTTGACCAAACGTTTGCAAGAGCTGGGACTGCCGTATGAGGAATGGCATCTGGACGAGGGCGCTGTCGATTTGACGGCAGAGCCGCCGAATGGCGTTTTTTACAGCCGCATGAGCGCTTCCTCCCACACCCGCGATCATCGCTATGCGCCGGAGCTGACGGCAGCGGTTCTGAACTGGCTGGAAAGCCACGGGCGCAAGGTGTTCAACGGCACGAGCGCGCTTCGGCTGGAAGTGAGCAAGGTGGCGCAATACCTCGCGCTTGGCGAGTTCGGAATTCGCACGCCGAAGACGATCGCCACCGTCGGGCGCAAGCAACTGATAAATGCGGCACAGTCGTTTGCAAGCCAGCCGTTCATCACCAAGCATAACCGAGCAGGAAAAGGCTTGGGCGTACAGTTGTTCCATTCGCAGGAAGCGTTGGCGGCTTATGTGAACGGCCCGGATTTTGACGAGCCGGTAGACGGCATTACGCTGATCCAGGAGTACATCCAGGCGCCGGAGCCGTACATTACCCGCTGTGAGTTCGTGGGCGGCCGCTTCATTTATGCGGTGAAGGTCGATACGTCGGAAGGCTTCGAACTGTGCCCGGCAGATGCGTGCCAGATCGGCGACCTGTTCTGCCCGGTGGGCGAGGAAGTGCCTGCGAAGCCGAAGTTCCAGGTGATCGAAGGCTTTGCGGATCCGATTATTCAGCAGTACGAGCGCTTTTTGACGGCGAACAAAATCCAGGTCGCAGGCATCGAGTTCATCCGCAACCGCGACGGGGAAATTTTCACCTATGACATCAACACGAATACGAACTACAACTCGGACGCCGAAGCGGCTTCGGGAATTTACGGCATGCTGGAAGTAGCCAAATTCCTCGGACGCGAGCTGGCGGCGATCGAATAGCAGCATACAGGCAGACAGACGGCAAAAGCTCTCTTGCAAAAGAGGGCTTTTTTGTTTTGCGCACGGGCACAGCAGCACAGCTTCCGGCGTTATCGGTCCAGTGCGCCTGGGCGGCGGCGGGCGCTCAAGCATGCGTGCCATACTTCTTCATACACATTACTTTGTCATGCGTAGTAATATGTGTTATGCTGTACATGCGAGGTGAACCGGATGGGCGACAAAAGCATCAGCAGCGACATTATTCGCGGGCATATTGATGCGATCATTTTGCGGGTGCTGTGCGAAAAAGACAGCTACGGCTACGAGATCATCAAAACGATTTTCAAAAACAGCGGTGAACAATACGAGCTGAAAGAGCCTTCCTTGTACACGAGCCTGAAAAGGTTGGAGGCGCAAAAGCTGATCGTGTCGTACTGGGGCGATGAGAGCCAGGGCGGAAGGCGCAAATATTATCAGGTGACCGAGGCAGGAAGAGCGGCGTATGCCAGTGCGCTCGCGTCCTGGAAGGTTGCCAGGCAATTAATCGATCAGCTTATCGAAAGGCGGGAGGAAGCGTAATGCATAGTCTGCAAATCCATGTGGAAAAGCTGTTCGCCAAGTACAAAAGCAGCAGGCAAATCGAAGAGCTGAAGTGGGAAGTGCTGAGCAATCTGGAGGCGCGAGTGGCGGATCTGGTCGCAGACGGGATGCCGCTGGAACAGGCGGTGAAAAAGGCGACAGACCAGCTTCCCTCGGTCGATTCGCTCGTCGGGGAAAGCCGGTCGGTCTACGTCCTTGCTTTTTGGCAAGAGCTGCTGCAGCGGGCCCTGCTCTACACTTTGGTAGCCTGGATTGCGACGATGCCGCTGCGCATTTGGGGGATGGGCATTTCGGTAAACCACGGCTTGTTGGTACTGTGTTTGCTCGAAGGAATCGTCTACGCCGTCTTGCTCCGGAGCAAGCGCCTGTCCGCTGCCGCAAAAAAGAGCGAGCTGAATTTGCGCACGGCGTTTCTGTTGCGCAAAATCGGGTGGTCGCTGTGGGCGCTGTATATGGCGGTTTCTTTCGCGTACACGACAGCGATTCACTTTGCCAGCCATATATGGTTCGCCAGAGCGGTCAGCCTGTCAGGGCCTTACCAGTTTGCCACGGTAGCGGTAGAGTACGTGCTGCCCGCCGTGTCGATCATCGTGCCGCTTTTGCTGCACGCGCTGCCAGAAGCGATCATGAAATGCGAAGCGAGAGAGGAGGAGTGACGTGCAAAATAAGCTGATTTTGTTGCTCGCCTTGCTCGGGATTGGCCTGTTTGCTGTCATTCAAGGCTGGATTCTCCCGAAAAAGGAGCTTGCTGCCGAGCAGTACCTCGCTGACCAGCAAAGCCCGCTGACGCACGATCTGCAAACGATTTTGCCGTACAAAAACAAGTACATGGGCGATGTTTCCAACCTGAATCTGTTCAACCATCTGCCGTTGAAAGACTTGAAACGGTCGTATCAGTTGCGCTCCGACGAATTTGCCATAGAAGTTCATTACGAAGCCGACGAGCTGCGCGAGGATGAAAAAGCGATCCGGCAGATGCTGCTCTACAATTCGGTCGCCGCCTTCGCCTTGATCGACAATTTGCAGACGATTGACTACCGGTTTTTGGACCGGACGCTGACTGTCACTCGCTCCCGGATTCAGCAACTGTTCGGGGACGATCTGGCAGCGCTTTTGACGACGGAAAAATGGCGCGCAAACGTGCAGCAGAAATGGCAGGATGCCCGGTTTTTGCAAGAAGGCGTGAAGGCGCTGGAGGAAAAGCAGTAGGAGGCCAAAGCCAAAAGGCGCATCTTCTCTGGTCGACCGCCTCTTCGCCCAATACCAGCGGGAGATGAAACACGGTCGGCGACGAGGGGACATGGCCGTGAAGTAGAAAAGCCTTTTCCCGTCTACGCTCTGCGCAAAGCAGTTGCGATGAAGGGAAAAGGCTTTTTTGTACGCTTTTTTCAGCCAGAAAAAGCAGGCGAATAACGCACCGTGCCATGAACCCCGTCCAGGCTGCCGGGCGCAAGCTCCAGCGCCATAAACAGCTCGTCGGGAATCTCGAACGGAGCGCGGATGCCCCAATGAGAGGCGGGGCGGAAGCCGAATTTGGGATAGTAGCGCTCATGTCCGAGCACGACAAGCGCTTTGTAGCCGAGCGCTCGGGCGGCATTGATCGAATGGTTGATGAGTGCCGCCCCGATGCCTTTTCCCTGATGAGAGGGGAGTACGGAGACGGGGGCGAGAGCAAGCGCCTCGTCAAAGGAGCCGCCATCGTGCTCGATCTTGATTTTGCTCAGCAGCAGATGGCCGACGATGCGGCCGTTCTCTTCGAAAACGAGCGAGAGCGCAGGCACGAACTCGGCTGATTCCCGCAGGCGCTTGACGAGCAAATGCTCCGTTTGATCGCAGAAAGGCTGGCCAGCAAACGCTGCTTGCACCACCTGCTCGGTCGTATGGTAGTCTTGCGGTTCTTCTGTGCGAATGGTCATGAACAATCCTCCGCTGTATTCAGGTTTTCGTCCATTATATACCAGAGAGGGTTACAATCGCCTTCGCTCAAAAAAACAAACTCAACATGTAGTAGAGCGCCGCTGAAATCAGTGCGGAGATCGGCAGTGTAATAAACCAGGTGATGATGATCCGTTTGGCGACGCCCCAATTGACGCCCTTCAGCCGTTTCGCTGCGCCGACCCCCATAATCCCCGAGGAAATCACGTGTGTCGAGCTGACCGGAAGCCCCAACTGCGTAAATGTAAAAATGATCGTGGAGGAGCTTAAATCAGCGGTAGCGCCGTTGATCGGCTCGATTTTCGTAATTTTGCCGCCGACCGTCTTGATGATCTTCCAGCCGCCGACAGACGTTCCCAGCCCCATGGAAATCGCGCAAATAAGCTGGACCCAAAACGGAATCGACGCGGTATCCGCATGCAAATCGGCAGCCACCAGGGCGAAGACGATGATCCCCATTGCTTTTTGCGCGTCGTTGGTGCCGTGGGTAAAAGATTGCAGGGCGGCGGTGAGAATCTGGAAGTAGCGAAAGCCCCGGTTTACTTTGGCGGGCGGTATCTGGATGCTGCGGAACAGGGCGTAGACCAGCTTCATGAGCAGAAAAGCAGCCACAAGCGCGATGATCGGCGACAAAATCAGCGCCTCGAAAATTTCCAAAAAGCCGTTCCAGTTGATTTGCGAAACGCCAGCCGAGGCGAAAACGGCACCTACGACGGAACCGATGAGCGCATGGGACGAACTGCTCGGAATGCCGTACCACCAGGTGACCAGATTCCAGAAAATCGCCGCGACCAAGGCAGCCAGCACGATCAGCACGCCGTATTCCAGCTTGGCGGGATCGGCAATCTTTCCCCCGATTGTTTTGGCGACTCCTGTAAAAGCAAGCGCGCCGACGAAGTTCATGATCGCGGCCAGGGCGATGGCGGTTTTCGGCGGCAAAGCTTTGGTCGAGACTGTGGTGGCGATGGCATTGGCTGTATCGTGAAAGCCGTTGATGAAGTCAAAGGAAACGGCCAGAACAATGACAGCGATCACAAGAGGCAGGCTAGTGTGCATGGAAGGGAGCCTCCTTCGTTTATGTATTGCTCATAATCACCGTCTCCATCGCATCGGCGACGTCCTCGCAATGATCCATGACATCCTCAAGCACATCGTAAATTTCCTTGAACTGCATGATGTGAATCGGATCGCTCGTCGACTTGAAAAGCCGCCGGATGCTTTCCCGCACCAGCTCATCGCCGGCGCTTTCCAGATCGTTGATGCGAATGATGTACTCCTTCATGCCGGGCAGCTTTTGTTTTTGCAACAGTTCAATCGCGAACAAAATTTGCTGGGTCGCATCCTCAATCAGTTGGCCGAATTTGACCATCGTCTCATCCGGCTCCATGATGTCGTACATGTACAGGCGAGCGGCACACCCCTCCAGGCCGTCCAGCACATCATCCAGCTTGACGGCCAGATTCAGCACGTCCTCGCGTTCAATCGCGGAAATAAACGTTTTGTTGATCCGGACGATGATCTCGTGAATCAGTTTGTCGCCTTTTGACTCATACTCTTTCATTTCCTCGGAAAAGCGTTTTAGCGTATCCAGCGACTTGATTTTATACTTATTGAAATAAATGGCCGAGTCGTACACGTTTTTGGCGATGGCGTATAACTCATCCAGCAGGGCGTCCGATTTGGTAAAAAGCATAAAAAGACCTCCACATAGGAATCCGACTAGGGATATTTTAAGTGGAGGCGTGAGCATTTATGCACTTTTCGCAGAGCTAGGCAAAATATAGCTGGCTTGCCATGTAGGCGGCGACTCCCCACATGATGAGCGCAGAGACGATGTTGAGGCTGCGCAGCAAGGACCCTGACCGATCCAGCTTGCCCATGATTCTGCCTGCCACGGACAAGCCGAAAAACCAGAGGCAGGAGACGAGGATGCAGGCGATGGTGAAGCCCCATTTTTCTGCTCCCGCATAGCTGAGCGAGCTGGTCCCGATGACCCCGATTGTGTCGAGGATCGCGTGCGGATTGAGCAAAGAGACGGAAGCGGCGAACATCATCTGCTTTTTGGCGGAAAAGCTTGCTTTTTCCCCGTTATCCAGGCTTGGTCGGCTGCTCCAGGTCAGGTAGCCCATGTACAGCAAAAAACAAACCCCGATGACGTACAAGACGGTTTTCAGCCAGGCAACAGTCAAGACGACCAGCGAAACGCCGAGGACGGCGAGCAAAATCAGGAGCGCATCACAGGCGGCTGCCGTCAGGACGACGGGAGCAGCTCTCCACAGCGTAGGCTGTGCGGCCCCTTGGTTGAATACAAACACGTTTTGCGCACCCAGCGGCAAAATCAGCCCGAAGGCGAGCACAAACCCGTGCAAAATGGCTTCCAGCACAATTCCTTCCTCCTTTTACGATAGAAGCAAACAAAATAATGGCGCTATGGACATTATTCATGAGGAAGGGCAGAATGTCTCCAGCCAATTGGTTTACTCCTGGACCAACCAATTTGTACAATAGAGCAAAGGAGAGGGGAACGGATGCTGACGATTGACTGGAAGCCGGACAAATCCGGTGACATGCCTGTTTACGCGCAAATTGTCGCGTACATCAAAGGAAAAATTGCCGGAGGGGAGTGGCCGGTCAACAGCAAGCTGCCTACACAGCGCGCATTGGCTGCTGCCTTCGAGGTGAACCGCAGCACGGTTGTGACTGCATTGGAGGAGCTGAAAGCGGAAGGGCTGATCGAATCGACGGTCGGGAGCGGTTCGGTCATCTGCAACAACACATGGTCGCTGTTGACGACCACACCGCCGCCGGATTGGCTGGGCTATGTGCGGGCGGGCACGCACCTGCCCAATTCGCCGACGATCCAGGACATTAACCGTTATGAGCCAAACCCGCGCTTCATCCGCCTGGGTACAGGAGAGCTTTCGCCCGCGCTGATCCCGACGGCGGAGATGGAGGAAGTGCTTGGCGACCTGCGGGGAAAAATGATTCAGCTCGGCTACTCCGAGCCGAAGGGGCTTTTGCCGCTGCGCGAGGCGATCAGCGCTCACCTGCGCACGCGAGGGGTCGAAGCTTCCCCGGCGTCCATTTTGGTTGTATCCGGTGCGTTGCAGGCTTTGCAGTTGATCTCGCTCGGGATTTTGCACCGTGGCTCGACGATTTTGCTGGAGCAGCCCTCGTACTTGTTTTCGCTGCCGTTATTCCAGTCGTCAGGGATGAGGCTGGCTGGCGTAGCAATGGATGGGGAAGGGATAGCGCCTGCCTCTGTCGTCCGGCAGAAGCAGCTTCATAACGGAGCGCTGCTCTATACGATCCCGGCTTTTCACAATCCGACCGGGATTTTGATGAGCGAACAGCGCAGGCGGCAGCTCATGGCCGTATGCGAACAGGAGCGGCTGCCTGTCCTGGAGGACGATGTGTACGGCGAGCTGTGGCTGGACGAGCCGGGGCCAGCGCCGCTCAAGGCGAGCGATCAGAGCGGGTTGGTGCTCTACCTTGGCAGCTTGTCGAAAACGCTTAGCCCGGGCCTGCGAATCGGCTGGATCGTCGGGCCGCAGCCTGTGATTGAACGGCTGGCCGATGTGAAAATGCAGATTGACTACGGGTCCAGCGCCCTCTCGCAATGGGCGGCGACAGAATGGCTGACGAGCGGGCGCTATCAACGTCACCTCGAACGAATCCGCACGGCGCTCAAGGAGAGAAGAGGGCGGATGGGCGAGCTTCTCGAACGTTGGTTTTCCGACTTGGCCGACTGGCAGATGCCGCAGGGCGGCTTTTACATCTGGCTGCGTCTGCGCCAGCCCGTGTCGATGCGCAAGCTGTTTACGCAGGCGCTGGCAGAAGGCGTCCTGCTCAATCCCGGTTTCGTGTACGACCAGACGGACAGCCAACATCTGCGCTTGTCGTATGCGTATGCGGCAGACGACGAGTTGGAGCGGGCGTTGTTTGCGGTCGCCCGGCTCTTGCGGGGCAAAGGATGAAGGCGAGGTGACAGGCTGTTTGCGAAAAGCACAAAGCGCAAAGCTGCCAGTTACCAGGGTAGCCAACTGGCTTTTGCCGTCTTGCATTTCAACACGCCGGACAGCAAATACAGCAAGGAGGCAATGAGGAAAAAGAAAAATTTGTCTGCATTCATGGACAAGTACAGGCAAAGCGGCAAAGAGACGACAAAGGAAAGCAGAATGACGGGCGGCTTAACAAAGGAAGCAACCAAGCCGAGCAACGCCGGAAGCCCGAGGCAAAGAAACGTCAACACAGAACTGGGGGACTTTTCAGAAAGCAAAACGTACCACAGAACAAGGGAGCCTGCAGAAGCGAGCAGGCCGCAAAGCAAAGAGAGCCAAAACCAAAAACGGTTTTTCACTTGAATCCCTCCTTCTCCAATAAATTAGATTCATCACCATAACCCGTGCTAGACATTGAAAAAACGCAGATGTTCCTTTATCGTGGGAGTTGTCGAGACAACCACTGAAAAGGAGGAAATCTGCGTTGTGCCTTGATTTTAGCACAGACTTTATCAGACTTCCATCATTCCATCTCACACATTGGGAAAAAACAAAGGAAACGGATTGGATCGCTGTTCTGGAACCGCATTCTGCCTGTCATCTTTGTCCGATCTGTCTCCGAGCCAGTACCAACCATGCCCGTCCTGGACGGCGTATTCTTCGTCATCGTTTCGTTCCTGCTTGGGGGACCGTCTGGGTATCCGTTCCCGTGTATCGCCAGCGCTGTGCGAGTTGTGGGCTTACATGGACAGTGGAATGGAACGGTATCCCGCCTCGAGGATTGGTCACCTCTGCTTTTCAAGAGATGGCGGTGGATATGTGCCGCGGCCGGGATTTGCTCTCTGTTGCCAAGCAATTGAGTGCGGCCTACTCGACACTTGAACGCTGGTACTACCAACTGGCCCCCCAACGCCTTGCTCAACCAAAAGAACATGAAGCTCCTGAAGTGGTCTGTCTGGATGAGTTTGCGTTGCAAAAAGGACATAAGTACGGCGTGAACCTCATGGATGCTCAAACCGGTCATATCTGGCAAGTCACAGAAGGACGTTCACGTGAACAGGTACGAAACGCCCTGCAGCAATGGCCCTTTCGTAAGGCTCCCCATGTAGTTGTCACGGATTTGGCTCCAGGAATGGCTGAAACAGTACGCCAGGTCTGGAAGCATACCCTTGTGGTAGCAGATAAATTTCACGTGATCCAGCTTTTCTCGAAAGCGTTGGAAGCTACCCGAAAACGCACTCATGCTCGTGGAACACATCGTCGGGGCAGACATGAGCAACGCCTGCTCCATACGATCCCTGACAAGCTGAAGCCCGAAGAGCTTCAGGAACTGAAGATTTGGTTAGCAGAAGATCCACACCTCAAACGACTCTACTTTGCGCTTCAAGACATAAGAACCGTGTATGCCGTTCAAAACCCAAGAGACAGGCGAGGAAGCACTTCAGAAATGGATTGACGACCATCTCTATTCTCCGACTCCTGCGGTTCGTTCCATTGCCAAAACGATTGTCCAGTGGCGAGAGCCCATTTAGAATGATTTCTCCTTTCGGGTAACGAATGCCAAGATTGAAGGGACACACAACAAAGTGAGGGTAATCAAACGAAGAGCCTACGGCTACCGCAATCTAGAGAGATTCAAGATTCGCATTAGACTGGAGTGTAAACCGGCTACATAACTACGAAAAACTGCGATAGAGGGAGATCAAGCACGTTTTACGGTGAAGAGCTAAAAATTATACAATTTGGAAAAAGAAGTAAAAAGCCCCTCCACAAGAAAACGCCGCAAGCACAACAAACAGCCCCGGCCCGAATGGGAATCGGACCAGGGCTGCATCACCCATGCTGGAAAAGCCAAACTATTGATACGGAAACTGACTGGAGTAGCCGGAGAACTGCTGGTAAGCTTGCTGCAGCTTTTGCTGTTCCTCCGCTTCGAGCTTGTACCAGCCTTTTTGGAACATGAGGTTGAACGTATCGCGCGCCGACTGGTGCGTCTCGTTCAACAGTTGCAGCATGTCGCTGTACAGTTGCTGGTGGCTCATCTCGCGCACCGCGACGTTCAGGCTGTCGGTGACGTATTTGCAGGTCGCCAGACAATCGTTGAGAAAATCGCGGTCATTCATTTGCGGCCCTTTGATTTGCGGCAACTGTCCGGATTGCGGGTTTGCGATCTGGTTTTGGTTTGGCATCCTTGTTCTCCTCCCTTACTGCATCTGTTGTTGCTGTTGTTGGGATTGGGTCTGCGGCAAGGTCGCCATGACGGCTGTGTTGTTGTTTTGCAGGTGGGAGAGCAGCTTTTCGTAGTGCTGCTGGTGCATGCGGCCCGTTTTCTCCAGACATTGCTTCACGTCCGGGTCTGTGGCTTGCTGGGCAAAGAAATGCAGCTTTTTAAAGGCGAGCAGCTCCCAGGACAACGCATCTTTCAGGTAGCTCAAGTCTTTGGTCGTGATGACTTTGGGCGGCTCGGGAATCGGCGCTTGTTGAAAAGGCGTGGAAGACATGATGGATGGCATCTGATTGCTCCTTTCATGTGTGATACACGTATAGGATGGGCAACAAGACAGCAAGTAACCCTGCCTCTTTCCGCCAAAAAAAGAACCGATCCGAGAAAGGACCGGTTCCGCTATTTTGCAGAGGCGAGCTCCAGCGAGGCGACCTGAATGTCGATGCTGGCCGGGGCGATGTTGAGGCAAAAGCTGGCTTCCTTGTGCAAATCTTCCTGAATGTCCCGGATCAATCGGGTCATATCCGCCAAAAAAGGCAGCTTGAGGGCCAGCGTGATCTGCAGGCGAGGCAAATCGTCGAAGGAAAAGGCAACTTTGACGACCTGGCTGACTTCTTCGTAACGGCTGCAAGCAGCCAGCGTAATTTTGCGCAGCACTTGGGGATGAATCAGGATGCGGCCGCCGGAAAAAGGCGGGTGAACCACGGTCGATTCGCCGATGACTTCCTTTTTCGAGCTGAAAATGCGGGTGGCAGAAGCAATCAGCCGCTGCAAATAGTCTTTTTCAACCTCGACCCGCGGGATCGGGATGACGTGCCTGCCCATCGTCTCCCGCACGTAGCGCGCCGCCTCGATTTCCTGCGGCGGCTTGATGGACTCGATGGGAATGTATTCAATAGAAGCAGGAAGGTGCAGCGCCTCGACAATCCGTGTAATCATGCGCTGCGACGTACCGAGAATCAGCAAGCGTCCCGGCTGAATCTGCTCCAGGCTGCGCCGCACTTCCTCTGCGTGCTCGTCGTAGTGAAAAATCGCCCGCTTGACCGCCTGGATTTTTGTCTTTTCGTACTTGGCGGAGGTACCAGCCACCTTGCGACCCTGGTAGATCAGGATGCCGTCGTCAATAATGGCGTCGATATTCATGCGGTGGGCGAGTTCTAGTGCACTGGAGCTTTTTCCTGTACCACTGGTGCCGTACAAGGCGTAGATTTCCATCGGATACCTCCCTCGTTAAGCTTCTCGCAAAAAATAGGGCAACGGTGCGCCTGCTTGCGTGCGCGCCCGGACATGCTTTGTTTCAACATGGTAACGCACAGGCGGCTCACGAAGCAACCATCTTTGCGAAAAGCTCTTACCGATACTTACCGATACTGCGCGCCCATTTCCCTGGCGCGCTCTGTCGCCCGCAGGATGGCTGCTGTTACCGCCTCCTGGAACCGATACGACTCCAACACTTCCAGCCCGGCCTGCGTAGTTCCGCCAGGGCTGGTGACTTGCCTGCGCAGCAGGGCAGGCTCTGCGCGCGTCTCCAGCAGCATATGGGCCGCGCCGATCACCGTCTGGAGAGTGAGCTGACGGGCCATTTCCCGATCCAGCCCGGCTGTCGCGCCTGCTCCCATCATCGCTTCGACCAAATAATAAATATAGGCCGGGCCGCTGCCGGACAGCCCTGTGATAATATCGAGCTCTTCTTCTGCGACTTCGTGCACGGTGCCAATCGCTTCAAACAGGCGCGTGGCGAGTGCAAGCTGCTCGGGACGCACAAACGCATTGGCACTCAGTCCTGTCGCAGACAGCCCGACAGCGGATGACGTGTTCGGCATCGTGCGAATGATCGGGCAGTCTACCCCCAGCCATTCGCCGATCAGGCTGGTAGGAACGCCTGCGATGACGGAAATAATCAGTTGGTTCGGAGAGATGGTTCCGCGCAGTTCGAGTAGCGCTTCCCCCGCGTCCTTTGGCTTGATCGCCAAAATCAAAATGTCAGATGCCCGCGCCACCGCCAGTTTATCCGTGGTGGCGTTGACCCCGTATGCGTCCGTCAACTGCTCCAGGCGCTCCGAGTTGTTGCGGTTGGTGACGAAGATGCGGTCTGCTGCGGTCAAGCCTTTTTTCAAAATCCCCGAAAGCATCGCTTCCACGATGGAGCCTGCGCCGAGAAAGCCGATTTGTCCGGTTGTTATACTGGCTGTTTGGTTGCTCATCGCTGTTTCCTCCCTTTGGACTAGCGGATTTGTCCCGTTCCACGTACGACGTACTTGTAGGAAGTGAGTGCGGGCAAGCCCATCGGCCCGCGGGCGTGCAGCTTTTGCGTGCTGATCCCGATCTCGGCGCCAAAGCCGAACTCTCCGCCGTCGGTAAAGCGGGTAGAGGCGTTGTGATAGACAGCAGTTGCGTCGACAGCGGCCAAAAATTGATTCGCTGCGGCGTCGTCTTCCGTCACGATCGCTTCGGAGTGGCCTGAGCTGTGCGCGGTTATATGCTCAATCGCTTCGGCCAGACTGTCGACTGTGCGGACAGCCAGGATGAGAGCGGAGTATTCCGTATCCCAGTCCGCCGCCTGGGCTTCGCGGAGGAGAGAAGCGAGCTCATGGTGCGCCTCTCGCGTTTTGGCGCAGACGCGCAGTTCGACTCCTTGATCGAGCAGCTTTTGCAGCAGCGCCCGCTGGTAGTCGTGCGGCCAGTTGCGGTGGAGGAGCAGCGTTTCGGCTGCGTTGCAGACCGCGGGGCGGCTTGTTTTCGCGTTGACGGCGATTGCTTCTGCCATGTCGTAGCGGGCCGCCTGATCGATATAGATGTGGCAGTTGCCTACTCCCGTTTCCAGCACAGGCACGCTGGACAGTTGCAGCACGCGCTGGATCAGACCTGCTCCGCCGCGCGGGATGATGACGTCGACCAGTCCGTTTGCGGTACATAACAGGTCGACAGAAGCATGCTCGGCAAAAGGCAGGTATTGCACAGCGGCTTCGGGTAGTTCTGTCGCTGCCAGCGCCTCGCGAATCGAGCGGGCCAGCGCGACGTTGCTGTTGACGGCGCTGTGGCTGCCGCGCAGGACGATCGCATTGCCGGTTTTCAGCGCAATCGCCGCCGCATCGACGGTGACATTCGGCCGAGCTTCGTACACCATGCCGATGACGCCAAGCGGGACGCGAATCTGTTCGATGACGAGACCATTCGGCTGCGTCCAGGAATCCATTTTTTGTCCGACAGGATCATCGAGAGCGGCCAAGGAAGCCAGGCTTTCCACGAGATCGTGTACACGCGCAGGTGTCAGGCGCAGGCGGTCGAGGTAAGAGGCGGGCTGTCCGTCAACTTCCGCCTTGGCGATATCCAGCTCGTTTGCCGCCAGGATGGTTTTTTCGTCGGCCAGCAGCTTTTCGCCGATGGCAGCCAATGCCCTGTCTTTTTCTGTACGGGTCAAGAGCGCCATTTGCCGTGAAGCCTGTTTAGCCAGCGAGAGTTGTGCATACACTTTTTCTTTCAAGCTTTCCATTGTCTCCCCATCTCCTTTTCTCTCTTTCGGTTTCAAAACGTTTTCGAGCGTGCCGGGGTCCATTCATCGCGGTGGATTACGGTACCGCTGCGTCGCGTCAAGCCAGAAGGTGAGAGCGAATCCAGGAGCTGGGCAGCGCCGTACCTGCTGACGCCCCGGCCGATCAGAGCGCCTTCGCAATACACCTCGATAACCTCGCCTTCCTCGAACATCCCCGAGACATCGCGTACGCCCGCCAGAAGCAGGCTGCGGCTTTTTTCCAAAATCGCTTCCGCCGCCCCGCTGTCGACCGTGATCGTGCCGCGAACAGGGGAGTGGAGCGCGATCCATTGCTTGCGCGTGGAAACGCCGGCTGTTGCAGGGGATTCGGGACGGTAGCCGACGTAGGTGCCATCGCCGTTGCCCGCAAGCACCTTGATAAGATCAGCCGATTGCGCCAATTTTCCGATAAAGCTCGGGATTCCCAAGCCTTGCGCCGTTTTCGCGGCGATCAGCTTCGAGCGCATTCCGCCCGTGCCGAGCTGTGACGCGCCTCCTGCCAACGCCTCGATTTCCTCTGTCACCTGCTCAAGCGAGCCGATTCGCCGGGCGTCCGGATGGTGGCGCGGGTCTTTGTCGTACAGTCCGTTCGTATCGGTGAGAATCATGTACAAATCAGCGTGGACCAGTCCGGCCACCAGCGCGCCGAGCATGTCGTTGTCGCCAAAGGTCAGCTCCGCCACAGATACCGTGTCATTTTCGTTGATGATCGGCAAAATGTTTTTGTCCAAAAGCAGCGACAACGTTTGAAAAGCGTGCTGGTAGCGCTCGCGATCGGAGAAGTCTCCCCGCGTCAGCAAAATTTGCGCCACGCTGAAGTGATGGGCCGCGAACATTTGCGTGTACGTCTGCATCAGCAGGCTTTGCCCGATGGCTGCGGCGGCCTGCTTGGCAGCGAGAGAGCGGGGGCGCTGCTGGTAGCCAAGACGTTGATAACCGCTCGCGACCGCGCCCGAGGAAACGAGCACGACCTGGTGCCCTACCTCGCGCAGCTTGCTGACAGCGGAGACGAGCAAGGACATTTTCGCCGGGTCCACGCCACCGCCTGCCGCGGCAATCGAACTGCTGCCCACTTTGACAACCAAACGCATTTTTCCCTTCTTCATACTTTGACCTCCTAGCACTTACTTGTATCCATGTGAAAAAGCAATAAAAAAAGCCCAATCGTCTCTTTGATAAGGACGAAAGGGCATGTTAGCCTTACGCGGTACCACCTTAATTGACGTCTGCCGACAGAAGATACCCGTCAAGTCGCAAACATCCAGCTCTCTTTCTTTGATAACAGGTGAAAGAAACCCGTCCAGGTCTTCCCTGGATGCTCTGGGGTGGGTTCAAACCGATTCATGGACGAAACCTCTCAGCCGTTGGATTTCGCTCTCTGGACCTGAAGGGCGGTTTTACTGTTCCCCGTCATTGCCGCTCGCTATGCGCTTGTTAATTCACTATTATTCGCCGGGCCTATAAGAAATGTCAAGAGGGTTTATTGAAATTGTTCGCTGCCGTACGTGCCCGATCTTGTTTTGATCTCGAACCGCTTCGTCTTCTGATCGCGAACGAGGCGGTAGTGCAGCGTGCGGTCGGAGGCAAAAGACGAGTCGGTCGCGTCCTGGACCGTTACGTTCAGCTCGCCGTTTGCTTTGGCGACCGTCGTATTGCGGACGGAGATCAGGACCGGATAGTCGACGCGCGGAATCGCAATGTACAGCTTTTCCTTGACCAGCTTCGTCGTCAGCTTGTCGTACATCGCCAGCGCGAGCGGCGTGCTCCAGAAACGGCCGAAGTACTTGACGATTTTGTCCTTGCTGTCAAATTGCTTCGGCAGCTCGCGGAACGCCAGCCCGTCCTCGTAGACGGTTTTGCCTTTGGCGTTGTCGAGCGCGGCGAAGTACACTTCCTCCAGCAGATGTTCGGCACGGTTGAGGAACAGGACGACATCCATTTTGTTGTCGCCGAGCTTCTGAATGGCAGACAGCTTCACGGGCTTGCTCTGGGCTTTCGTGTTGCTTTTGCTCTCTTCCTTGGCGGGAAGGGCACAGCCTGTAACGATCAGGGAGAGGGACAGAAAAATCATCCATTTTTTCCAGTTGGTTTTCATTGCGCACCTCACTTGAAAAGCCGTTGTTACCTGTTAGCGTGTGTGGCAAAAGAAATAAATAACCATGTGAAAAGATGCCAGTTGAAAAACAGGGCGGGATCACGGAAAAAGGAAACAGGATAGGGGTTGTCTGACAACGGGATTATGTCTATCATGGAGAGAGTTGTGCAGATCGAACGATTGAGGTGGAAAATACATGTTTGGATTTGGAAAAAAGGCAAAGAAGCTAGACGGCATTGATATTTTGATTATCAAGACCATTGAGGCGAAAAACCGCAACTTTTACCAGGTTGCTTTTCCCAGCGTGGTAGCAAACGATGTGATGTCCATGCTGCAAAAGCTGGAAAAATCGAAAATCAACCAGCAAGAATTTTTGGGCGAGATCGGCGGCTTTCGCATCGTAACTCACCTGGAAGCGCTGACCAGCTACAATGTGCTCGATGACGCGGATATGGAAGCGCAGCCTGTACAAATTGCCGATTTCGCAAACATCCTGCTCCGCCGCCTGGAAGCGCTGGCGGAGAGCGGCAAGCTGGGTGAATCCGAAGAGTTGGCGTTCATCATGGGCGAGCTGACGATGCTGCGCGATGGCAGCTTTGTACCGCAAGAGTAAAGAATACCCGGATATTGAAGCCGGCCTTACGCTGGGCAGAATACATGATAAGCCCTTGGGAAACCGACGGCTTTTTTCGTATCCGCAACTTTTTCCTGCCGTTGGGCGTATAGCATAAAGTGGAATCTGTTGGAAATGGGAAAAGTAAAACAGATAGAAGGAGGGACGGACATGATCGAGCTGGTGAATGTGACGAAAAGCTACAACGGGACAAACAAAGCGGTCGATCAGCTAAATCTGACAGTGCCGAAGGGGGAAATATTCGGCTTCCTCGGCCCCAATGGAGCAGGGAAGACGACGACGATCAAGATGGTGACCGGAGTGATCCGCCCGGACCAGGGCGAAATTACGATTAACGGAAAAAACATCGCTTCCCAGCCGCTTGAAGCCAAGCAGCAGTTTGGCTATGTACCGGACAGCCCGGACCAGTTTTTGCGGCTGAAAGGGCTGGAGTACGTCAGCTTCATGGCCGATATGTACGATGTGCCAAAAGACGTGCGCGGGAAGCGGATTCTGGAACTGGCGAACCGCTTTGAAATGACGAACGCGCTCGGCGACCCGATTCAGAGCTACTCGCACGGGATGCGGCAAAAAATCATGATTATGGGCGTGCTTGTGCACAACCCCGAGGTGTGGATTCTCGACGAGCCGTTGACCGGGCTGGACCCCAAGTCGTCGTTTACGCTGAAAGAGATGATGCGGGAGCATGCCGACAGCGGGCGCACCGTATTTTTTTCGACCCACGTGCTGGAAGTGGCGGAAAAGCTCTGTGACCGTGTCGCGATCATCAACAAAGGGAAAATTTTGTTTTGCGGTACCTTCAAAGAGATGCAGCAGCATTTTCAGTCAGATGTTTCGCTGGAGAGCCTGTTCCTGGAGCTGACGAAGCATGAATAAAGTCCTGCTGTTATCCAAAGTGCTGCTTAAAAATGCGGGCTCGACCTGGGGGGCGAAAAAAGGAAGCGGCTGGAAGAAACTGCTGCTTGTCTTGGCGATTTTGATCGGACTGATTCCGATGATGCTCGGGGCTGTCGTCTTTATTTCCGCGATGTACGACGGGCTGGCGCTGCTCGGACAGGAAGCGGCGTTGCTCGGACTGGGAGTGACGGTGGTTTCGGTGGCGATTTTCGTCTTCGGGATTTTGTACGTCCTGAGCGTGTTTTACTACTCGCAGGATGTCGAGCAACTGTTGCCGTTGCCGCTTCGGCCGATGCACATTCTTGGGGCCAAATTCATTGTCGCGCTCTGCTATGAGTATCTTACGGCACTGGTCTTGCTGGGACCGCTTCTGGTAACATACGGAGTGAAGAGCGGGGGAGGCTTTCTGTACTACCTGTTTGCCGTCCTCATTTTTTTGCTCGTGCCCATCGTTCCGCTTGTGATGGCGGCAGTTGTGGTCATGCTGTTCATGCGCTTTACGAACATGGGCAAAAGCAAGGAGCGCTTCCGCTTAATCAGCGGCCTGTTTGCGATTTGTCTGGCAGTCGGGTTTCAAATGGTCGTGCAGCGCCAGACGAGCGGCGGGGTAGACAGCATAGAACAACTGCAGGAGCTGATTGCCAGCCAGGAGAACGCGTTGTTGAACCTGGTGACGCAGTTTTTCCCTGCGGGCAGGCTCGCGGCACTCGCCTTGCAAGACAGCGGCACGCTGGAATCGCTCGGCTATCTGGCAGTCTTTTTCCTGGTGGCGGTTGCCAGTCTGATCGTCTTTCTTGTGGTCGGAAACAGCTTGTACTTCGCTGGGGTCATGGGGATCAGCGACGCTGTGGCCAAACGAAAAACGGTCGGAGATGCGGCTTTTCAAAAGCTCGTGAAGCAGCGCTCAAGACTCTTGTCCTACTTCTGGAAGGAATGGAAAATGCTCTGGCGGACGCCTGCCTTTTTCCTGAACTGCACGCTCTCCGGCATTCTCGTGCCGATCCTGGCCTTGCTGCCTTTGCTCGCCCGCCGGGATAGCGGAGAGATGCTAGCGCGCCTGCAAGCGACGCTACAGGGCGAGCACGCCGGAGCCATCAGCCTGGCGATTGCCTTTGCCGCTTTTGTGATGCTGGGTGCTCTCAACAGCACTTCGGTTACGGCGATTTCCAGGGATGGACAAGGGTTCTTTTACAACAAGACATTGCCGATTTTGCCCCAGCACCTTTTGCTGGCAAAAGTCATGCCGGGCATCATCCTCAGCACGATCAGCATGCTGTTGCTGCTGGCCGAAGCTGTCTGGCTTCTGGCGCTGTCCGGGGAGTTCATCGTCTGGGCGATCCTGTGCGGGATTCCGGGCGTGATCTTCATCAACCTGGTCGGCATCATGGTCGACCTGCACCTGCCCAAGCTGGGATGGAGCTCAGAGCAGGAAGCGGTGAAGCAGAATCTCAATCCGCTGTTCTCGCTTCTCGTCGGCCTGGTGGCGGGAGGACTGGTTGTCGTGGCTATTAGTTTTGCGGGGACTTCTCTGTTTGCAACGGCTCTGGGACTTTTCGCTCTTTTTGCCCTTCTGGACTTCGGGATTTACCGATTGCTTGTTGCCAAAGGACCAGGGTGGCTGGAAAAGATCGAAGAGTGAGGATAAGGTTTGGCTGCTGAAAAGCCGTTCTCCCCGTGCTGGAGTGCGGCTTTTTTCACATGGTCAACGCCAATTAGGAACATTTTGTGAAAAGAGGGTATAAAGAAGTGCGCGATCCATCCCGATACATGAAAGGGGGATCGTTGTTGTCCGGGACGCTCGTCGAGTCCTGGACCTTTCTGCCACAGAAACGGCAGGGAGAACTACATAGAAAAAGGGGTAAAGATTCTGGCAAAGGAGAAAGGAGTATGCGTATAACATGATGAAGCGTTTTGCTCTCTGTTTTCTCATGGCATTGCTGCTCGTGCAAACTGCATGGACGGGCGGTGCACATGCTGCAGGTGTTTTCGATGACACCGAAGGACACTGGGCAGAGCAACAAATTGAAGAACTGGCGAGCCTGGGGATTGTAAAGCGAAACAGCAGCCACGCGTTTTATCCGAACAAGCCGATTACGCGCGGCGAAGCGCTGGCTCTGCTCAACCGCGTATTTGAGACGGCCTACGGCTCGCTTGAGCTGCCGCAGCGAAAAAGCAACCTGGACTACCGCTTTCTGCTTCGGGGGGAAGTAGAACAACTGTTGGTCAACATGAAAGCGATCTGGCAAGTAGAAACGAATGCGCTGTCCAGCTACGATCCGGGCGACAGAATGCTCTATTACTTGTACCTGGCCGAAAGCGGGCAACTGCTCAAAAAACAGCAAAAAGAAAATCCTGACTGGTGGCTGTCCAGCGAAGCCATGCAGCGGCCGTTGACCCGAGAAGAGGCGAGCCTGCTGTTGTTCCACGTGCTGGCGCCGCAAAAATTCAGAACGGCCAATTTGAAGCCGCAAGACGCGGTGACGTACTTCAACAGCTTTTACGAGTGGAAGCAGGATCGGTTCTACCGCGATACATACTCTCCATACCCGCTGGCTATTCGCGAGTTTCAGTTGTTTTTGACCGAAAAGACGTTTTCACCCGAGAAAATCATGACCCGCGCGGAATATGCCGTCGTCATGAAGCGACTGCTCGATTATTACCGCACCGATATGGCAGCCCAGTTCCGCAGCACGGTGGCGCAGCAGCAAAATATCGCCCAACTGTACTTGCGCTCCGCTACTCTCGCGCTGGAGAAAAAGCAGCAGGCCCGCTTGGCCGCCGTGTTCGCTCCCGAACCGTTAAAAGCGATGACAACGCTTCCGCAAGTGCCGAAGTACAACGGCCCGGTGACGATTACAAGCAAGACAGACATGAATGACCCGAAAATTCTTTGGCTGATCGGCCACTATCGCGACCCGGTAAACGGAGACTTCCAGGTCGAATACAAGCTGGAGCAGGATGCGTCGAATGCTTATGGGCGCAAAATCACAGCCGTTCTTTATTCGGAAAAATAGGCAAGCACTATGGGGAGCATCTGTTGCAGGATGCTCCTCTTTGTTTTGAAATGGAAAAGAGGAAGAAACATCGACAAGTGACGATTGCAAATGACAGAATTTTCGATTACAATAAAACTGAACGGTGACTCAGTAGGGGGTCAGCCAAAACATCTCAGGGCGGGTAACATAGCCAACACGTGGGATGTATTTTTTGGCCCACCAACTGAATGAGCATTCATTCAACAAGAGCATGAGCCTTGGCATACAGGAATATGGTTAAGAATAGTAGAACTTATGGAAATGATCTACTAATCTGAAAAGTTGAGCAAGGATGGCAGCCATTGTGATTATGCCTCGACAGAGGTTCTCTAAAGGAGGATTTGAAGATGGAACGCAAAATTCGCAAAGCGGCGGTTCTCGGCTCTGGCGTCATGGGCGCCGGGATTGCCGCACATCTCGCCAACGTCGGCATCCCTACTTATTTGCTGGACATCGTACCGCGCGAACTGACGGCGGACGAGAGTAAAAAAGGACTGACACTGGCTGATCCGGCAGTGAAAAACCGCATTGCACAGGCGGGCAAAGACAGGCTGCTCAAGGAAAAGCCAGCTCCGCTCTACGATAAAAAGAACATCGAGCTGATAACGGTAGGCAACTTCGAAGACCATTTGCCGCTGCTCGCCGAAGTCGACTGGATCATCGAGGTCGTCGTGGAGAACCTCGAAGTGAAGAAAAGTGTGTTCGCGCAAGTAGAAGCACACCGCAAGCCAGGGACGATCGTCTCTTCCAATACGTCCGGCGTTTCTATCAACGAGATGGCAGAAGGCCGCTCTGACGATTTCCGCAAACATTTTCTCGGCACGCACTTTTTCAACCCGCCGCGCTATTTGAAGCTGCTGGAGCTGATTCCCGGACGCGATACCGACCCGGCCATCGTCGCTTTCATGAAGCAGTTCGGGGAGCATGTGCTCGGAAAAGGAATGGTCGTCTGCAAGGACACGCCAAACTTCATCGCCAACCGCATCGGTACATACGGATTGCAGGTTTCGATCCACGAGATGGTGCGTCTTGGCCTCGGGGTAGATGAAGTCGATGCGCTGACAGGCCCGGTAATCGGCCGTCCGAAGAGCGCGACGTTCCGCACGCTCGATGTCGTCGGGCTGGACACGTATGTGCATGTCGCAGGAAACGTCCGCAACAAGAGCACGGACGAAGCGGAGCGCGCTGTCTTTGAGGTTCCGGATTTCGTTTTGCAAATGGTCGAGAAGCGCTGGATCGGACAAAAGGCAGGGCAAGGCTTTTTCAAACAGGTGAAGTCGGCGCAGGGCAAAGAAATTTTGGCGCTGGACATCAACACATTGGAATACCGCCCGAGCGTGAAGCCGAAGTTCCCGTCGCTGGACGCGGCCAAGACGGCGAAAACATTGCCGGAAAAGCTGCGGGCGCTCGCATACGGCAAGGACAAGGGCAGCGAGTTTGTCTGGAGCGTTTTCAAAAAAGTGCTGCTGTATTCCGCTGAAAAGGCTTACGAGATCGCCGACGACATCGTTGCAGTCGATCAGGCGATGAAGTGGGGCTTCGGCTGGGAGCTGGGGCCGTTCGAGACGTGGGATGCCATCGGCGTGGAAAAATCAGTGGCGCGGATGCGCGAGGAAAACGAGCGGATTCCCGCGCTGGTCGAGGAGCTGCTCGCGAGCGGCAAAACCTCCTTCTACCAAAAGGCAGAAGGCAAGCGCCAGGCGTTTGCGATCGGTGGCGTCTACAAAGGCATCGAGGAAAACAAGGAAAACATCAACCTCGCCGCGCTCAAGGAGCAAGGCAAGTTGATTAAGAAAAACGCGGGCGCTGCCCTGATCGACCTGGGCGATGGCGTCGCGTGTCTGGAGTTCACTTCGCCGCACAACGCGCTCGGACTGGATGTATTGCAGATGGCGAACCAGGCGGCAGAAGAAGTGCAGAAAAACTTCGCCGGACTGGTGATCGGCAACCAGGGCAAAAACTTCTGCGTCGGGATGAACCTTGCGATGGCGCTGATGGAAGCGCAAGATGAAAACTGGCTGGAGCTCGACATGCTCGTCAGCAATTTCCACAAAGCGGCCAGAGCGATTCGCTACATGCACCGCCCGGTCGTGGCGGCACCGTTCGGCATGACGCTGGGCGGCGGCGTCGAGGTCACGTACCTGGCTGACCGTGTACAGGTGGCAGCGGAAACGTACCTTGGACTCGTCGAGGTCGGCGTCGGGCTTTTGCCAGGTGGCGGCGGTACGAAGGAAATGCTGTTCCGCGCCATGGAAAACGTGCCGGAGGGCGGCAGCGTGCCAGTCGACCCGTTCCCGTTTGTCGCCAGAGCTTTTGAAACGATTGCGATGGCAAAAGTTTCGACTAGCGGACAGGAAGCGATCAACCTCGGCTACTTGCGGCCGACTGACCGGATCAGCATCAACTCTGACCATCTGTTGTACGATGCGAAGCAGCTCGTGCTCGCGATGGACAAAGAAGGCTATACGCCGCCCAAGCCGCGCAAAATCCGCGTAATCGGAGAGACGGGCTACGCCAACCTGCGCCAAAACATCTATGCGATGAAGAAGAGCGGGTACATTTCCGAGCACGACGAGCTGATCGCGTCCAAAATCGCCTATGTCATGTCTGGCGGCAACGTGCCGGCGGGTACGGAAGTGACCGAGAGCTACATTTTGGAGCTGGAAAAGCAAGCGTTCCTCTCGCTGATTAAGACGCCTAAGACTCAGCAGCGGATGCAGCACATGCTGACCAAAAACAAGCCTTTGCGCAACTAGGGAGAAGGAGGGTAAAACGATGAGAGAAGCAGTAATTGTCGCAGGGGCCCGGACTGCGGTCGGCCGAGCGAAAAAAGGAAGTCTCAAAGACGTACATCCCGTCGACATGGGGGCAGCCGTCGTAGCGGATTTGCTCCGCCGCGTTCCGCAACTGGACCCGGCGGATATCGAGGACGTCATCATGGGGACGGCGGTGCCGGAAGCAGAGCAGGGCATGAATATGGCGCGGCTGATCGGACTGCGCGCCGGACTGCCGACAAATGTCGCGGGCATTACGATCAACCGTTTTTGCTCCTCCGGCTTGCAGACGATTGCCTATGCCGCGCAACAGATTATGGTCGGCAGCTCGGACGTGGTCGTGGCAGGCGGAGTGGAGAGCATGAGCCTCGTGCCGATGCTCGGCCACAAGGTCGCGCTCAATCCGACACTGGTGGAGACGAAGCCTGAGGCGTACATGAGCATGGGGCATACGGCGGAGGAAGTGGCGCGGCGCTACCATGTGACCCGCGAAGACCAGGATGCGTTTGCGCTCCGCAGCCATCAGCGCGCGGTTGCGGCGATCAGCTCGGGCAAGTTCCAGGACGAAATCGTGCCGCTGACGGTGAAGCAGTACACGGTAGACGAAGCCGGAAAGGTGCATATCCGCGAGCGCATTTTTGACAAGGACGAAGGCGCGCGCCCAGATACGACGCTGGAGGCGCTCGCCAAGCTGAAGCCGGTCTTCCACGTGCAGGGCAGCGTAACGGCCGGGAACTCCTCGCAAACGAGCGATGGCGCGGCAGCGGTGATCGTCATGTCAGCCGACAAAGCGGCAGAGCTGGGCGTTTCGCCTATCGCGAAGTTCCGCTCCTTTACCGTTGGCGGGGTGGACCCGGATGTCATGGGGATCGGTCCGGTCGTCGCGATCCCGAAAGCGTTGAAGCTGGCGGGGATCAGCCTGGACGACGTCGATTTGTTCGAGCTGAACGAAGCATTCGCGTCCCAGTCGATTGCGGTCATTCGAGAGCTTGGCCTGGACCCGGAAAAAGTAAACGTCAACGGCGGCGCTATCGCCTTGGGCCATCCACTCGGTTGCAGCGGCGCGAAGCTGACCGTCTCGCTCTTGAATGAAATGAAGCGCAGAGGCGGCAAGTACGGCGTCGTCACTATGTGTATCGGCGGAGGCATGGGAGCCGCAGGCGTTTTTGAAATGATCTAGCACGTACGTCCATTTTCATAAAAGGAGAGGGATAGCATGGCAGATACGAAAGAATTGATCCGTGGTGGAAGCTTTTTGATTGACGCAGGTTCGGCAGACGACGTGTTCGTGCCGGAGGAGTACAGCGAGGAGCAAAAAATGATCGCGAAAACGACGGAGGACTTTGTCGTCAACGAAGTTCGTCCGCATCTGGAAGAATTGGAGCAGCACAACTTCGACATTTCCGTCCGTCTGCTGAAGGAAGCAGGGGAGCTTGGCCTGTTGGCTGGCGATGTGCCGGAGAAGTACGAAGGACTTGGCCTGGATAAAGTCAGCACGGCTTTGGTCACCGAAAAGTTTTCGCTTGCGCGCGGCTTCGCGCTGAGCTATGGCGCACATGTGGGCATCGGCTCTCTGCCGATCGTGTACTTTGGAAACGAAGATCAGAAGCAGCGCTATCTGCCTGATCTGGCGTCCGGAAAACGGATCGCGGCCTATTGCCTGACAGAGCCAGGCTCCGGCTCCGACGCGCTGGGAGCCAAAACGACAGCGACTCTCTCTGCTGACGGCAAGCATTACATCCTCAACGGAGAGAAGCAATGGATCACCAACGCAGGCTTTGCTGACGTGTTTATCGTCTATGCGAAAATCGACGGGGAAAAATTCACGGCCTTCATCGTCGAGCGCACCTTCCCTGGCGTATCGTTTGGACCGGAAGAGAAGAAAATGGGCATCAAGTGCTCCTCGACTCGCACCGTCATTTTGCAGGATGTGCCCGTGCCTGTGGAAAACTTGTTGGGCGAGCCGGGCAGAGGCCACGTCATCGCCTTCAACATCCTGAACGTAGGCCGTTACAAGCTGGCAGTCGGCGCAGTCGGCTCCGCGAAAAAAGCGCTGGAGCTGGCGACGAACTACGCGAAGGAGCGGAAGCAGTTTAAAACGCCAATCGCCAATTTCACTTTGATTAAAAACAAACTGGCGAACATGGCGATCAAAGCGTACGCCGCAGAAAGCTCCGTCTACCGGACAGTCGGCCTGTTCGACACCGCGCTCGGCCGCCTGGGCGAAAAAGCGGATGACGGCGCAGAAGTCGCGAAGGCGATTGCCGACTACGCCATCGAATGCTCGATCAACAAAGTGTTTGCTACGGAAGTTTTGGACTACTGCGTGGACGAAGGCGTGCAAATCCACGGCGGATACGGCTTCATGTCCGAGTACGAGATCGAAAACATGTACCGCGACTCGCGGATCAACCGGATTTTTGAAGGCACGAACGAGATCAACCGACTGCTCATCCCGGACACGTTGGTGAAAAAGGCGATGAAGGGCGAGCTGCCGCTTCTGCAAGCAGCGACGAGCCTGCAAGCCGAGCTGATGAGCTATTACCCGGAGGAGATCGAGGAAGCGCCGCTTGCGGTGGAGAAGCACCTGCTCAGCATGACGCGCAAAATCATCCTGATGGTGGCAGGCTCCGCGCTGATGAAGTACCAGCAAGCGATTTCCAAGGAGCAGGAGCTGCTGGCGTTCGCTGCCGACATGCTGATCGAGCTGTACGCAATGGACAGCATCGTGAAGCGCACGGAAAAAGCGATTGCGGCCAACGGACTGGAAGCGGAGCAGCAAAAGCTGGAGTTGACAGCGGTCTATGTGCATGAAGCGTTTGATCGCATCGAAGCGTGGGCGAAGGAAGCGCTCGCTGCCATGGAAGAAGGAGATGAGCTGCGCCTGCGCCTCTCGATCCTGAAAAAGCTGACACGCCGTACGCCGATCAATACGGTTGCGCTGAAACGGTCGATTGCCGATCGCGTCATCGAAGCAGGCGGATACGTGGTGTAAACCGCACAGACACGCATACAGAAAAAAGGAGCGAAGAGTCATTCTTTGCTCCTTTTTCTTTTGCCCGCAGCCAAAAAGCTTGGCTCAAGGCTTTTGCTTCACTTTGGAAATACCGCCGTCGTTGATGTGCACCTGCACGTTTACCGACTCCAGCATGTCGGGGCGAAGCGGGAGCGCGCTGTTTTTTTGCAGTCTGTGCCACTCATGCGGGTGCTTGCGATAGAGCGTGTGCCCGAGCTGGAGAGTGTCTGCGCCCAGCTTCAGCCCTTTTTCAAACAGTCCGCGAATCTCTTCCTCGATTTTTTTGGCTGCTTCCGTTTCGATTTCGATTTCCCGCACAGGGCCTTGGCGGAAAAGCTGGGTAATAAAGCCGGAGATGTCGACATCCACCTGAAAAACGACGTTCTCGCCGCGGAGCACCGGACGTATGGCTGCTTTTGGCTTTTCGAGCACGAGCATGGCGAGCGTCTGTTTGTCTTTTTTACCTCCAAAAGCGTACGGACTACATGCTTGTCCATCCAGCGCAAGCCGAGCAGCTCGGAGCGCGGCCAGCAAGCTGTAAAACTGGATGGCGCTGAGCGGCAGGAGCGAGAGCGTCGACGAAAGGAAAAAGAGTCCGGTCAGCCACCAGATCCGTTTTCGCCCGCCAGGTATCATCCAGATTTCCACGATCAGCAGATGGGCGAGCGCGATTCGGGTGAAAGCCCCGCTGAACCATTGGTAAATGCTCAAAAAATCGAGATGCTCGATATAAATGCCGATATTGGCTAGCCGCCACTCTTCATAGGCCGGGTAGCGCAGCTTGGCGGCTTCCGCCGGGCCAAATTCGACGATCGCGCCAATCGTTCGGCCCCAAGGTCAAGTCAATCAGCGACATCGCCAGCAAGAAAAACTGATAGTAAGGCACTTTGCTTTTCAGATGATGCTTCAGAAACAAAAACAGGAGCAGTTCCACAAAGCCGCTTCCCGCGTACATCATGCCTTTGAGCACCGGGGCCATCCCGTTTTCCATGATCGGCAGAAGCAGGCGGTAGTCTTTGTTCTGAAAATTCGTGGACATCACGAAAAATCCTAGAATCACGACGACTGGCAACAACACCGTCGACGTCATTGCAATGGAGCGTATCCCGAACAGAGCGTTGACGAGACACAAAGCGGCGAAGAGGACAGTGTGAACCGTCAGCGGAGTCTGGGGAGCAAAAGACAGGTTGATCCAGGTGACCGTGTCTGTTATGGTCATCTTCCCGATAATAAAGCAATAGAGAGGTCAGTAGCGCCAACAGGCGGGAAACGAAGAAGCCGTATCGGTTCTGCAACCAAACAAAAAGGTGTTCGCGCCCGGTTCTCAGATAGATAAAGTAAAGAAAGCACGTCCAGATCAGGTAGAGAGCCCCGGCAAAAAGGACGGAAATCCACGAATCTCTCTTGGCGGAGTCGAGCATCATGGGGATGACGATGACATGGTTCATCAAGCCGTTGGCCAGCATCAGTATTGTTACGATTTGAGTAAAAGCTAGTCCGTTTTTCATGGTTCTCCCGCCAGACTGTTCCAGTTCTCTTGTCAGTATTTGCAGGTCGTCTCGATTTATGCGACAGGACAGGCGTGCCTTCGAAGGTTGCATGCATATTTTTGGAAGCTGCCACGAAAGCTAAGAGAACATACTGAGCAGAGGATGGGGAACGGTTCGAGATGACGATGAGAGGATGGCTGAGAAGGAAACGGGTGTCGGCAAAAGACAGAATTCAGCCGTCCCATGCCCACCCGATAAGCGACAGCCTGGGCGAAAATATTAGCGAACTGGAGCGCATATTCACGCTGACACCTGACCTGGTGATTCGCACGTTTGAAAGCAGTATGCTCGAAGGTTCGGCAGCGATCGTGTATTTAACTGGGCTTGTGGACAAAAACTCCATCAACAACAATGTGCTGCGGCCGATGCTGGCTCAGCGGGATCGGGGAAAAGCGGGAATTCTCGACCTGCTGTCGGTAGGAGATGTCTCGATTGCCCGCGATTTTCGCACCGTTGAAAAGGAGATTTTCGACGGCAGCTGTGTCATGTTTGTAGAAGGGCGCAACGAGGCGTTCGTTCTCGATACGCACGGCTGGCCGCAGCGGGCGATTGAGGACCCGCAACTGGAAGCGTCTTTGAAGGGCGCCCACCAGGGGTTTGTGGAGACAGGGATGCAAAATATCGCCCTGATTCGCCGCTACTTGCCTAATCGGGAGTTGAAAATCAAGGAATTTTGGATAGGGGACAGGGGAGCTACCCGGGTGTCGATCCTATTTTTGCAAGATGTCGCACATCCGGAGGTTTTGCAAGAAATGGAGGACCGGATCAAGCAGATCAAGATCGACTCGATTCTCAATACAGGCGAGCTGGCAGAGTTGATTGAGGACAATCCGTTTTCCCCTTTTCCGCAGTTGATGATGACGGAGCGGCCCGATTCGGTGGCCTCGCACATTTTGCAAGGCAAGATCGCCGTCGTGGTAGACCGTTCTCCCAGCGTCTTGATTGGCCCTGCCACCTTTTCCTCCTTTTTTCAAAACGTGGACGATTACAGCACGCGCTGGCTTGTTTCGTCGTTTATTCGTCTGTTGCGGGGGCTGGCTTTTATCATCGCGACCTTTCTTCCGGCTCTCTACATCGCCCTGATCTCGTTTAACTACGAGGTGATTCCGCTCGACTTGATTTTATCGGTCGGAGAGTCGAGAGAGAGTGCCTTTTCCGCCTTTACTCGAAGCGATGCTTATGGAGCTGACTATGGAAATGCTGCGGGAAGCAGGGGTCAGGCTGCCAACGCCCATCGGACAGACGGTAGGCATCGTGGGGGGGATCGTCATTGGACAGGCAGTAGTTCAGGCGGGGATTGTCAGCAACATCATGGTGATTGTGGTCGCGTTTACAGCGATCTCCTCCTTTATCATCCCGAATTACGATATGGGGTCTGCGGTTAGACTGCTCCGGTTTCTCATGATGGTGCTGGCTGCTTTGTTCGGTATCGTCGGGATTATCGTCGGGCTGATGGGCCTCATTGCCCATCTGATCCAGTTGGAATCGCTTGGCGTTCCCTACGGAAGTCCGCTCGCGCCCGCTCGTTTCAGCGACTGGAAAGATTTCTTTGTCCGCTTGCCGTTTTGGACGATGCGGGATCGGCCAGTCAGTACGAGGGCCATTCAAGCGAGAAGGCAGGGAGATAATCGTCCAAGGGGAGATGGCGAATGAAAAAATATGCCTTCAATGAACTGACGGTCTTCCAGTACATTTATTTGATTCACGGTGCGCAGGTAGGGATCGGGGTGTTGTCCATGCCGCGAGAGCTGGCCGAGGTGGCAGGGACGGACGGATGGCTCTCAATTTTGATTGGTTGGTTCGCGGCTATGGCGGTCAGCCTGGTCATCATCGGCATCATGAAGCGCTATCCCGGCAAAACGATTGTGGATCTGCAGCCGTTGTTTTTGGGTAAATGGCTGGGGAAAGTCTGTGTTGCAGGAATCGCCGTCTATTGCGGTTTTGCCTCTTTCACTGTCATGGCCAACACTGCGGCCATCGTCAATACGTGGATTCTTAGTCAGACACCGATTTACATGGTAGTTATTTTGCTGGCCATTCCGGCTTATATGGTTCTCCAAGGCGGCTTGCGGGTGCTTGGACGGTATGCCGAGCTGATCTTTTATCTGACGCTGTGGATGCCGATCGTCTTGGTCACTGTCTTGCCGAAAACGAACTGGCTTTATTTGCTCCCTGTTTTCAAGGAAGGGTGGTGGCCGATTCTGGCGGGAACAAAATCAACGGTTCTGTCTTTTTTAGGATTTGAACTGGCTTTTTTTCTCTATCCTTTTTTGCAGAAAAAGCAGTATGCAGTCCTTGGTATCGTTGTGGCCAATACGTTGTCCATGCTGATTTTTATGAACATCACCTTGTTCAGTTTCGTGTTTTTCAACCCCGATGAAATTCTACAATATACGTGGCCAACATTGAATTTATGGAAGGTGATTGAGTATCGATTTTTGGAACGAATGGATATTATCTTTCTCGCTTTCTATTTATTTTACTTGTCTACAACCAGCTTCCCTTATCTGTATTTTTCAGTCTTCTCGTCAAGTCAATTGTTCGGTGCAGCAGATCATCGCAAGCATTTAGGCATCGCTTTGCTGTTGGGTATTTTACTGCTTTGGCTGTATACGCCTACGTTCATGGATTTACTCAAATGGAAGCAGTGGTGGAGCACTGGCGGTTTGCTATTCGGATACGCGCTGCCCGTTCTGGCTTTTGTGCCGATCTGGCTGCTGCGTAGGTCAGTGAAGGAGTGAAGGTTATAAAAAGATACGTACACGTTCTATTGATTTTGTGTGTAGTCTCCCTGCTGACGGGGTGTGTGGATCGGATTGATCTGGAAGACGCGACGATCACCCTGATGACAGGGATAGATCTGAATGAAAAAGATCAGCTTCTCGTCTATTTATCGAGTCCGGTGTTCAGCAAGGAAGCCAAGGATAAGGAAGAGGAGTACGGAGTCAAGATAGAATCGCTTCGTCAGGCAAGAGGACGGTTTGACGGGCTGGTGACGGGCCTTTCGTTATCAGGCAAAATACAGGTGTTCGTTATCGGGAAAAAACTGTTGGAACATCCCGATTGGTTTCCCATTATGGATGTGATGTTTCGCGATGCGCGATTTACGGTGAATGCGCGAGTGATCGTTTGCGACGGGCCGGTCAAGGAGCTGTTCAATTTTAATCCGACGGATAAGCCGCGGCTTCCGCTTCACCTAACCAGGCTGCTCGATAAGGCAAGCCAAAGGAATTTGACAGTAACAACAAGGTTACAGGAATTTCATCGACAAATGTTTGAAAAAGGAGGCACACCGTTACTCGCTGAAATCAATTCAGGACGCTCTGTTAAAGTATTGGGGACGGCACTGCTAAACAAGGGCGGCAAGTACGCTACGCTGCTCGAGCCAAGAGATACGATGCTGTTGCAGATGCTCCGTCATCAAAAGCAGGGAGAGACATCCTTGACGCTTCCGCTTCCCGTAAACGGTGGCAGCAATCACATAGCGAGGGATCGGCTCAGTTTTTTGGTGAATGGCGTCAATCGCTCCGTGAAAACAAGCTACCGTAACAATCGGTTTCAATTCGACGTAAAAATGAAAATTCGCATTTCCATCACCGAAAGGCTGTTTTTGTTCGACATGGAACAAGACTACAGGAAAATGGAGCAAATGATTAGCGAGGAACTGCGCAAAGAGTTCGCAAATCTGGTCACAAAGTGCCAGGAGAGTGGAACAGACCCGTTTGGCTTTGGCGTGTACGCCCGTGCCTATGAGTACGAGGAGTGGAAAAAGGTACAGGAAGATTGGCCGGCGGCATTTGCCAGAGCCGATGTCCGTATTGTGCCGGAGGTGTCGATTATAGGCGATGGCGTCATTAAGTGAGTAAATAGCAGGAAAAAGGAAAAGCACCTTGTCGCCAAGGCTATGGTCCAAGGTGCTTGTTTGTTTTTGCGATACGTATCAGTAGATAGCCTCCCAGCCTGCAGGAGTGACGAACAGGCGGATTGCCTTGATTTTGCGGTCGTCCATCAAGGTGAAGTAGTGGCGGAAGTTCGGCGGTACGGAGATCAGGTCGCCTGGCTCAAGCTCGACGTCGAAGTAGCGCCCGTCTTTGCCCTTGATCGCGAAAATGCCGTGGCCGTCTACGCAGAAGCGGCACTCGTCGTCGGTGTGATGATGCTCGTTCTTGAATTTCACGAGCAGCTCATCGAGGTTAGGGGTTTTGTCAGAGAGGACGATGATGTCGGCAGTCAGGTAGCCGCGGCGCTCGCTGATCGCGTCGATCTCCGGCTTGAAGGCGGCGAGAATCTCCTGTTTTTCTTCCTCTGTCGGGCTGTAGTTGTCGCGGTGCTTGGGATCGAGGCGGTCTACGCCCCATTTTTCGTAAATGATCTCTTGGCTGTCCAGGAAGGAAATGACTTCCTCCGGTGCGGAAATGTACTCGTTAGTGTCGTGGAAACGAATTTGTGCCATCTTGTTTGCCTCCTTGGTTAATTGGTTGTAGTGGACACGACGGCTTGGCGCAGTTGCAGCCAGCGGGCGTGGTACTCGAACAGAAATTCAAATGCTTCCAGGTGGCGCTTCGCTTCAAAGTCGTTGCCGCCCCAGGCGTAAATGCCGTGGTTGCGGATGAGCACGCCCGGAATTTCCGGGGTGATGACTTTTTCAATCGCGGCGGCCAGGGTCGGAATATCGGCAAAGTTCTCAACAATCGGAACAGTGATACGCGCGTTTTCCTCCCAAATGCCCAAGCCTTTAATCAGCTCTTGCCCCTGGATGGAGAAGGCGCGCTGGCCGAAGTACAGCTCGGAGATGAGGTTGTTCCAGACGGTATGGACGTGGAAGCAGGCACCTGCCTGCGGGAACTTTTGATAGACGACGGCGTGGATCAACGTCTCTGCGGACGGCTTGAGCGAAGTCGCGTCTACAGGGCGGGAATCTCGATCGACTACGAGGTAGTCTTCCGGCGACAGCTTGGTCTTGTCTTTGCCGCTTGCGGTTACGGCAAATTGCAGCGGCTCGTTCTGGATTTTGATCGAGAGATTGCCGCTGGTACCGGGAAACCAGTCCCGGCGGGCAAATGTCAGCTTGGCGTCGTCCAGACGGCGAAAAGCGTCCAGACGTTGTTCGAGTGTTGCGGTCATGGATTAGACAACCTCCTGTTTCAGTTCGGTCAGCGTGCCAATCACGTCGTGGAAGGTCGCGAATGTGCTGTGCGGCAGCGCAAGCTCCTGTGCCTTCTCGGCGAGGAAGGAGCGGGCGATGACGTAGTCGGCGATCTTTGCGCCAGCCAGGTCCGTGATCGAATCGCCAATGACGACGCGATAGTGAGTGGCAGGGTCGTAGCGGCGAATGATGGTCGTCTTGCACATGCCGCAGCCGTTTGTGCATTGCTCGTCGCAGGAGTGCGGCCACGTGATCGTGATGTTCTCGCCGGAGAAGTCGCTGCCGTTGCAGTAGATCGGGACACCGCTAAGGTCAAACGGAGCGAGAATCGGCTGGACGAAAAAGTCGATGCCGCCGCTCGTAATCAAAAGCTCGATGCCTTCCTCGCGGCAAAAGCGGACGAAGTCAGCGAAGCCGGGGCGAATCGTAGCCTCCTGGACGATGTAGTCTACAATATCCTGGCGCAAGGAAGAAGGGAGCAACTGAAACAGCTTGCCGACGCCTTCCTGTACGCTTATTTGTTGCGAAAGAATTTGTTTGGTGAGTGCTTCCCATTCGGGGGGAGCGAACTTTTTCACAATCGCGACGATGTTGTCTTTTTCCGTAATCGTTCCGTCGAAATCGCAGAACAGCACGAGCTTTTTGCTCATCGTGCGCCACCCCACTTTTCCAGGGCGATGGCAAGCTCAGGCGATCCGGCAGCGGCTTCTTCCAGGCTGCGCCCGGCAGTGACGGCAGCGATTGCGTCGACAAAAGCTTTCGCTCCGGCCGTCGCGCCGCCGGGGTGGCCGTGAATGCCGCCGCCCGCGTTGACGATTTGGTCGAGACCGAAGTCCTGATACAACTGCGGCACGAGTCCGGGATGAATGCCTGCGGACGGAACCGGGAACGAGCGGCGCACGCCCTCCAGCGGCGTCGTCAAGTTGTGGGCGAGTTGCAGCGCTTCTGTCTTGTCCAGCGCCACGTTGCCGTACGGAGACGGGAACAGCACCAGGTCTGCGCCGGCGATCCGCATCAAGGTGCCGAGCAGAAGCGGCGTGGCGATGCCGTAGTCAGGCGACGGATAGTACGCGCCTGCGAGCGCCGGGTGCGCCATGATCGGGACGTTGACATCCGGATCGGCTGCCAGGCGGTGCAGGGCATCGAAGCCGAAGGCCAGCACGTTGAACAGCAGGCAGTCGGCGCCCGCTTCGACCGCGCGTTTTGCCTTTTCGTTCAGCTCGTTGATCGGCCCGGTCAGGTTGGCGGCGTAGAGGACAGGCTTGCCTGTCTCGGCTTCGGTCTCCAGGGCGATCTGTTTGAACGCCTGGATGCGCTCCAAAAACGGTGCGCGGTCGTCCGCGAAGAAAATTTCGTCATCTTTGACCAAATCGACGCCGCCCTGCGCCTGTGCTTTAAATTGCGTTTTCAGATCGTCGAACGGCAGGCCGAGGCAAGATTTGAAAATGCTCATCAGGAGCGGACGGTTTTGGGCGTCCAGTCGTCCGCGCAGTCCGTCTATGCCGAACTTCGGTCCGGGAAAAGCCTGGAGGAACGAGTCGGGAAAAGCGATGTCGACTAGCTTGATTTTTCCGTCCATCGAGAGCTTTCCGAAAATTCCGGTCAAGAGCGAAGGAATGTCGCTGGTGAAGTTGCGGGGCGGGTAGCTGACGGTAATCAGCCCGCGCACATCCCCGTTTTCCAATGTTTCCAGCGGAGTGGCGCTGACGGCTTCGCCTAGGTACGGCGCCAGCTCCGCTTGCTTGGCAGCGGGCAAGTCCGTCCAGGAGCCGACCGTCATGCCGACTGCGATGGCAGCGGCTTTTTTGTTCAAGTCTTTGGCTTGTGTCAAATAGGTGACGAGGATGCGTTGCTCACTCATGCTAGTCCTCCTTGGCAGCTTGAAAAGCTGTCGTGGTCGTTTCGAAACATGTAATCATGCAAAAAAGCCTCCCCACTTGAGCGGGGAGGCGGTTGTCGACTATGAAAACGTCTCGTCTCCTCTCATCTCTCGGGTCAGTAGCCGGAACAAAAAAAGCTCCGACTCTTATCCGTTGGAATTAGCACCGTTTCGCTATTTTTGGTCGAACGCAAAAAAATAGCGCCGGTTGCCGGGCATCATAGGGCCAGTCCCTCAGCCAGCTCGCGATAAGAGTTTATGTGGTTCACACGTCATCTATCCGTGTGCGATACACCCATGATATGCCTTCTCGTTCCGCTAGTCAATCTTTGTTTTTCCGAGAATGTGCATCTGCTCACAGGGAAAAGGAGGCAGCAAGTGAAACTTTTTTACTCAGCGTGCGTGGTATCGGATGAAAGGGTGTGGAGGCATTGGGAAAGTAGGCTTGGAGGACGTGTACCAGTTGCACGTAAACGATATATACCGCTATCTTTTCCGGCTCACACGCGATCGGAGGCAGGCGGAAGACTTGACGCAGGAGACTTTTTTTCGCGCGTATGCCTCCCTGGATGACTATCACGGGGAAAAAGTGCGGCCGTGGCTGTTCAAGGTAGCATACCACGCCTTCGTGGACTGGCATCGCAAACAGAAGCGGCGGCCAGTCGATTACGTCGGGAGCGTGCCGGAACGACTGGATGCTTCCGCCGTCGATCCCGCTGACCAGCTCGTGAACCAGGAGTTGTGGGAGGCGGCATCCGCCTGTTTGGAGCGGCTGCCGGAAAAGCAGCGACAGGTGATTTTGCTGTCGGCGATGCAGTTTTCCTACGCGGAAATGGCGGAGGTGCTGGGAATCGAACTGGCGGATGTTAAGCGCTCCCTGTTTCGGGGACGGCAAAAGATGCGGCAACTGTGGAAGGAGGAAGGGCTATGACGAACCAAAACGGGGATGACCGCGAGCAAAAACTGCTTGCTTACCTGAGAGGGGATTTGACGGGCGAGGAAGCGAAACGGCTGGGCGAGGAACTGGCAGACGATGAAGAGTACGGGAAGCGGCTGGAACGGCTATTGCTCGGGGAAGAACAAGGGACAGACGGCAAGCAGGAGGTTGCGCCAGGGCTTTCGGAAGCAAGACAGCGGGCGATCGTCCGCCGGGGAAAGTGGAAAAACAGGCTGACGACCTCCTTCTATGCCTTCGCGATTCCTTGCCTCGCGGGTGTGCTCTTGCTGTTCGTAAACGGCTGGGTGGGAAGGCTGATGCATGACGATTTGTTCCGGGTGGCACGGGACATGGTCAATTTTACCCAGCCTGGCGTGAGCGTGGGCAGCAGCGGCTCGCAGGTGGGGCTGTTGTACGGCAGCATCGACATGGAGCTGCGAGAGCAGGTTGGCAACGAGGCCAAAAGCGCTGGCCGCTTTCGGAGCACGAATGTGCTGTGGAACGTGAGCGCCAGACCGGAGTGGACAGGGGGCGTCCGGGAGCAAAAGCTGTTTTTCCGCTACCCGCTATCGGCCGGAGAACCGGAAGAAGACACGTCCTTTTTGCGCACGCCTGCCTGGACGACGCTGGAAAAGCTGCCGGAAGGAACGGTTTCCCAACTGGCGATCTCGTTTGACAGCTTCCTGACGTATGAGCAGTATGTCGAGCTGGTTTCCCGCCATGTCAGCAGCTACAACCAGGAGACGGTCTGGTTTGCCGTCGACACTGGCGTGGAGGTGAAACAAGTTGACGGGGAAGCCGGCAATCTGCTACTCGGCCCGGGGGAGGTCTGGGGCTTTGCCGAGCGGGAGCTGGATTACGGAACCGCGCCGATTCAGGTGAACGGAGAAGGCGAGCGGCGAATGGCCGCCTTCATGGGCGAGATGAAGTATTTGACCGAGCAAAAAAGCTTGGCGCGCGATATGGGCTACGCGCTGCTTTCGGGCGGCAATCCGCAACTCGAGGAGCGCTATCGCTATTTGCAGGAAAAAGGCGTGCGCATCTACGGCGCCGTCCTGACCGGGCCGACGAAGGAGCTGCTCAGGCTCAAGGAGGAAAAGTCGATTACCGCCGCGTTTGTCGGCAAAATCGACTGGTGGAACTGGGAGCGCCCCGCCGCCTCGGGGACGCAGAATAGCTGGTAGAAGGCGAGCCGTTTTTGCAAAAAAAGAGTGTTGACATCGTGGAACCGCAGGTTGTATGATTCAAACTAAATCAAAACCGCATACGTTTGGATACCTTATCCAGAGAAGGTGGAGGGACTGGCCCGATGATACCCGGCAACCGACACGACGCGATTTCAACGCGAGCAGCGATTGAAGCAAAAAGCGACGTGCACGGTGCTAATTCCTGCAGAAACAAAAGTGGTCTGGAAGATAAGGGGGACATGACACGTTATTTGTACGTGACGACAGCGACCTCTTTTCTTCGGAAAAGAGGTCTTTTTGTATGTCACAGCACGAACGCCGATGGCCGCATGACACCGTTTGACCGCAAGGCTGGGGGATATGACCAGTCCGCTACAGATAGAGAGAAACTACTTAACGAGGGGAGTAATCAATCATGGCATACCGCGCATTGACTGAACAGGAAGCAGTAGAGTACGTAAAAGGCTTGCCGGGTCTGTTTACAGAGGGGGCCGAGCTGACCAGCCGCGAAATCGGGGACGGGAACCTGAATCTGGTGTTCGATATTCAGGAGTCGGCTACCGGAAAAAAAGTGATCGTGAAGCAGGCGCTGCCGTTTGCGAGAGTCGTGGGCGAGTCGTGGCCGCTGACCATCGACCGCGCCCGGATCGAGAGCGAAGCGCTTCGCATCCAGCACAAATACGTACCGGACCTGGTGCCGGAAGTGTACCACTTCGATCAGGAGCTGGCCCTGACGGTGATGGAAAACGTAGGCGACCACATCATCATGCGCAAAGGCTTGATTGAGGGCAAGCGCTATCCGCTTTTTCCGAAGCAGATCGGCCGTTTTCTCGCGCACACCTTGTTCTACACATCGGATTTGGGCGCGCATCCGTACGACAAAAAAGCGCTCGTCGGAACATTCATAAATCCGGAATTGTGCAAAATCACAGAAGATCTCGTCTTTACCGATCCGTACGAAAATGCGCCGACCAACGACTTCAACCCGCTGATTCGCCGGGAAGTGGAAGCGATCTGGAACAACAAGCCGCTCAAGCTGGAGATCGCCAAGCTGAAATACGACTTCCTCACGCGCGCAGAAGCGCTGCTGCACGGCGACTTGCACACGGGCAGCATTTTCATCACCGAGACGAGCCTGAAAGCGATCGACCCGGAATTTGCCTACTACGGGCCAATCGGCTTTGACATCGGCGCGGTCATCGCCAACCTGCTGCTCAACTACGCAGGTCAACACGGATTGCAAGAAGACCCAGGAGAACGCGACTCGTACCGCGAATACTTACTGGAAACGGTGGAAGATGTCTGGAACGAATTCGTTTCCCAGTTCGTTCAGCTCTGGCACAAACAGGCAAAAGAGCGCAGCGCTCACGTCGAAGGCTTGTGGCAAAGCTACGTGAAGCGACTGATTCAGGACACGGCGGGCTATGCCGGCTGCAAAATTTTGCGCCGCGTGATCGGGCTTGCGGGAGTGGCTGATCTGAACACCATCGCAGACGATGAAAAACGGGCAGAAGCCGAGCGACTGGCGCTGGCGATCGGAGAAGCGCTGATTCTCGGCCGCAGCAACGTCGACGAATCGACAGACATCACGGACATCGTCCGCCAGGTAACCGCACGCTACTATCAGGAGGCAACGACAGTATGACAACCAGTACACAAACAACGCCAGTCAAGTGGGAAGACGACGCGCTCGTCTTGCTTGACCAGACGCGTTTGCCAGTAGAGACGATTTACTTGCGGCTGACGACCGCAGAAGAAGTATGGGGCTCCATTCGCCGCCTGGAAGTGCGCGGCGCGCCGGCAATCGGCATGGCCGCAGCATATGGACTGTACCTGGGGATTCGCGGCAGCGAGGCACAGACGTACGAAGCGTTTTGGCAGGAGTTGAACCGCCAGGCAGACTACCTGGGCACATCCCGCCCTACCGCTGTCAACCTGTTCTGGGCGCTCGACCGGATCAAGGCGCGCGTGAAAAAAGACGCTGCCCTGCCAATCGCAGAGCTGAAAGCCGCTGTGCTTGACGAAGCGCTGGCGATTCAAAAGGAAGACGCCGAGGTGTGCCGGACGATCGGAGAGCATCTGCTCACGCTGCTGCAAGACGGCATGGGCGTTCTCACGCACTGTAATCCGGGGGCGCTGGCGACGGCAGCGTACGGAACGGCTACGGCTCCCTTTTATTTGGCCAAGGAACGCGGCTGGAATCTGAAAGTATATGCAGACGAGACGCGTCCCGTCTTGCAAGGCGCTCGCCTGACCGCGTATGAATTGCAGCAGGCGGGCATCGACGTCACGCTGATCTGCGACAACATGGCGGCGATGGTGATGTCGCAGGGCAAAGTGCAGGCGGTCGTCGTCGGAACGGACCGCGTGGCGGCCAACGGCGATGTCGCCAACAAGATCGGCACCTACGGGGTAGCGGTTTTGGCAAAGGCGCACGGCATTCCTTTTTACGTGGCAGCTCCCCTGTCCTCAGTCGACCTGGCAACACCGACAGGCGCGGACATTCCGATTGAGGAGCGTCCGGCCGAGGAGATCACGCACGGCCTGGGCAAACAGGTAGCACCTGACGACATCAAAGTGTACAATCCGGCGTTCGATGTGACGCCTGCCCAATACATTACGGCGATTGTCACCGAGACGGGCATTTTCAAACCGGAAGAGATTGCGAAAAGCAAACAATAATCACGCTCATGAGCGTCTGCCAGTTCGCTGGCGGGCGCTTTTTGCGCAAGAAGCGTCCCTGCCGCTTGCCAAACAATGGCTCCGGTCGCATAATCGAGCGTAAGCAGTCGTTTGCCAGTCTTTAGTCGCTGCATCTACATAATAAAGGAGGGCTTTTGCATGAGAAGGATACCGATTAATGAGGAGACGTTTCTCAAACAGCTTGAGCTGTCCGATGCCGCCGAAATGTTCTGGCTCACGGACACCAACAGACCCTACCTGAAGGAATGGCTGCCTTGGCTGAATTTTACGAAGCGTGTCGAGGATACGAGCCATTTTATCCAGCGAACGATCCAGCAGCATAACGACAATCAGGGCATTCACTACGGAATCTGGCACAACGGACGGCTGGCCGGAACGCTGGGCGTGCACAATATTGACTGGATCAACAAGAAAACGGCGATCGGCTATTGGCTCGGCGCCCAGTTCCAGGGCAAGGGACTGATGACCGGGGCAGTGGCGGCGTACATGGACCAGCTTATTTTCGGCTCGTGGGGGCTGGAAAAGGTCACGATTCAGGCGGCGACGGAAAATTACAGGAGCAGAGCGATCCCGGAGCGGCTGGGCTTTCAACTGGAAGGAATCCTGCGCCGCAACGAGTTTCTGTACGACCATTTTGTCGACCATGCCGTGTACAGCATGTTGAAGGAAGAATGGCTGGCAAGACGTAGCTGAAAAAGTTGGATTGACAAAGAAAATTCAGTAAATTACGATGAAGGAAGCAAGAAGGGGTGCGTGATGCGCGCGCCTTTTTTATATATTAGTACAATTACGGTTTCGCCCATGGTTTGGTTTGGCGTAGCCGGGTTTGTCCATTCGCTGGAAAGGTGCAGTTGCCCAGGAGAAAAGCGCTGGCTGCAATTGAGTTCCATACAAGGCTACATCATGAGAGGGGGATCTGCTTGCATACACTCAAGGAGCTATCGTGGTTTTTTCGCGCGTACTGGAAACGGTACACAATCGGTATCTTGTTTTTATTTCTCATCGACGTCCTGATGCTTTGGCCGCCTCGTCTGATCGGAGAGACGGTCGATGCGATGCGCAACAGCTCTTTGACGACGCAGGATTTGACCAGGACGGTTGCGATCCTGCTCTCGCTTGGTGTCGGGCTGTACGCGATGCGTTTTGCCTGGCGGCACTTGCTCAACGGCGGTGCGCTGATTTTGGAGCGGACTTTGCGCGAGCGTCTGTTTGCGCACCTGACGCGGATGACGCCGTCGTTTTACCATCGCAAGCGCAGCGGCGATCTGATGGCTGTCGCGACCAACGACATTCCGGCGATCGAGCAAACGGCGAGTACAGGCGTGCTCACGCTGGTCGATTCGCTGTTCATGACGCTGTTGACGCTCGGGGTCATGGTGACGGTCATCGATTGGAAGCTGACGTTGGCGGCGCTGATCCCGATGCCTTTTTTGGCCTGGTCGACCGCCTACTACGGCAGACTGCTGCACGAGCGCTTTTATCTCGCCCAGGAAGCGTTTGGCGAGATGAACGACCACGTGCAGCAATCGGTTTCCGGCGTGCGTGTGCTGCGTGCGTTTGTGCAGGAAAAGGAAGACATTGAAGCCTATCGCCGGGTCAGTGAAAAAACGCTGGAGCGCAACGTGAGCGTATCGCGGATCGACGCGCTGTTCGAGCCGACGATTGCGATCATTATCGGCTTCAGCTTCCTGATCGGGCTTGGCTATGGAACATACCTCGTCTTTACGAGCGCGATTTCTTTGGGCGATCTGGTCGCTTTTAACCTGTACCTCGGGCTTTTGATCTGGCCGATGTTCGCCTTTGGCTGGCTGGTCAACGTGCTGCAGCGCGGCGGAGCGTCCCACAAGCGCCTCTCCGAGCTGTTGGTGGAACAGCCGGATGTGAAGGAAGTCGCCCACCCGGTGACGGCCGAGACGCCGAATACGGTAGAAGCTCGCCAGTTTTCTTTTGCCTACCCGGGCAGTGAAAAGCCTGCGCTCACTGACATCACCTTTTCGCTCGGGGCAGGCGAGACGCTGGGCATTGTCGGGCGGACGGGGAGCGGGAAGTCGACGCTGTGCCGCGCCCTGTTGCATCAATACGAGTTGAAGGAGCAGTCGCTGTTTGTCGGCGGAGTGCCGATTGAAAAACTGTCATTTGCAGCGCTGCGGGAAAAAATCGCCTATGTGCCGCAGGAGCATTTACTGTTCTCGCGGACGATTGCGGAAAATGTAGCGTTTGGCCGGCCGCAAGCGACAGAGGCGGAGGTACTGCACGCGCTCAAGCTGGCGGAAATGAGCAATGATCTGGCCCAGTTCCGCGATGGCCTGCAAACGATGGTGGGCGAAAAGGGCGTGACCCTCTCCGGCGGGCAAAAGCAGCGGATTTCGATTGCCAGGGCTTTGCTGCTCGATGCAGGCATCCTCATTCTCGACGATTCGTTGTCGGCGGTCGACGCCCGGACGGAAGAGGCGATTTTGCGTCATTTGCGCGAGGAGCGCGCCGCCAAAACGACGATTATTACCGCTCACCGCCTGTCTGCCGTGCAACACGCCGAGCTGATTCTCGTGCTGGACGAAGGCCGGATTGTCGAGCGGGGAACACATGATGAGCTGATGCAGCAAAACGGCTGGTATGCGGAGCAGTATCGCAGACAGCAAATGGAGCGGGATGTTGCCGGCTAAGCCGTGAAGAGGGAGGGAGAGCGTTTCGTGGGGAAAGAACACGTATGGAAGCGGCTGGCCGCATTTGCGCGGCCGTTTCAAAAGCAAATAGGGGGAGCGCTGATCCTGCTTCTGCTCGGGACGAGTGCGGAGCTGGCGGGACCATTTCTGGCCAAGGCGATGATCGACAATCACATCCTCGCCATCCAGAAGCCCTGGTACGAGTTTGAACAAAAGCCGCAGGTGCCCGAGGACCTGGTGGTTGCGATAAACGATCGCTACTATATACGGGAGGATGCGCTGGCCGATGCGGGCTTGACACCCGGCAGCATCCAGGCGAGCGAAGCGACCGTAGTTGCGGCAGGCACGACGTATTACTTGATCGAGGGAAAAATCGAGCAAAACGGCGAGAAGCAGTTCACGCCCATCGAGCCGGAAAATGGCCGGGAGCGCTTTGCGGTGACGGCGGGCGATGCGGCGGGGACAAGTGTGGCTCCGACAGGAATCCGGCTGACGGGCGAAGAAGTTTTGGCGATGTACCAAAACGACGTGCAGCCGATCATCTGGCTGTCGTTAGGGTACGGAGCGCTGATTTTGCTGTCGGCGGGCTTCAACTACGTGCAGATTTTGTGGCTGCAAACGATTGCCCAGCGCATCATTCAACAGATGCGGATGAAGCTGTTCGTGCATTTGCAGAAGCTCCCGGTCTCCTTTTTTGACAAGACGCCGGTTGGCTCGCTCGTCTCCCGCGTGAGCAACGACACCGAGGCGATTCGCGAGCTGTACGTGAGCGTGCTTGCCACGTTTGTGCAAAACGGCATTTATTTGCTCGGAATCTTGATCGCGCTGTTCGTGCTCCAGCCGCAACTGGCCCTGTTCTGCTGTCTGACTGTGCCGCTGCTCGCGCTCTTGGTCTACGTCTATCAAAAGTACAGCTCCCGCTACTACGCGGTGATTCGGGCGAAGCTCGGCGACATGAACGCGACGATCAACGAGATGATTCAAAACATGGCGATTGTCCAGGCGTTTCGCCGCGAGGAAGGCGTGCAAAAAGAGTTTGCGCAGGTGAACGAAAGCTACTTCAAGGTGCGGATGAAGGAAATCAACCTGGAGTCGCTCCTGCTGCGGCCCGCTGTCGACCTGATCTGGAAAATCGCCCTGACCTTGATTATCTGGTACTACGGCTCCGCGTCGTTTCACAGCGTCATTTCGTTCGGGGCGCTGTTTGCCTTCGTAGACTACATGGGTCGCTTTTTCGAGCCGATCAACATGATTATGAACCGCCTGTCGCAAATGCAGCAGGCGACGATCTCGGCCACACGCGTCTTCGATATTTTGGACACGGCGGCCGAATCGCAAACAGCGGGGACGCCAATCGCGCGGCCGCGCGGGGAAGTGGTGTTCGACCAGGTGTCGTTTGCTTACAACGAAGATGAGTACGTGCTGAAAAACGTTTCGTTCACCGCGAAGCCGGGCCAGACGATCGCGCTCGTCGGCCATACCGGATCAGGGAAAAGCTCGCTGATGAACCTCTTGCTCGGCTTTTATCCGGTGACAAAAGGGCGCATCCTGATCGACGGCAAGAACATGCGCAAGATCGACACGCAATCGCTGCGCAGTCATATCGGGCTGGTGCTGCAAGACCCGTTTTTGTTTACGGGCAGCATCGGCTTCAACATTCGCATGTACAACGACGCGATTTCCGATGAAAAAGTCGTGCAGGCCGCCAAGGCAGTGCGGGCCGACGAATTTATTACGCGCCTGCCGCAAGGGTACGACGAGCCGGTTGTCGAGCGCGGCATGACGTTGTCTGCGGGACAGCGGCAGCTCATTTCGTTTGCCCGGGCGCTTGTGGCCGATCCGGCGATTTTGATTCTCGACGAAGCGACGGCGAGCATCGACAGCGAAACCGAGCTGGCGATCCAGGAAGCGCTGCACGTCCTGTCGCGCGGGCGGACGACGTTTATCATTGCCCATCGGCTGTCGACGATCCAGCACGCGGACCAGATTCTCGTATTGTCCCGCGGGGAAATCGTGGAGCGGGGAACGCATGACGAGCTGATGGCACAGGATGGACTGTATCAAAAAATGTACCAGCTTCAACAAGGGAGTCTTTCTGTTAAAGTGAATGGATAGAGGTTTACAGAGGATTTAGGGGAAAGGAGCTTCAACACCATGTCTTCGTCGAGATACACCTTCTGGGTGTTGATCCTGGTGGTAGCCATCTCGGGCTTGAGCCAAGGCTTGAGCATTCCGCTTTTGGCTGTGCTGTTGGAAAAGCAGGGCGTGTCGTCGGTCATGAACGGGCTGAACGCCGCCGCTCTGTACGTGGGGATGGTGCTCGTCTCGCCTTTGCTGGAAATTCCGCTGAGGCGGATCGGCTACCGTTCCACGATTTTGTGGGGAATGCTGCTGCTCACGATTGCGACTGCCCTCATCCCGCTGTTCAGCCACCTGGCTGTCTGGTTTGTGTTGCGTATGCTGATGGGGATTGGCGATTCCAGCCTGCACTACTCCAGCCAGATGTGGGTGACGAAAATCGCCGCGCCGCAAACGCGGGGACGCGACCTGTCCCTGTACGGGCTGGCGTATGGCGTCGGCTTCAGCATCGGGCCGCTTGGCTTGAATTTGTTGCCGCTCGGGCTGTGGGTGCCGTTTGGCGTCTTGCTTTTTTTGTACGCCGTAGCTTTTGTGCTTTTGTCGCGGATTAAAAACGAATATCCCGAACAGCTCAAGCAAACGGAAAAGAAACAAAACAAATACGCCACCGTGCTGCGCATCGGCTGGCTGTCGCTGATTCCTTCCTTTTTATACGGGTTCATGGAGACGTCTTTGAACGGCAGCTTTCCGGTCTACGCGTTGCGCACAGGCTTGTCGCTGGAGTGGGTTTCCCTGATTTTGCCGTCGTTTGTAGTCGGCAGCATTATTTTGCAAATGCCGCTCGGGACGCTAAGCGACCGGATCGGGCGCAGGCAAGTGATGCTCGCCTGTGCGCTTGTCGGGGGGATTGCCTTTTTCCTGTTCCCGCTGGCCGGGGAAAACGTCTGGCTGATGATGCTGCTGCTCGCGCTTGCCGGGGCGGCAGTCGGATCGTTTTACTCGCTCGGTCTGGCCTATTCGGCCGATATTTTGCCTGCCGCCATGGTGCCGACTGCGGGGATTATTGCGGGCATCAACTTCGGGATCGCGAGCATTCTCGCGCCAAACGTCAACGGCGTGCTCATGGAGCTGTGGGAGCCGTGGACGATGTTTTGGCTGATGGGGGCGCTTCTCGTGGTCTTCGCCGCCGCCTGCCTGTTTGCCCGAAACAGCAAGTCCCAGGCAGAGGGCTATCCGCTGCCATTGCAAAAACAAGGCTGATGGATGCCAAAAACGAAGCCATTCTCTGCATGTGTGGAGGATGGCTTTTTGTGCTGCCGGGGTTTCCCAACCATTTTTGCTGAACTGTAAGTTTTCTTCGTAAAAAAGCATAAACGGGCGCAGGGGAGGGAAGCGTATTACTATAGAAGAATTGTTTTTTTGGAAGGGGTTGACCCGATGCTGACTCCGTGCATATTCAAGCGGGGGATCGTCTGGATTTTGTTTTTCGTCCTCAGTCTGGTCATCATCCCGTTTTTTTCCGAAGAGGGTCAGGCTCCGCCGCCAGCTCCTGCTACGAATGCGGCTGCGCAGCAGTAACTTCGACTCTGTCCGTGGATGAGGCAAGAAGTCTTCGTTAGAGCAACAAAAGACACGCCAAGCGATTGTGCTGGCGTGTCTTTTTTCGCGAGCGCTTACTTCGAGACGAAGTTTTGCGTGTAGAACGGGCGGCCGTCTTTGATGACGACACCGACGCCCAACTGTTTGAAGTTTTGATTCAAAAGATTTTGCCGATGGCCGGAGGAGTTCATCCAGCCCATGTGGACTTCAATGCCGTCCAGTTGGCCGTAGGCGATGTTTTCGCCCGCGTAGCTGTAGCGGATGCCTGCTTTTTTCAGGCGGTCAAACGGGCTTCCCGTCGTCGGCGAGGTGTGGCTGAAGTAGTTGTGCTGCGCCATGTCGTTGCTGTGCGCCCTGGCGACAGCCGCGACCTGCTCGTCCCAGGTCAGGACAGGCAATTTGGCGCGCAGCCGAGCGACGTTCAGCAAGTCGAAATTTTCTTTCTCATAAGCGATGGCGGCTTGCTTGATCTGGGCGTCTGTCAGCTTCGGCTGTGCCGGCAACTGTGTATAGACAATCGGGTACATCAGGCCCATGGCGATCGTGGCGAAGTGCTCCGGCGTGGAGATGCGGACACCTGCGACTTTGTTGCCGCCCAGTTGATCGATGGAAAAGGTGATGACCTGATTGTTTTGAAGATAAGTCGGATGTTTGAGCGTATTGTCCTGGATGCGCAGCGATGGAGTAATAGCCAGAGTGTTCTGTGGCGCTCCCCATGCCTCCTGCAACGCTTTGGTGGTGGAACCGATCGTGATTCCCCCGATATTGATCTTCGCTCCGTTCGTAAACAGCGTGACGACTTTGCTGTTTTGGATGCCCACCTGTATGTAGTTGTTCAAATCTTTGTTGTAGATCCACCATTCTACTCCGGTGTGGCTCGGGTCTTTGCGTGCGGGCTTGCCCAGCTTTTGCTCGACCTGAGCGGCGCTCATTCCGAGCTGGATGCCGTACGTGGACACCGATTTGACTGCTTGCTCTGCGGCTGCGACAGGAGCGGCGGACACACCAAAAACGGGTGACAACTGGCCGAGCAGAGCCAGTGAAAGACCTAAGGCGAGGATGCTGATTGCTTTTTTCTTGTGCATATGTCTACCTCCTCGAAGTGGAATTGCCTTGGTTGTTACCAGTATCAGTGCAAAGACGGGCCAAAAACAGAGTCAAAGGAAGCAAATCTGTTACGAAAAAAGGAAAAACCTCCGAATAGACGATCGGAGGTTTCACGTTTTGCGGTCGTAGACGACGTATGTTTTCGCGAGCAAGTCATGCCAGCCTTGCTTTTGCGGATTCCATGCCACCCACAAATAGCCGAGCCCAAAAGGCAGCGTGGACAAAAACTTGCCAATCACTTCGCGCAGGATGACCTGGCCGCCCGACAGGTTGCCCCGGGACTGTCTGGCACTAATGACCCGGATTCCGGTAATCAGCTTGCCCAACGTCTGTCCCGTCCACCAGGTCAGAAGGATCATGTACAACAGTCCGAACAGTGCCTCCATCAGATCGATCAACGAAAAAAAGTCGCCGGATACGCCCATGGCGCGCCGCAGCGGATTGAACACGAGCAGGCTGACGCCGACCAGAAACAGGGAGTCCAGCAGGGAGGCCGCTACGCGTATCCAAAAGCCTGCGAAGTGGTGCTCGCGAGGCGGCTCCTGCCAGCCGTCCGGCTCTTGCCTTGCCATGAGGTCGCTCATTCCTCTCACTCCTTTTTAAAACGACGGGATGAATTGGTACAGGAGCCGCGGCGAGCTTTGGCGCTGCACGAGCTGCGCAAGCCCGAGCGGATCAGGGTTGGACCAGTGCTGCTTCAGGCTGAACAACAGCTTGCTGATGGAGAGCTGGTCATTGTAGCGCACGACCATCGCTTCCTGCTCGCCAGAGAGCGAGAGTGCGTGCCGGGTCGCTTCTTCCAGATCGCCAAATTCGTCGATCAGTCCGAGCAGCTTGGCTTGCTCGCCGGAGTAGACGCGGCCATCGGCAATTTCTAAGACGCGCTGGCGGGAGAGATTGCGGCCTTTGACGATTACATCGACGAATTTTCGGTAGCTCTCGTTGACCAGCGACTGGAAAATTTGCCGCTCGGGATCGGTCAAAGGGCGCGCCGGGCTGCCGATGTCTTTGTAGCGCCCGCTTTTGATCGCGTACTGTTTGACGCCCAGCTTGGCTGCGGCCTCGTTGTAATTAAACAGTTGAAAAATGACGCCGAGACTCCCGGTCAATGTATTCGGATTGGCAAAAATCGCATCGCCAGCCGTTGCCAGGTAGTAGCCTCCCGACGCAGCGGTCGAGCCCATGCTGACGACGATCGGGATGTCGCGCAACTGCTTGAGCCGCATCAGCCGGGTATGCAACTCATCCGTAGCGACGACCTCGCCGCCAGGGCTGTCGATCCTGAGCACGAGCGCCTTGACCATGTCGTCTTCCTCGACCCGCCGCAGTTGCTCGGCGAGCAGTTCTGCCATCGAAGGCATCCCGGAAGCGTTCGGCTCCCCGGAAATGACGCCGTTTACGAACAACTGCACAATTTTGTTGCTGCCTGACCCGTACACGACGTTTTCCTCCCAGGAGAATCCGGGGGTGTCGGCCAGCTCCTTGTAGCTTCCGGCCAAGCCTTCTACCGTTATTCCCGCGACAAAGACGACCAGCACGATCAGGAGCGCCACCCATTTTTTTCGTTGCATGAAAACCACCTCCCCCTTAGCATGAGCCGCGAGGGGAAGAGTTACGCATCGGGCCGGGCTTGGAAAAACAGGGAGTGCAAAAACTGGGCGAGAGACTATTTGTGCAATTTTCAAACTATTGCGGTACAATATAGTTACATAGATTACAGCAAACGCATTTACCGCAATTAGGGGGATGACCATGATTATTCAAGTGACCGATTTGACGAAAAGCTACGGAGAGCTTCAGGTGTTAAAAGGAATTACGACACAGGTGGCGGAAAAGGAAGTCGTGTGTGTCATCGGGCCGTCGGGCTCGGGCAAAAGTACTTTTTTGCGCTGTCTGAACCAACTGGAGCAAATGACGGGCGGGAGGATCGTCATTAACGGGCATGACTTGTCAGACCCCAAGACAGATATCAACAAGGTCAGGGAAGAAGTCGGGATGGTGTTCCAGCGCTTCAACCTGTTTCCGCATAAAACGGTTCTGGAAAACGTCATGCTGGCGCCGATCAAGGTCAAAAAGCTCGCGCAAGAAGAAGCGCGCAAGCAGGGTCTGGCGCTTCTGAAAAAGGTCGGGCTGGAAGACAAGGCCGACGTGTACCCGGAGCGGTTGTCCGGTGGCCAGATGCAGCGGGTGGCGATTGCCCGCGCGCTGGCGATGAACCCGAAAGTCATGCTGTTCGACGAGCCGACCTCCGCCCTCGACCCGGAGCTGGTGGGTGAGGTGCTGACCGTCATCAAAAACTTGGCCAAGGAAGGGATGACGATGGTCGTGGTCACGCACGAGATGGGATTTGCGCGGGAAGTCGGCGACCGCATCATTTTCATGGATCAGGGCGTGATTATGGCAGAAGGAAGCCCCGAGGAACTTTTTGACAACACCAGCCACGAGCGGCTGCGTTCTTTCCTCGGAAAAGTTCTGGCCTAAAAGGCAAAAGGCAAGGCACCAGTTGCTTCGCGAAAGAGCGAGGCGTTGGTGCCTATTACTTGGCCTCATCGAGCAGTTGCGATACGGTGACAAAGCGGTAGCCTTGCGAGCGCAGGTCACTGATTAGCTCCTGCAGGGCGGCCACGGTTTGCTTCTGGTTCAGGCCGCCATCGTGAAACAAAATGATGTCGCCGGACGACACGTTGCTTTTCACGGTTTTCGCAATGACAGACGCCGTTCTCGCCAGCGACCAGTCTCGCGGATCGACCGACCAGTGAATGATGTCGTACCCGCTCGCCTGGACGGCGTCCATGACGTCGTGGGTCATGACACCCCCGGCGGGACGGTAGTATTGGGCGAGAATGCCCGTCGTCCTCAGGATGGAGCGCTCTGCTTGCTTGATGTCCTCGTACACCTCGTGCTCTGTCAGCTTGTTTAAGTCAAAATGGTGGTAGCCGTGATTGCCGATCTCGTGTCCGGCCTTGTAAATCCATTGCAGCACCTTTGGATGCTTGTCCACCTGGGAGCCGAGCACGAAAAAGGTGGCGGGCACCCGGTTTTTATGGAGCACCTCCAAAATTTTCGGGGTGTAGGTGGCATCCGGACCGTCGTCAAAGGTCAGGGCGACTACCTTTTTGTTCGTGTCGATCCGGTGAATCGGTTCGTAAGAGGGGAGCAGTTCCCGGGCCGTAACAGGAGATATCCCGTAGCCGAGCAGGCAGGCAAGCAACAAAGCATACAGCACGACGCGGCTCATGACGGACGCCCTCCTTTTGATTGAGATAGTTTAGGTTCACCCTCCGCTCTGGAAAACATGCTGCCAAAAGAAAACAGCGCCCGGTGCGCACAGGCGATATGTTAAAATGAAAGGACTGTACATGGGAGAGGAGAGAATGAAGTGGAACTCCGCGGTATTTTGCACGGTCTGAGCCACGATTATCACGGGAGAGAAAAGCCGGTCGACTACTATTTGAACATCGGCGAAGACCGTCTGCCTTTAAATGAATGGCTCGGCAGCGAACTGACCATTTCCTATCTGGGCCAAAAAAATTGCATCGCCTGCGGGCGCAAAACGAACAAAACGTTCAACAGCGGGTACTGCTACCCCTGTTTTACCAAACTGCCGGAAAATGACTTGTGCATCGTCAAGCCGCACGAATGTCATTTTGACCAAGGGACGTGCCGGGACGAGAGCTTCGGCGAGCAATACTGCATGATCCCGCACTACGTCTATCTGGCAGTTTCCAGCGACATCAAGGTCGGACTGACGCGCAAGCACAACCAGCTCAAACGCTGGGTCGATCAGGGCGCGATTCGCGCGATCCCGATTGCGGAAGTGCCGACGCGCCGGATGGCGGGAGAACTGGAGTACCATCTTAGCCAGTTTTTGCCGGACAAGACCAACTGGCGCAAAATGCTCAAGGGCGACGTCAAGGAAATCGACCTGATTGCTATGCGCGACGAGGTGTACAGCCATTTTCCCGAACCGTTCAAACCTTTCCAATACAGGGAAGACGAATGGGTGGATATTACATATCCGATTTTGGAGTCGCTGGACAAGATCAACTCGAAAACGTTGGACAAAGAGGAGCAGCTCGGCGGGCGGCTGATCGGCGTCAAGGCGCAGTACCTGATTTTTGAGAACGGCGTTTTCCAGGTGCGAAAGCACGCCGGCTACCAGGTAGAGATCAAGGCAAGCCACTCTGCATAAGTTCAGGCAAACTCCCCACACTTAAAAAAGCAGGCCAAGCTGAAGGGGGAGCTTTTTCGTGGATGGAGAAATCGAGTACACCCAGCCGTTGACGGGGACTTTGGCGGAAGCGGTAGAAGCGCAAAACGACAAGCAGCTAGGGGTGCCTTATTCGCCGCTTGCCCAGATGTGGCAGGTGAACCCCGGGGCCGAAGCCGTCGAGACGGAAGGCGCAAAAGCCGATCCGTCCAAAAGCCCGGGCCACTAACAGCAAAGCAAAACGCGAAAAACGGCAGCCGTTGAAGTGGGGCTGTCGTTTTTTTCAAGCAGGCAAACATTGTCCAGGACGGTGTGGTATTCTTTTACAAGAGAGAATGACTACATAACGAAAAGCGAGGGAATCGACCATGACCATGAAAGCGTATTTGTACAGCAAATGCGATACATGCCGCAAAGCGAAAAAATGGCTGACAGACCACAAGGTGAGCTTCGAGGAAGTGCCGATTGTCGATGCGCCGCCTTCCAAGGAAGAGCTTCGTCGGATTTGGCAGACGAGCGGGCTTGACCTGCGCAAGTTTTTCAATGTCAGCGGCGTGCAATACCGCGAGCTTGGGTTAAAGGACAAGCTGCCGACGATGACAGACGAGGAAATGCTTGACTTGCTCGCTTCCAACGGAAAGCTCATCAAGCGCCCTCTCTTGGCGAGCGATGATACAGTGACGCTGGGCTTCAAGGAAGACGAGCTGGAAAAAGCGTGGGGAGGCAAGTAGGGGATGCGCCAACCGTCCAAAAGACTGCAAAACTTGTCTGCCGCGATTTTTTCCGAGATGGCTGCGCGAAAAAAAGAAGTCGCGAAGAAAAGGACCGTGTACGACTTGAGTATCGGCAGCCCGGACCAACCGCCTGAAGACCAGTTGCTCGAAACATTGCTCGCTGCTGCCAGACAGCCGGGCGCATTTGGCTACGCCTTGAGCGAGGGTACCGGAGCTTTTCGCGAAGAAGTGGCGCGCTGGTATCAATACCGCTTTGGCGTGGAGCTTGCGCCAGACGGCGAGGTTCATTCCTTGATGGGCTCGCAGGATGGACTCGCGCACTTTGCTTTGGCCTGGACCGATCCGGGCGACATCGTGCTCGTGCCTGACCCCGGCTACCCGATTTACGAGGGGAGCGTGCATCTGGCCGGGGCGATTCCTTACCGGATGCCGCTGCGCGCGGAAAACGGCTTTTTGCCCAGGCTCGCAGACATCCCGGACGAGATCGCGGCTCGTGCGAAGTTCATGATTCTGAACTATCCGAACAATCCTGTATCGGCTGTGGCCACCGTCGACTTTTTTGCAGAGGTCGTCGCATTCGCCAAGCGTCACGACATCATCGTCGTGCACGACCTCGCTTATTCGGAGATGGCTTTTGACGGCTATCGCCCGCCCAGCTTCCTGCAAGCGCCGGGAGCCAAAGAGGTCGGGATCGAGTTCAATTCGTTTTCCAAGAGCTTTAACATGGCAGGCTGCCGCATTGCGTATGTAGTCGGCAACAGCGAGATCATCAAGCCGCTGGCCATCGTCAAGTCGAATGTCGACTACGGCGTCTTTTTGCCTGTCCAGCAGATGGCGGTCGCGGCTTTGCGCATGGACCGGGAAGCAGGCGGCAAGAGCAGCGTCGGCCCTGTCTATCAGGAGCGCCGCGACGTCTTGCTGGCAGCACTGGCCGAGGCGGGCTGGGACATTGTGCCGCCGAAAGCGACGATGTTCGTCTGGGCACCCGTGCCAACTGGCTGGACGTCCCGCGAGTTTGCCATTGCGCTATTGGAGGAGGCAGGGGTGGTCGTCATTCCTGGTAGCGCCTTTGGCGACGAAGGGGAAGGCTACGTCCGGATTGCGCTCGTGCAAAGCCCGGAAGTATTGCGCCAGGCCGCTCGCTCGATTGCGGAGTCAGGCATTTTGGCGAGAAAAACAGGGGCATAGGCGCAGGCTGGCCGGCAAATGAGGGACGGTGTGGCAAATCGGCGTCGGCGAATGGTTTGAAAGTTACACGTATTCCTGTGCCGGATTTGGAAAAAGCTACAGATATTGAAGTGAGGAAACAGGCGATTGCGGAGCATGGCCTGAGGTATTCGCTTGCGGTCGTCGACGAAAAGGTCGATGCGCTGCCGGATGGACATGTCTCTGTTTTTGGCCTGTTTGACGAGAGGCTCCAGCGCGCCATTTTCTGGCAGGCGAAAAGGGTTTCAAGCTGGTCCCCAAAACGTCTGTTCAGAATTTTGTGGAGCGAAGAGGAATCCTAGAATGTTCGTCTAATTATGTATGTGTAATGGATTGTACCCGATAGGAGGATATGTAAACGATGGAATTCCCGAAAAATCTACGTTACAGTGAAGAGCATGAGTGGGTGCGAGTAGAAGGCAACAAAGCGTATATCGGAATCACCGCTTTTGCTCAATCAGAGCTGGGTGACATCGTGTTTGTCGAGTTGCCAGAGGTAGGCTCGACAATTCAACAGGATGAGCCATTTGGCAGTGTGGAATCGGTAAAGACCGTTTCCGAGCTGTACGCTCCTGTATCTGGCAAAGTAGTGGAAGTAAACGGCGAACTGGAAGACGCACCAGAACTGGTGAACTCTTCGCCTTATGAGCAGGCCTGGATGATCGCTGTCGAGCTGTCCGACACAGCCGAGCTGGACAAGCTGCTGGATGCCGACAAGTACGAGGCAATGGTAAAAGAATAGTTTGCAGACACACAAAAAGCCGGGGCATTGTTGCTCTGGCTTTTTTAGCTTTTTGGCAAAAGCCAGTCGACCGTTGCCGCAGTGGAGGGAGGAAACAGGAGAAAACGCTACAGGTACTTGGGCCTCTAGCGAGGAAGCGGAGACTGGCCGCCTGCGGGGAAAAAGGAAAACCGCGTCCAAAGTGGAGGATTCAGGGAAGCGGGTTCAAGGTGGACGCTTAAAGGCAGATACAAAAGAAAAAAGGCTTCGCCGAGCCGCTAAAGCTTGGCGAAGCCTTTCTATGATAAAACGTCAAAACCTCAAACCACTACCTAAGCTTAAACGAGCGCACCGTATCGTTCAGCTCTTCTGCCATCTTCGCGAGCATGGTCACGGCTGCGGAAATTTCTTCCATCGACGCGTTTTGCTCTTCTGCTGCCGCTGCGACGGTTTGCGAATTGCCGGCGGACTGGATGGCGATTTGCGAAATATGGTCGATCGCTGCGACGATCGTTTGCATTTCCTGGCTGATTTTTTTCATTTCCGCCGACACTTCGTCTGTGCGGGTAAGCAAGTGGGCGGTAGAGTCGGAAATTTGCTCGAAGGCGGTTCCGGTCGCGGTGACCAGCGTCATGCCTTCCCCGAGGATGATGGAGCCGTGGCTCATGGCGGAGATGGCCGATTCGGTATCGCGCTGAATGTCCGTGACGAGGCTGCTCACCTGTTCGGCGGCCGAGCTGGACTGTTCCGCCAGCTTGCGCACTTCGTCAGCGACAACGGCAAAGCCTCGTCCTTGCTCCCCGGCTCTGGCGGCTTCGATCGCTGCGTTTAAGGCAAGCAGGTTGGTCTGGCTGGCAATCGAGGTAATCAGCGCGATCATTTGGCCGATTTCCTGGGAGCGCTGTCCAAGTGCGTTGACCACCGCTGCGGTTTGCTCCATTTGTCCGTGAATTACCGTCATGTGCTCCACTGTCTTCGCGGCCATCTGGTTTCCTTCTGCAGCCTGGCGATTGGCATCGCGAGTAGAGGAGCTGACTTCCTCGATGCCTTTTTCCATCAACGAAATATGCTGGGCGATTTCGTTGATGACATCGCTGCCCTGATTGGTCGCGTCCACCTGCTGCTCTGTTCCGTAGGCGATCTCCTGCACAGACTGGGCAATTTGCTCCGTCGCTTTGCTCGTCTGCTCTGCGCTCGCCATCAGTTGTTCGGAAGTAGCGGCGACTTGCTGGGCGCTGTAGCTGACCTGGCTGAGCGTTTCGCGCAAGGTGGCGGTCATCGTATTGAAGCGGCTTGCCATGACGCCCATTTCATCGGCTGTCTTGACGTCCATCGTAGCGGTGAAATCGCCGGAGGAGAGAGCTTGAGAAAGCTGGTTGGCCTTGTTGATTTGTCCGGTCAAATACTTGCTGAAAAAATAAATGACGGCAATCAGGATCAACAGCCCAAGCAGACTGACAGCGAGAAGCCGGTAAGCCAGAGCGTTCAGAGGCTTGGCAAATTCATTTTCCGGCATGACGAGCGCGATAGTCCAATTTGTGTCAGGGATTTTTTGGAAATAGACGCGATTGACGCCATTGTCATCGGAAAAAGTTGTCATGCCTTCATTTTCAGCGAGAAGAGCGGGGCCGATCTCTGCGAGCGACGCGTTGCTGTCGGTTTGCACGGATTGGACCATCAGCTTGTCCGACTGGGGATGGGACAAGTACTTGCCGTTCTGATCCAGCAAAAAGGCCCAGCCCGTCTCGCCTACTTTTGTACCCGAGACCATCGCTTGAATATCCGTGAGCGTGATGTCGTCTGTCGCTACACCCAAAAGCTTTTTGTCTGGGGAGTAAAACGGAGCTACGACTGTCGTCATGGAGACTTTGGAAATCTCGTCATAGTACGGCGGTGAGTAATTTGTCGGTTTTTGGGTCGACGCACCGATCTTGTACCACTCTTGCTCAGGATAGTTATAGGACGATGTACTGTACTCGTACGTAATGCTCACCTTGCCGTCTTTTTTGGCAGCGTAAGTAGCAACGAACTGCTTGCTCGGATCAAAAGCGTAAGGCTCCATGAAAATTCCCATGCCAACAGACGTTTCGTTGACGAGAACTGTTTTGCTCAGCAGGGAATCCAACTGCTCCAGCGAATAAGTAATGGGGCTCATTTCGATGACGCGCGCCATGTTCAGCGTCACCTTGCTGTGTGCTTCCAGTTCTTTCTCCACTTTGCTGCCGAGCACGTCCAACTGGTAGTTCATCTTCTCCGTCAGTTCCTTGTTCAACTGGGCGTGGGAAAACATGAAGGCCATGCTCATCAGAAGTACTAAGGTAAGGACAATGACTGGAAGGGTAATCGCAAGTGTCCGGGCGCGAAGACTTTTAAAACGAAACATAAAACCGCTCTCCTTTTATTGTGACTAGCTGACTAACTATTCTCTTTATCGGCGTGATTCAAACTTCTTTGCACGATTTTTAGGCATGTACCGACAAAAACTTCAAACTAATCAGAAAACGGTGTTCAAACGCAGGCAAATCGAGTACAATGGTATGACAATTTGTTTTGCCATAAACCGATTGGTATCTTTTTGCGGTAGAGCAGCAGAGGGATTACGGGTTACAATGCGGATACAGACAGAGAGTTTCGACCAGACGCTTCTAACGCTTTCGCTGTTTGGCGAAGAAGGAGGGAGACTATTTATGAGTTTTTGTTGCGGTGCAGGAATGGTAGGTTCCGTAGGCTCAGTCCGTCATTATAAAACGCTTGTACACAATGTCCCCATCATGTTTTGTCCTGTTTGTGACAGAATTGAGGTTCATCCCGGTATTGAGGGAGAGTACGAAATTTTAGTAGAATATGCTCAAGGGGATCAGGCGCCCGAAGTCGATTTCGCCGATTTTGTGAGTGTTGACAATACATCGGAGTTGTTTGAGAATTGTACCATGACGGATGAAGCAGCCAGCTTCGCCGATGTTTTGAAGCAGCAGATTGATATCTCCTTGGATTTGCTCGGTATTGCCAAGGAGTTAAAGGATGAAGAGTGGCGCGAAGCACTCATGATTCGTTTAAAACGGTTAAGCGAGCGACTGAAGCAGTACAATAAACGCAAGCAGGTGTCGCAAAAAAGCGCATGACCTTTAGTTGACGTGGGAGGCAGTGTGAATGTTTCATTTGAAAGGCGTTCACCACATCGCATTGAATTGCAGCGATGTCGTGAAGGTAGCTCGGTTTTTTAAGGACATTTTGGAAGTCCCCATCCCGGAAGAGAATATGGTGGAAGGAGCGCCTGTCTACTTTCAAATCGGCACATACACACGGATCGGTCTCCATCCGCACGACGGGGCGGAAGGCAAAGGCGGCGTAGGGCAGGTCGATCACCTCGCTTTCTCGGTAACGAGCCGCGCTGAGCTCGACTATCTGGTCGACAAGCTCGAGGCGGAAAACATTTGCTACCGTGGCCCGATCACGCAGCCTACGAGCTACAATTTGTATTTTGAGACACCGGATGGTCACCATCTGGAAGTCCGACTGGATAAAGACGAATTTGATGAATAACGGATGGATCAGAAGAGCATCTGCGGCCGCGGGTGCTCTTTTCGTTTTTGCGCAACAGATGAAAAAGCCTGTCGAGAAAAAGTCGGCCGCCCTGACAAGACCCGACAGTGGTTCTCATCCCTCGCCAAAGGATTCGACTGAGCGAGCCACGAACCCAATGGGAGAAGAGAGGGGGACGGATTTTTATGATCGGAATTGGCAGACTGCTTTACGAGGTAGGCGAGCGCCTACAAAAGAAAACGCATTTGCACTATATGACAGCAGGTTGGGAAAAGCGGATCGGGATCGTCGTCGACGACACGCAGTCGCGCTGGCAACTCACGATATCAAAAGGCAGCATTTCGGCAGGCGTCTGGGAGGAGGAGCAGTCCGCCGATCTGATCGTCAGGGGCGGCGAGCGGCAGATGGAGATGCTGTTTGGCGGAGACGAGCTGGTCTACACCTTGGCCAAGCAGCAGGTGAAAATAGCAGGGACATTGCGCGACCAGTTGAAGCTGGATGCGATTTTGCGCTTGACGTGCAAATAAAAGCTGGCTGATCCCGTTTCCAAATAAAGGCGCCCGCATGTGCTATAATGAGGAAGAAACGATGGGGGAGGCGCAAATATGTCTGATAGCTTGGCGTTGAAAGAAACAGTCGCTGCACGTGCGCGAAACATTGACGAAACATTCAGTCACTTGCACGCGAATCCGGAAATTAGCTGGCAGGAAGTCGAGACGACGAAGTACTTGGCCGAGAGAATGCAAGCACTGGGGCTTGCAGTCACTACTTTTGCAGATTGTACAGGGCTTGTCGCGGAGTGGGGAGAAGGGAAGCCTGTCGTCGGGCTGCGCACCGATATCGACGCGCTGTGGCAGGAAGTAGACGGAGAGTGGCGCGCCAATCATTCCTGCGGGCATGACGCGCACATGACCATGATTGTCGAAACGGTAGAGGCGTTGATCGCTTCCGGGTACAAGCAGCCGGGCACGCTGAAAGTTTTGTTCCAGCCCGCTGAGGAAAAAGGAACAGGCGCCTTGAAGCTCGTGGAAAAAGGCGTCGTGGACGACATCGACTATTTGTACGGCGTCCATCTGCGCCCGATTCAGGAAATGGCGAACGGGACGGCGGGGCCAGCCATCTACAACGGCGCCGCGATGTTTTTGTACGGAGAAATTACAGGCGTATCTGCACACGGAGCAAGGCCGCACCTCGGAATCAACGCGATTGAAGTCGCGGGTGCGATCATTTCCGGGATCGGACAAATTCACATCAATCCGATGGTTCCGGCGACAGTGAAAATGACCATGCTGCAAGCCGGAGGAGAGAGCTACAACATCATTCCGGACAAAGCGAGATTCGCCCTTGACTTGCGGGCGCAAACCAACCAGGCGATGGATGAGCTAGTCGGGCGCGTCCGCCAGATGATCGAAGGGATCGAGACATCCTACCAGGCGTCGATCGAACTTACGGCCGGATCGCGAATGGTGGCGGCGGAAGTCGATGAGGAAGCGAAGGAGCTGATGGAGAAAGCGATTGTCGACGTGCTCGGGGTGGACAACCTCAAGGCGGCGCCTGTCAGCCCGGGAGCGGAAGACTTTCATTATTACACTGTAGAGCGTCCGCACATCAAGGCGACGATGCTGGCTCTCGGCTGCGATTTGCAGCCTGGACTGCACCACCCGCAGATGAAGTTCGAACGGTCGGCACTCCGCGACGGCGTCCAGATTCTCAGCCGTGTCATCGTGCGCACGTTTGACAAGCTCGGAGAAAATGCCTCCCGCTAAGCGAATGCGCTGGAAGACCCGCTCATGCAGCGGGTTTTTTGTGTAAGCCATGGCGCAGGCACCATCCAGGGCTGGCGGATCAAGGCGGGCCGCTGTCCAGGCACTTTGTCGCGCCAACTGGTCAGACCAGCGAATTTTCAAAATATCCATTCATTTACGAAAGGGTGGACATAGAGTCGAAGAACTGAAATACTGTAGGGTGGGGAAAACTACTGGGGAGGCTATTCACACATTCTCCACAAGAGATTATAAAATTATGTGGCTTATTTGATTGAATGTGATATACTAATTACAAATCGAACGACATTGAGAAAAGTTACTTTACTTGGATATACATTTTGGGAAGGAGATCGTTCACACATGGAAACCAATACGGTTCACAAGCTTTCTGACATTCTGGGAGCTACACAGGTTTACCGCAACCTGCCTGTAGCTGGGCTCGTTGAGATGGCAGTAAAGCGTGGCGAAGGGATTTTGACCGACAAGGGGGCGCTCAATGCGCTGACAGGCAAGTTTACCGGCCGTTCGCCAAAGGACAAATTTGTGGTGGACGAAGCTTCCGTACACGATAAGATCAACTGGGGTCCGGTGAATCAGCCGATTTCTCCGGAGAAGTTCCAGGCACTCCAGCAGGACGTGCTGCAATACTTGCAAGGCAAAAGCGAGCTGTTTGTATTTGACGGTTTTGCTGGTGCAGACACAACCTACCGTCTGCCAATCCGGGTCGTAACCGAATACGCTTGGCACAGCCTGTTTGCGCGCCAGTTGTTCATCCGTCCATCTGCAGAGGAGCTGGCGACACACGAGGCTGAGTTCACCGTGCTTTACGCACCTGGCTTCAAAGCCAATCCATCTGTACACGGAACCAACTCCGAGACTTTCATCGTTCTGAGCTTCGAGCAAAAGACCGTTTTGATCGGTGGCACCGAGTACGCGGGCGAGATGAAAAAGTCGATCTTCAGCGTCATGAACATGCTGTTGCCTGAGCGCAACGTTTTGTCCATGCACTGCTCGGCCAACGTGGGCAAAGACGGGGATGTCGCGCTGTTCTTCGGACTGTCCGGTACAGGCAAAACAACGCTGTCCGCTGACCCGAACCGCTTCCTGATCGGGGACGACGAGCACGGCTGGTCTGACAATGGCGTATTCAACATCGAGGGCGGATGCTATGCAAAATGCGTCAAGCTGTCCGAAGAGGGCGAACCGCAAATCTGGAACGCGATCCAGTTCGGTACCGTACTTGAAAACGTAGATGTAGACCCGGCTACCCATGTCGCCGACTACGACAGCACGAAGTACACAGAAAATACGCGCGCAGCCTATCCGGTAGACGCAATCTCCGGCGCTGTGATTCCAGGTGTAGGCGGTCAGCCAAACGTCATCATCTTCCTGACAGCCGATTCGTTCGGCGTGCTGCCTCCAATCTCCAAACTGAACAAAGAGCAGGCGATGTACCACTTCCTGTCCGGCTACACGAGCAAAATGGCCGGTACAGAGCGCGGCGTAACGGCTCCGCAAACCGAGTTCTCCACGTGCTTCGGCTCTCCTTTCCTGCCGCTGCACCCGGTTGTGTACGCAGAAATGCTCGGCAAAAAAATTGACGAGCGCGATGTGCAAGTATATCTCGTAAACACAGGCTGGACGGGTGGCCCTGTCGGTGTTGGACAGCGCATGAAGCTCTCCTACACGCGTGCGATGGTAACGGCAGCGCTGAACGGCGATCTGGAAAAGGTAGAGTACGTGGAAGACCCAACGTTTGGCGTACAAGTGCCGACCACTTGCCCGAACGTACCGGCAGAAGTGCTTCAGCCGCGCAACACATGGGCAAACAAGGAAGACTACGACAAGCAAGCTGCCGAACTGGCTGCACGCTTCATCGAGAACTTCCAGAAGAAGTTCCCGGATGCAACAGACATTGCGAAAGCAGGTCCAAAAGCGTAAGCAACGGCTATATATATGGAGGAAACGGCTGGACAATAGCGTCTAGCCGTTTTGTTTTGTCCAAGGCGAGAGCGGCCAGGCAACGCTGCCAATCAGCAGGCTGTGGACAGGGCCGCTATCACAGCTTTTCCATTTGACTCGCGCAAAAGGGTCAGGTAAGCTTCCATAGGAGGCTTTTTCAGCGAATGGAAACGAGCGGATTGGATACATAACCAACACGAGGCAAGCTGCTGAACTGGCTGTACGCACCTGTGCCTTTTTTTGTGGCGCTCGGGAGGCGAATCGGGAGAAAAGTTCCTGGAAAATGCCAGGCGATGTATTGGAAAAAGTTGCATGGGAGAAAATGCTTACGTGGCCGTTGTATTTGGGAAGGTTTTTGGAAGCAAAAACGGACTTTCTAAATATAATGATATAAAAAATACAGATATGTTTCATTCCTTGATTTATAATTATTCTTATTATAAGATAGTTATTGAGAATGGATTGAGAATTACCAACTCACTTTTGTGTATGGAGGGAATTCAGATGACAGCAGTACCGCATTTGCAAATAAAAAACCTTCGCGCCAAGATCGAGGACAAAGAGATCCTCAAAGGTTTGAACCTGGAAATCAAGGGCGGCGAAGTGCACGCGATCATGGGACCGAATGGTACCGGTAAATCGACACTGGCATCTACGCTGATGGGCCACCCGAAATACGAGGTAACCGATGGCGAAGTGCTTATCAACGGCGACGACCTTCTGGAAATGGAAGTAGACGAGCGCGCACGCGCAGGTCTGTTCCTGGCGATGCAATACCCATCCGAAATTAGCGGCGTAACCAACTCCGACTTCCTGCGTTCTGCGATCAACGCGCGCCGTGGCGAAGGCAACGAAATCTCCCTGATGAAATTCATCCGCGAGATGGACAAAAAGATGAGCACGCTGGAAATGGACGATTCTTTTGCGCACCGCTACCTGAACGAAGGCTTCTCCGGCGGGGAGAAAAAGCGCAACGAGATTTTGCAAATGATGCTCCTGGAGCCAAGTATCTGTATCCTGGACGAAATCGACTCCGGTCTCGACATCGACGCGCTGAAAATCGTAGCCAACGGTGTAAACGAAATGCGTTCTGCTGACCGCGGTTTCCTGATTATCACGCACTACCAGCGTTTGCTGAACTATGTGAAGCCTGACTTCGTACACGTCATGATGCAAGGTCGTATCGTGAAGTCCGGTGGTCCTGAGCTGGCTGAACGCCTGGAGGCAGAAGGCTACGACTGGATCAAGGAAGAGCTCGGCATCGAGGACGAAACCGTTAACGCCAACGTGTAGGAAGAAGGAGGCAGCAGTGAAATGAGTGTGGATGTACAGCTCCGCTTCGGTTCCGAAGCGATCACCGAGTACTCCAAAGCTAATCAGGAGCCTGCTTGGTTCCTTGAAAAGCGCCTCGCTGGACTGAAGGCGGCGGGAGAGCTTCCGCTTCCCGCTTTGGAGAAAACGAAGATTGATAAATGGAATACTGCCGGGTTCGACCCGTTTCAAACCACTGCCAAGATCGCGTCGGCCAATGAGCTGAGCGAACTGGTAAAAGGGCAAATCGACGTGGACAGCGTGAAAAACCTGGTGGTGCAAAAGAATGCTTCCGCCGTTTTTCATGCCGTGACAGATGAGCTGAAGGCACAAGGCGTCATTTTCACTACGCTCGCTGACGCGCTGCAAAACCATGGCGAACTCGTACAAAAATACATGCACCAGGTAGTGGCGCCAGACGAGCACAAGCTGAGCGCGCTGCATGCCGCAGTCGTAAACGGCGGCGTTTTTCTCTACGTTCCGAAAAACGTGGAAGTGGATGTACCGTTGCAGGCTGTTTACGAAATCGCTGGCGACCATGCGCTTCTTTGCCCGCATGTGCTGATCGTGGCAGAAGCGAACAGCAAAGTGACCTACGTGGATACATACGTATCTGGCGAAGGCAAAAGCATGGTAGCCAACAGCATTGTCGAAGTGTTCGTAGGGGCAGGCGCATCCGTGCAGGTAGCTTCTGTGCGTTCCTTGTCCGCAGAGGTTCACGACTACAGCTTCCGTCGCGCAACGGTTGACCGCGATGGCAAAATGGAATGGATTTTGGGCGAGATGAACGACGGCAACACCGTTGCCAACAACACAACCATCCTCAAAGGAACTGGTTCGAATGCACTGACCAAATCCATTTCGGTAGGGACAGGTTCCCAGCGTCAAAACTTGACTTCCCAGGTTCAACATATCGGCACCCACTCCGAGTCGGACATGGTGAGCAAGGCCGTTATGACAGGGGAAGCAGTCAGCATTTTGAATGGGATCACCAAAATCGAAAAAGGCGCTGAAAAAGCAAACGGTGTGCAGGCGGAAAACATCCTGATGCTGAGTGACAAAGCTCGCGGCGACGCCAACCCGATCCTGTTGATCGACGAGGATGACGTTAAAGCGGGGCACGCTGCTTCGGTAGGACGCTTCAGCGAAGAGTCCATCTACTACCTGATGTCGCGTGGAATTACCCGTCAGGGCGCAGAACGTCTGATTATTCTCGGCTTCCTCGATCCGGTTGTGTCCGAAATCCCGGTGGAAGAAGTGAGAAACAAACTCCGTCAGGCGCTTGAAAGGAAGTTAGGCTAATGGACGCCAAGGAGCTTCGGAAATATTTTCCCATCCTTCACCAAGAGGTAAACGGGCACCCGCTCGTCTATCTGGACAATGGAGCAACCTCTCAAAAGCCGCTTCCGGTAATTGAGGCGATGGATAAATACTACAAGGAGTTCAACTCCAACGTGCACCGTGGCGTGCACACCTTGGGCAACCGAGCGACTGACGGCTACGAGGGCGCGCGCGAGAAAGTCCGCGCCTTCATCAACGCCCGCGAGACAGCGGAAATCGTGTTCACGCGCGGCACGACCTCCGCGATCAACACGATTGCTTACGGCTACGCTCGCCTGGTTCTGAAGCCTGGGGATGAGATTGTCACAACGCTGGTAGAGCACCATGCCAATTTCATTCCGTGGCAGCAGGCAGCCAAGGCAACCGGAGCGACCTTCAAGTTCATCCCGCTGGCAGAGGACGGGACCGTCACTCTGGACGCGGTAAAAGAAACGGTTACGGACAATACCAAGATCGTAGCGATTCACCATATTTCCAACGTACTTGGGGATACTACTCCGATCAAGGAAATTGCCCAGATCGCGCATCAGCACGGCGCTCTTCTGTTTGTGGACGGGGCCCAGGGCGCTCCGCACAAAAAAATCGACGTCCAGGATTTGGATTGCGATTTTTACGCGTTTTCTGCGCACAAGATGGCAGGCCCGACAGGCATCGGTGTCCTGTACGGCAAGCGCGAGGTGCTGGAGCAGGTCGAGCCGATGGAATTTGGCGGCGAAATGATCGACTACGTGGATAAGTACGACTCTACGTGGAAGGAGCTGCCGTGGAAATTCGAAGGCGGCACGCCGATCATCGCAGGCGCGATCGGACTCGGGGCAGCGATTGACTTTTTGCAGGAAATCGGTCTGGAAAACATCGAGCGCCATGAAAAGCATCTGGTGAAATACGCCATGGAGCAAATGCGCGAGATCGAAGGACTGACGATTTACGGCCCGCAGCAGGACCGCAGCAGTTTAATTACATTCAATCTGGATACGGTACATCCGCATGATCTGGCGACTGTGCTGGACAGCTACGGAATCGCAGTTCGTGCGGGCCATCACTGCGCCCAGCCGCTTATGCGCTGGCTGAATGTGACGGCTACCGCTCGGGCAAGCTTCTACCTGTACAACACAGAAGAAGAAGTAGATGTGCTGATAGCGGGATTGAAGAAGACGAAGGAGTATTTCGGCAATGTCTTCTCTTGATGATTTATACCGCCGCGTCATTATGGACCACTACCAGAAGCCGCGCAATCGCGGCAAGCTGGAAGAATCCGACGGACTCATTGTGAATTTGAATAACCCGACTTGTGGCGACAGCATCTCGCTCTCCTTGAAGGTTGAGGAGGGCAAGGTGGTGGACGCGAAGTTTCTAGGCGAAGGCTGTTCGATCAGCATGTCATCCGCTTCGATGATGACGGATGCGGTCAAGGGCCTGCCAGTGGAAAAGGCACTTGAGCTGGCGCACAAGTTTTCCGATATGATGCAGGGCAAAGAGATCGACGATTCCATTGATCTGGGTGACATCGAAGCTTTGTCTGGCGTAGCCAAGTTCCCGGCGCGCATCAAGTGCGCCACTCTGGCCTGGAAGGCGCTGGAGCAAGGCATCAAGCAGGCAGAGCAGAAATAGCAGTCAGGTATGGACATGAATGAAGAAGGAGTGAGCAACGATGGCTAAAAAAGCCCCTGAGATACAGGATTACCAGTACGGCTTTCACGACAAGGACGTCTCTGTATTCCGGACGAAAAAGGGTCTGACCCGCGAAATCGTCGAGGAAATTTCCAAGATCAAGGATGAGCCGGCGTGGATGCTGGAATTCCGCTTGAAAGCCCTGGACATTTTCAACAGCATGCCGATGCCGAAATGGGGTGGCGACCTGGACGACCTCGATTTCAACAGCATCACGTACTACGTAAAGCCTTCGGAAAAGCAAGGCCGTAGCTGGGATGAGGTGCCGGAAGAAATCAAGGCGACTTTTGACAAGCTGGGGATTCCGGAAGCAGAGCAAAAATTCCTCGCGGGTGTATCCGCTCAATACGAATCCGAGGTCGTTTACCACAACATGCAGGAGGACCTGGAAAAACTGGGCGTTCTGTTCTGCGACATGGATTCGGCAGTGAAGCTGTACCCGGATATCGTGAAGGAATACTTCGCGACCGTCATCCCGCCAGCAGACAACAAGTTTGCGGCGCTGAACTCGGCTGTATGGTCCGGCGGCTCCTTCATTTACGTGCCAAAAGGCGTAAAAGTGGAAACTCCGCTGCAAGCGTACTTCCGCATCAACTCGGAAAACATGGGCCAATTCGAGCGCACGCTGATTATCGCTGACGAAGATTCGTTCGTGCACTATGTAGAGGGCTGTACAGCTCCGATCTACAGCACGGATTCCCTGCACTCCGCCGTTGTAGAAATCATCGTGAAAGAGCGCGCACGCTGCCGCTACACCACGATCCAAAACTGGTCGAACAACGTTTACAACCTCGTGACCAAACGCGCGGTTGCTTACGCAGACGCGAACATGGAATGGATCGACGGCAACATCGGCTCCAAGCTGACCATGAAATACCCTGCAGTTATCATGAAAGGCCCACGCGCCAAAGGTACTGTCCTGTCCATCGCGGTAGCAGGCAAAGGCCAGCACCAGGACGCAGGTGCGAAAATGATTCACTTGGCACCGGATTGCACATCGACCATCATTTCCAAATCGATCTCCCGCGACGGCGGAAAAGTAACCTACCGCGGTCTGGCCCAGTTTGGGCGCAAGTCGGAAGGCTCCAAGTCCAACATCAAGTGCGACACGCTGATTCTGGATAAACTGTCCACGTCCGACACGATCCCGTACAACGAGATCATGAACGACAACATCACGCTGGAGCACGAAGCGACTGTCTCCAAAGTGTCCGAAGACCAGCTCTTCTACCTGATGAGCCGCGGCCTGACAGAAGCCGAAGCGACCGAAATGATCGTCATGGGCTTCATCGAGCCATTCACGAAGGAACTGCCGATGGAGTATGCGGTGGAGATGAACAGATTGATTAAGTTTGAGATGGAAGGCAGTATTGGGTAGGAAACGATAAAACGTTGTTGCCCCAGCATTTTATAAGTGGCATACGTGTTTTAAAAAATAATCGTGCCGATTCAAAATGTTCCTTTGGTGTAGAAGGCGAACTTTTATGTTCGTCTTCTTCCATTTTTTCGGCGATGGACCAGGAGCGAGAGAAGCAGCTCACTGCGCTGCGAACGCTTTGCGTGACGCGGGGTATCCTGAAATATGACGAAGCCCTCCTTCAGAATTCTAGTCTGGAGAGGGCTTCCCTTGTTTATTCTGATTCATGTTGCTTCACTAGCACAGGAATACACATGCCAGTTCATACTTCTTCAATATGTTACATTCATCAACAACGTAAATCTCCAATGGATCTTTGAGGATAATATCAAAAATGGCTCGTAGCTCCTTTGGAAGCACAATGCGTCCAAACTCATCGACTTTTCTAACAACCCCGGTTGCATTCATCGTTTATTACTCGAAACTGAATAAAAATTGAGCAAAAAAGTGGAAATAAATCTAAAATTACGCTAAATTTTAAAAAGGGGTATATGGGTAATATTGTAAAATTAGGGTGATGGTTAATTTTTTGAGAGATAATTGAAAAGCCAAAAAAAGAAGATTATTGATGTTGGAAATACAATGATAAAAATTATTAGTGTCTCTTTTGGATTCTTAATCGAATCACGAATAAAATTAGAGAAACCAAGTGTAAAGAAAAACGTGATATTTTCAAAAGCTTTGTCTGCAAGGCTTTTGTTTTGATCATCATTGTTTTTCAAAGTAAACACCTCTTTTGGGTTTATTACACAATATTACCATTTATTTCACTGTTAATAAATAGTAAAGGGTCATGAATAATGAAGAAAATTACAAGCACACTGTTAGCTTTATCGGTTGTAGGAATGTCTATATTTTCGAATTTTGCTGTAGTACCTACAACTTTCGCGAAAAGTAGCAAGGCTTATGAAAAAATTCCTCAGCCTAAATTTGATTCTTATAAGATTGAGTTAAATGATGGATATAAAATTGTTTCCGAAAGTGTTGAAATAAACAAAAATGATGATTTCATCGAGACATCAGTTTATTCAAGAGAGGATTTTTTTGATAATGACGGTAAATATCAAAATACTGTCCTTGAGATTTCTTCTTTCCACAATGATTTCGAGACTGGAGAGGCAAAGAATAAATTCCTAACTAAAACGGTTCATGATGAAAAAGGAAGAAAGACGTTGTCAAGTAAAAAAACTGTCTCTTTTGAGATTACTGATTTTGAAGCAGAGATTGAAAGTTATTTTGAAGATGAAGAGGGGGCATTTGATAAAATCGAGGGGTATACTCTAGAAGACGTTAAAGAAGAGAAGGAAACAATAAATAAAGAAATTGAAAAGAATAATAATTCCATTGGTTTAAAGGCTGTTTTAGCCAGAGGAGCTTTTGACAATTATTACAACCATGATAATAAATCGGGAGACTTTGAAATTCAGGCTTTGAGTGCCTCAGCACATGAATATATTAGGATTACAGGTAATGAAGATGATGGGGATAACTCTGACTCTTTGTCGAATTTCAAGAGCTATATAAAAGCTTATGAAGATGCAGTTATTACAAAAATGGATCGAGAAGAGTTTAGAGATGAGGTAAATGCTTGGGCTAGCGGTATTTCTTCCTTCCTTACTATTGGCCAATACGGAGGAGAATATTTAAAAGGACCAGCGGGATGGGTTAAAGGAGTTAAGTACCTTGGAAAAGCGTTCATGGTTGCTAAGTTAGCCCTTTGGACAACACAAGCCTATGCTTCAGGGGCGGTCTTGGGTTACTCAAATATTGCAGCAGAAAATCTAGATAACGCTAGAAAAGAATTGAATTACAAAAACTGGACGAATGTAAGAATGAAGATTGTTAGCGGATACTAAGAGTGTGGAGGGTATTTATTAGACTCTCAAATTATTACTCATGCGAGTTTAAGACAATGTAGGCGTAGCTTCCCTCCCTAATCTAATCGATGTAGGGAGGGGTGTTTTTATTTGAGCCTTTTGCAGATTTCTGAGCCCTTTCGTATCAAGCACTTGAAAAGCATAAAAAAGGACTTCACCCCAAGAAGGAGAAGTTTTCAAGCAACCACACACGAAAACTTTTCGAGGAAGGTGAAGTCACTTGTATATTCTCCAGCCATCACTTTTTTCCTTTGAGGAACTGCAAAAACTTGAATCGAAAGAACGTCTGCCCTTATTTTTTTCGGTTCTGGACTTACGCCCGTACGCCAAAGAATTGAGAAGCATTACGCCCCAAGGGGCAACGGGACACAGCCGCGAAGCGATTTTACGGTCTTTGTTGGCGGCTCCTTTCGAAGGAATTTCGCAATTTACTGCTCTTCATCTGAGACT